>JAIYEK010000183.1 GCA_027487015.1 Erythrobacteraceae bacterium | reverse complement strand
GGCATTTTCAGCGCGGTGATCGGCCCGCTATTGTTCTGGGGCTTCATGGCGATGCTGGTCGCCACGGTGGTCGCAATCGGCGTCTTCGGCGTCTTCCCCAAGGTGAAGGTGCCCAAGCGTGCCGAATTGAAGCAGGGCAATCCGCACCAGATGGTCGCCCGCACCGAGCTGTGGCTCGAGGCCCAGCGCCCCGCGCTCCCGCCGCCCGCGCAGGCGCTGGTGGATCAGCTCGGGGTGCAGCTCGATGCGCTGGGGCTTCAGCTCAAGGGCCTTGGCGATAACGAACCGGCGATGGCCGAAGTGCGCGAGCTGGTGGGCGAATACATCCCCGAGACGATCGAGAACTACCGCAAGATCCCCCAGCATCTCCGCTCGGAGGAATATGCCGGCAAGACCGCCGATCAGCGCCTCACCGAAAGCCTCGAGAAGCTCTCGGGCGAAGTTGACCGCGTGACGCGGCGGCTGGCCGAAGGCGCGCTCGATGATTTGGCGATCAAGAGCCGCTATCTGGAATACCGCTATGGCGGCGCCGCGGCTCTGGAGGACGCGATGCCCGACACCGGCGTCCCGCTCCCCGACTTCTCGGCAATTCCCGCCAAGCAGGAGCGCTGAGCGATGCGCGTCACCCTCCCCCACGATCTCACCAAGGACGAGGTGCGGGCGCGTATGCGCAAGCACGCCGGCGAGATCGGCGGGTTCTTCCCTACCGGGCTCGCCAAGGTCTCCACCGATTGGCCGCACGAGGACCGCATGACCATCACCGCAGTCGTCATGGGCCAGACGATCCCCGGCGGGGTCGAGGTGCGTGACAACGACGTGGTGATCGAGATGGACCTGCCGCTCTTGTTCTCGGTGATGAAGGGCCCGCTCGAAGCGGCGGTGAAGAAGGAAGGCGGCCGCCTCCTCGCGCCCTGAACCGGGCGTCACTACGTACCCTTCGCGTTTGCTACCCTCGTCCAACTGTGTCATAAACATTTGACACAAAATTTGCCTACTTTGCCTTACACTCGGGCCGGGATCCCTGAAGATGCGGCATTTCGGCCATGGGGCCGATTCGGGCGGGAAGGACGGGCATATGGCTTCGGCGAGTGATACGGGGAGGCCGGGCGAAAGCCTGCGCACCCATCTGCGCGCTGCGACCATGGCCGCGCATGACTTGCTCGATCACGCGATGCAGGCGGCAAGCGGCTGGCAGACCCGGGCCGATTATGCCCGCTTTCTCAGCCTGCAACATGCCGCGCGCGCGCCGCTCGAGGCGTGGCTTGCCGCCCATGCCCCCGCCGACCTTGCCCCGCCGCCGCAAACCCCGCTGATCGCGCTCGATCTGGCGCGGCTCGGCACTCCCCTGCCCGCGCCCGCACCGCTGTTCACCATCGGCCGGGCCGGACCCGGAACGGCGCTTGGCGCCGCCTGGGTGCTCGCCGGATCGGCGCTCGGCAACAAGGCCATCGCCAAACAGGTCGCCCGCATCGGCGGCGGGACATGGCCGACCGCCTTCCTCGGCGATGATGCGACCTTGGCCTTCTGGCAATCACTGCGCGCCCGGATCGAGCGCCCCGCTGCCGTGTTCGAGGCTGACGGCGCAACCCGCGCGGCCGAGGCGGTCTTCGCCCATTTCCTCGCTGTCGCCGAAGGTGCTGCCGAGGCCGAAAGCGTGTCCGCATGAACCTCCACCAGCGCCCGGACGCGCTCACCGAGTGCGACCGCGAGGCGATCCACCACATCGCCGCGATCCAGAGCTTCGGCGGGCTCATCGCCGCCGACGCCGCCGGGCGGACCGCGCATGTCTCGGCCAATCTCGCCGATCTGCTTGGTCTTGCCGCGCTTCCCGAGACCGGCACACCGCTCGCCGAAATTCTAAGCGCCCCGGCGCACGAGGCGATCCGCCGCGCCTTTGCGGGCCTCGCCGGCACCGACACATTGGAGCGCCGCTTCGGCCTCGATCTGACCGGCACGGGCGCCCTGTTCGATTGCGCCGTGCACATGTCCTGCGGGCTCTCGGTGATCGAGTTCGAGCCGCACGCCCGCAACGAATTTGCCGACCATGTCAGCATGATCGTCCCCGTCATCGCCCAGCTCGAGGCGGCCTCCACGCTCACTGCGCTGTGCGATACCGCCGCGCGGCTGGTGCGGCAGATGACCGGCTATGACCGCGTCATGGTCTACCGCTTCCACCCCGACGAAAGCGGCGAGGTGATCGCGGAGGACCGTGACGCGGCGCTCGAACCCTTCAAGGGCCTGCGCTACCCCGCCGCCGACATCCCGCAACAGGCGCGCGAGCTGTTCCGCCGCAACCGCTTCCGCATCATCGCCGACATGGATGCCGCCGCCATCCCGGTCGTCCCCGAGCTCAGCCCCGAGGAGGAGCCGCTCGACCTGTCGATGTCGATGCTGCGCGCGCATTCCAAGATGCACCTTGCCTACATGCGCAACATGGGTGTGGGCGCCTCGCTTGCCATCGCGATCGTGCGGCATGACCGCTTGTGGGGCATGATCTCGTGCCACCACCGCGCGCCCCGCCTGCCGGCCTATTCGCTGCGCACGGTCGCGGAGCTGCTGAGCCAGACCTTCTCGCTGATGCTCGACCGCATCCTCGTGGCGCAAGCCGAAGTCTTGCGTGAGCGCGCGCGGCAGTTGAACGACCGGCTGCTGCTCCGGCTGGCCGGCGGCGTGACCCTCGCCGACAGCCTGCCGATGATCGAGGAGCTACTACGCGGCACGATCCAGCATGACGGCATCTCGCTCTTCGCTGACGGCGAGTACCGCGCGAGCGGCGAGGCACCGGGGGAAGCCGAATTCCGTGCCATTGCGCCGCTGCTGGCCAGCACGCTGGGCGGGGCGACCCACTCGACCACGCGGCTTGCCGACCAGATCCCCGATGCCGCCGCCTTTGCGGCGCGTGCGGCGGGTGCGCTGGTGCTGCCGCTATCGCGGGGCACGCGCGATTCGCTGGTGCTGTGGCGCCGTCCGCTCGAACGCGTTGTCACCTGGGCGGGCGATCCTGCCAAGGCCGCCGCCGCGCCGGGCGAAATGCTCCAGCCGCGCGCCAGCTTTGCGGCGTGGCAGGAGACCGTGCGCGGCCACTCGGCCGACTGGTCGCCCGAAGAATGCGAAGTCGCCGCGCGCCTGCGCCGCACGCTGATCGAGGTGATCCTGCGCATGAGCGAGGATCTGACCCGCGAGCGGGCGCGCGCCGCGCAGCAGCAGGACCTGCTGATCGCCGAATTGAATCACCGCGTGCGCAACATCCTCGGCCTGATCCGCGCGCTGGTCTCGCAGTCGCAGGCCGAGGCGCTGAGTGTCCCCGGCTTTGCCGCGATCATCGGCGGGCGGATTGCCGCGCTCGCCGCCGCGCATGACAACATCACCGCCAAGAACTGGGGTCCGGCCAGCCTCGCCAAGCTGATCGAGGCCGAGCTTGCCCCCTATACCGGCTCCCAGCGCGCCCGCTTCCGCCTGTCGGGCGAGGACGTGCTGGTGATGCCTGAGGCCTACACCATCCTCGCACTGGTGGTGCATGAACTGGCGACCAACTCGGCCAAGTATGGCAGCCTTTCGGCGCGCGCCGGGCACGTCGAGATCAGCATCGCGCGCACTGCTTTCGGCGATCTGGCGCTGCGTTGGCGCGAGAGCGGCGGCCCACCGGTGACCGCGCCGACCCGCCACGGCTTCGGGTCGACGATTATCACCCGCTCGATCCCGCACGACCTCCAGGGAGAAGCCGACCTTCGCTACCGGCTCGCCGGGGTCGAGGCTGAGTTCCTGATCCCCGCGCGCTATCTCGCCGCGCCCGATGCCGAGCGGCGGCGCCTGCCCGCGCCACCGCCCGATCCGATGCGGGCCGACCGCCTGCCGCCCGACGCGCCTGCGCGGGTGCTGGTGGTCGAGGACAGCATCATCATCGCGCTCGACACCGAGGAGAACCTGAAGCGCCTTGGCGTCGCCGAAGTGCGGCTCGAAAGCTCGGTCAGCGGCGCGCTCGCGGCGATTGCCAGCGATCCGCCGGACTTCGCAATCATCGACTTCAATCTGGGCGGGGAGAGCTCGGAACCCATCGCCGATGCTCTGCGCGCGGCCGGGGTACGCTTCGTGCTGGCGACGGGCTATGCCGAGGGGGCCGGGCAATTCGAGCGGCTGGGCGCCGAAGCGGTGCTGCGCAAGCCTTACGGCATGACCGAGATCGAGCGGTTGCTGGTGGGGGCGTGAGCCTCAGGCTGCGCGGGTCAGCAGAGTCACTTTCGCGGCGCTGAAATCGAGGCTTTCCAGCCCGTCGGCCACCAGACACTCCCCTGCGGCCGCCCGCGCCGATCCGTCGCGCGCCGCCACCTCGCCTTCGAGCGGCAACACGAGCAGCGCGCCGGGATAGGCGGCCAGCGTCGCCGCATCGGGCGCGCCTTTGACCCGGTCGAGCCGGAAGTGCGGGCCGTCGACCAGCACCGGCCCGCCCGCAATCGACCGCTTGTGCTCCGCGCCATAGACCCCGCCCGAAGCGACCGCGAGGGCCCGCTCCAGATGCAATTCGCGCGGGCGGCCGTAATCATAGAGCCGGAAGGTGGTGTCGCTGGTCTGCTGCACCTCGACGAGGGCGAGGCCCGGCCCGATCGCGTGAACCGTGCCGGCGGGGAGGTAGAACAAATCGCCGGGCTGCGCCGGGTGCCATGCGAGCAGATCCTCAATCGTGCCGTCCCGCGCGGCAGTCTCGATCTCGTCCGGGGTCACCTCGCGGGTGAACCCGATGGCGAGGCTTGCATCGGATTGCGCATCGAGCACCAGCCAGCACTCCTCCTTGCCCGCCTCGCCCGGCAAGGCGGAGGCATCGGAAGGGTGGACCTGCACCGACAATTTCTCGCTGGTAAACAGATACTTGACCAGAACCTGCGGCACTTCGGCGGGAGGTTCGAACCAGATCTCGCCGATCCGCCCCCCCGCAGGCGCGGCGAAGGGCGCGGGCAGAGCGTCGCGGCCCCACACCTTCTCGACCATCCTGGTGGGCAGCTGGCGCGCGGGGAAGGACGGGGCTGTCACTGGTTCACGGCTCCGGGCAATTTGCCAACGAGCTGCGCGCCCTCGCGGGTGGTGACCAGCACCTCGCCGCCCGAGACAATGATGCACACGCCCTCGAGGCCGACCGCAGAGATGCGCGGGCCGTCGGTGGTGGCAAAGACATCGCGGCAGGCGGCAAGATCGACCGACCCGCGCACGACATTGCCCGCCGCGTCCGCCCCGTCCGCCAGCGCATCGGCGAGCGCGGCCCAGTTGCCTATGTCGGACCAGCCCATATCGGCCGGGACCATCGCCGCGCGGGCGGTGTTCTCCATCACCGCGTAATCGATCGAATCGCCATCGATCTGGGCAAAGGGTTCGGCCGCCGGGTGGAAGCGCGCGCCCTCGGCGGTGCCGCCCGCGACCGCTTCGGCGACAAGACGCGCCATTTCGGGGCGGTGGGCGGCGAGTTCAGCCAGCAAGTGCCCGGTACGGAAGGCGAAGATCCCGCCGTTCCAGCTGTATTCGCCGCTGGCGAGATATTCCCGTGCGCGCTCCAGATCGGGCTTCTCGACGAACTGGCGGATGGCGTAGCCCCCCGCAAGCGGCTCGCCGCGCCTGAGGTAGCCGTAGCCGGTCTCGGGGCGATCGGCGGCGATGCCGAAAGAGACGAGGTAATCCTCGCGCGCCAGCGCCGCGGCGGCGAGCGCGGCGGCGCGAAAGGCGGCGCTGTCGGCGATGTGGTGGTCGCTCGGGCAGACCAGCATCACCGCATCGGCCGGCAGCAGCGCGGCGGCGAGCGCGATGGCGGGGGCGGTGTTCTTCGCGGCCGGCTCGATGACCAGCCGCGCGCCCGGGTTATCGCCCAGCTGCGCCAGGATCAGGTCAGCATGGGCGGCGCCTGCCACCACCATCGGCGGGGCGAAGCGCTCATCGCCGGCGACGCGGGCCACGGCCTGCTCGAACAGCGTCTGCTCGCCCACCAGCGGCAGGAAGGGCTTGGGCACGGCCTTGCGGCTGACCGGCCACAGCCGTGTCCCGCTGCCGCCGCACAGAATAACTGGATGGATCGCCGACACGTCTTTCCAAAGCCCCCTTTGTGCTGCCTGCGGTCTATATCAGCCGCAAGGCGCGATGCCACCGCGAAGTGACGGTTTCGGCGCATCGGGAGCGCGCCCGGACACAGCTCAGAACCATTGCTGGCGCCAGTAAAACGGCGCTGCGACCGGATTGCCGTTCGCATCCATCGCCGGTCGGAAGCCGAGCCGGGTCTCGACGAGGCGGCAGGTGATGCGGTCGGCCTCGGCGTCGGGGCTGGGGCGGACGATGGCGCAATCGCGCGCGCGGCCATCGGGGGTGACGGTGACGCGCACGATCACCTGGGTACCGCGGCGTGCTTCGCGCCCGCCGGGAGGCACGGGAAAGTCGCGCGCATTGTCGATGCTGCCCGAGATGTGGACGGGCTTGGAGACCGCCACCCCGCCGCGCCCGCTCCCGCCATTGCCGCTCCCGGTGCCGCTTCCGCTGCCCGCCGCGCCGGTCCCCTCGCCCGCCGCCGCCCCGCCGGACTTGGTCGCCGTGCCGGTCGAGGAGGCGCGCGGCAGGGCCACATCCTCCTTGAGCCGCCGCTGGGGCGGTTGAGCGGTGACCGGCTTTGCCACCGCCTTGCGTCCGGCCGCGCCTTGGGCCCCCTCATCGGGCTCGGCCTGGTTTTCCGGCGGCGGCGGGGCAGGAGGCGGCGCGCTGATCGCGAAGGCTGAGACCACCTGCCGCTCGACCGCCGCCGTCATGTCCGGCGCAAAGGCGCGCGCGAGGCCGTAGAGCGCGGCGATGTGCAGCACCACCAGCCCCGCCACCAGCGGCCAGCGCAGCCGCCGCGGCTGCGCGCTGTAGGATCCCTCGCTCGCCATGCTCGCGGGCCTTGCCCTGTCCCTTTGCTCCATTCTGGATGCGGTTCTCCCCGCAATCGCTGCGCCGGCCTTATAACAGCCGCGCAGCAATTGGCGATGGAGCGCACACGATCGAGCGCGGACTGGATCACGGGCGGCACCGCGGCAGCGATCTGCCGGAGGCCGAAGACGACCTCGTCCCGCAGGACGCAGGCCCCGCGCGCGCGCGCGCCGCCGACGTCCGCAGGTCTGGCACACGCGCCGCAGGGTTCGCGTCCACTGCCGAGCCGACCGGTGCCGCAGCCGGGTCTTCTGGAACTGCGGCCAACGCGCGGCGCGGGATGCCTGCGCAACCGGTATCGCCAAGGGGCGCGCTGCGGGCCGTGGCGGACCGCTGGCTGCGCCGGTTGCGCATTGCCACAGGGCCGCTTGACCGCCGCAGCCTTGTCGCGGCGTTGATCGGCGGCGCGGGCTACCTCGCGATCGCGTGCCTCAGCCTTGCGCTCGCCAGTGCCGGCGACACCGTCAGCCCGATCTGGCTGCCCAATGCCTGCGCCGTCGCCCTGCTGCTGCGCGCGCGGCTGCGCTGCGAGCTGCCGCTGCTCGCCGCCTGCTTTGCCGCGAGCCTCGCCGCCAACGCGGTGGCGCAGCTGCCCGACCGGGTGGCGCTCGCCTTCTCGCTCGCCAACATGGTCGAGATCGTCGCGGTTCTCGCGCTGACCCGCAGCACCGGACGCGCGGCACCCGACATGAACCGGCTCGGTGACCTCGCGCGCTTCGTCTGGGCCGGCGGGCTGATCGGGCCGCTGGTTTCGGCTGTCCTGGTCATCCCGGTGTTCGGCAGCAACTGGGAGGCTTGGCGCGCCGGGGCGCTGGAGTGGTTCCTGACCGACAGCATGGCGATGGTGCTGATCGTACCCGGGGCGCTGCTGCTGGTCGACCGGCTGCGCGGCCGGCTTGCCCCGGCGCCCGCGGGCGCGCTTGAAAGCGCCGCGCTGCTCGGCGGCGGGATGGTGAGCGCCTTTCTGGTGTTCAACCAGACCCACTATCCGCTGCTGTTCCTGATCCAGCCGATCACCCTGCTGCACGCCTTCCGCCTCGGCAGCCTCGGGAGCGCGCTCAACGTCGCCGGGGTGGCGGTGGTGGCGGGCGCGATGACATTCACGGGCGCAGGTCCCATCGCCGAGGCGAGCGGGAGCGGCCTTGCACAGCTGCACCTGCTGCAGGCCTTCGTTGCCGCGAACTTCCTCACGGGGCTGCCCGTCGCCGCGATCCTTGCCGGGCGCGACCGGATGATGGCGCGGCTCGCGGCAGGCAAGCGCGAGGTCGATCTGCTCGCCGAAAACATCTCCGATGCGATCCTGCGCTTCGATCTCGCCGGCGTGTGCACCTATGCATCGCCCTCGGTGGCAGAGGTGATCGGGGTGCCGCCCGCGACCTTCCTCGGCCGCCATGCGGCAGAGCGGCTCCACCCTGACGCGCACAACCGCGCGCTCGAGGCGATGGAGCGGTTGATCGCCGGCACCAGCGAGCGTGAGCGGGTGACCTATCGCCGCTATGATGACGCGCCCGACGGATCGCCCGTTTTCCTCGAGGCGGACTGCGTGCTGGTGCGCGACGGCACGACCGGCGCGCCCGAGGCGGTGGTGGTCGCCGCGCGCGACGTGACCGAGCGGGTCGAGCTCGAACTGCTGCTCACCCGCGCGCGGCGCCATGCCGAGAACGCGGCGCGCGCCAAGTCCGAATTCCTCGCCAATATGAGCCACGAGATCCGCACCCCGATGAACGGCGTGCTGGGCTTTGCCGAGCTGATCCTGCAGGGCGAGCTAGCAGCCGATCAGCGCCGCTTTGCCGAGCTCATCGTGCAATCGGGGCGGTCGATGATGATGCTTCTCAACGACGTGCTCGACCTCTCCAAGATCGAGAGCGGGCAGTTCGCGATCGACCGTGCGCCGGTGAACCTCCATGCCAGCCTCGCTGAATGCGCCGCGCTCCACCGCCCCGCGGCGACACGCAAGGGGCTGGCGCTGACGCTTGCCTGCGATTGCGGCGGGGATGCCGATTGCCGCTTTTCCGAGGACCGTCCGCCCTGGGTGCTGACCGACGGGCTGCGTTTGAGGCAGATCATGCTCAACCTCATCGGCAATGCGGTGAAGTTTACCGAGGCGGGCGAGATCGCAGTCAGCTACCGCGTCACCGGCCATGAGGTGCGGGTGACCGTGGCCGACAGCGGGATCGGGATCAGCCCGCTTCAGCTGGAGACGATCTTCCTCCCCTTCACGCAGGGCGAGGCCAGCATCGCGCGGCGCTATGGCGGCACCGGGCTCGGCCTGTCGATCAGCCGCCAGCTGGCCGCTTTGCTCGGTGGGCGGATCGAGGTCGAGAGCGCGCCCGGTGAAGGCTCGCGCTTTGCGCTGGTTCTCCCGGCGACGCTCGCCCCGCCCGCCGCCGCGCCGGAGACCGCCGCGCCCCTAGCCGATCTGCCGCTGCCCCTGACCGGGCCAATGCTGGTGCCGGACGACGCCCCCGGCGCAGCGCTCGCGCCCGCGCGCATCCTGCTGGTCGAGGATCACGACATCAACCGCCTGCTGGTGACCGAGATGCTCGAACGCTGCGGGCAGGAGGTCGATGTCGCCCATGACGGGAACGAGGCGATTGCCATGGTGATCGATTCGGTGATGCGCGCGCGGCCCTATGACCTGGTGCTGATGGACGTGCAGATGCCCGATTGCGACGGCCTTGCCGCCACCCGCGCGATCCGCGCCGAGGGTATCGGGCCCGGGCTGCTGCCGGTGATCGCGCTCACCGCCAATGCCTACCCCGAAGATGTCGCCGCAGCGCGCGCGGCGGGAATGCAGGGGCACTTGGCCAAGCCGGTGGTCTTCGCCCACCTCGCCCGCGCCCTGCAGCGCTGGCTGCCGACCCGGATTGTCGAGGCCGATCCCGCGGGCGCGGGGCTGGGTGCGGGGGTGTTGGGCCGGTTCGCCGATCCGGCCGCGCGCGCCTCGGCGCTGGCGCGCTCGCCGCAGCTGGTCGCGCGCTGGCAGGCGCGGCGGCTTCAAGCGATCGCGGCGGTGGAAGCAGGGCTGGCCGATGGCTCGCTCGCGCTTGCCGGCTCGCGCGGCCCCAAGCACGAGGGCGACGCTGCGGATGAGCTGCCGCGGCTGCTGC
The DNA here is from genome assembly GCA_027487015.1 of Erythrobacteraceae bacterium. Classification (GTDB taxonomy): domain Bacteria; phylum Pseudomonadota; class Alphaproteobacteria; order Sphingomonadales; family Sphingomonadaceae; genus Erythrobacter. Next base: position 7,851 of record JAIYEK010000183.1, on the reverse strand, counting down.
ACAAGCTCGCCGGGACCGCAGCGATGTTCGGCGAACCGGCGCTGGGCCTTGCCGCCGCCGCGCTCGAACGGGCGCTGGTCACGGGCGAGGATGCGGGCACCTGCGCCGCGCTCGCCGCACAGCTGATTGCCGAGGCCGAAACGCACAGCGCGCCGGGCTCCGCCGCCGCTTCCGGGGGCTAAGGCAGCGAGGCCTGCCTACGTCTCGGCCCGCAAGGGACAGGGCGCCTGCTCGCTCATCCCCGGTCACGTCCGCCCTGCGCCCCCAAAGCAAAAGGGCGGCCCGTTGCCGGGCCGCCCTTGCGATTGTCGTGGCTGATCAGCGCGATCAGAACTTGACGCGGACACCGAAGCGCACGCCCCACAGCGAACCGTTGATCTGGGTCGCTTCGACCGGCGCACGGAAGGTCGTGCCCGAGCGGTTGGAGTAGAGGTACTGCGCGCAAGGCTGGGCGTTGGTCGCCGTTGCCGAACCCGGAGTGCCCTGCGGCGCGGTGAGGCAGGTCACGTTCACCAGCGAGGCAGCGTAGGGGAAGCCGACCTGACGGATCGTGCCCCAGTCCTTGTCGATGAAGTTCAGGACGTTCTCCATTTCCGCCGAGAGCTCGATCTTGCCACCGAACACGAAGGGCACTTCCTGGCGGATCGCGAGGTCGAGCTTGTGCACCGCGGGGGTCTTGGCGATGTTCTTCGGCGCGATCGTGCCCTGGTAGTCCTTCAGCTCCGAGTTGAGGATGAACTGCTGGAACCCGGTGAAGTCGAAGTTCGGCGCATAGGCCACCTTCGGGTCGGCGTTGATCGCCGAAACGTTCGGCACGTAGATCAGACCGCGTTCGCTGCGGCCCTGCACCCCGAGCACCGCCGGACGGAAGGCGCTGCCGGTCGGGTCGTTGTAGACGTAGCTGTAACGCTGGCCCGAACGGACGTTGTAGAACAGCTCGATGCGGGTGTTGTTCTCGCCGAAGATTTCGCCATCGAAGCCGAGGCCAAGACGGAACTGGTTATCGCGCTGGTAGTTGGCGATGCCCGGAGCCGCGAAGTTCGAGTCGAGCCCGGTCACCGTGGTGTTGTAGTTCGAGAAAGCGACCGACGAGGTGCCGGGGTTCTGGTCCGCGACATCCTGGTAGGTGTACGAACCGTTGACGAACAGGCCGTTGTCCCACCGCTTGTTGAAGCGGGCGACGAGGTTCCAGCTGTCACCGAAATCGGTGTTGGTCAGCAGGATGTCGGTGTTCTGGCTGTTGAGGTCCTGACCGGCCAGCACGGTGTAACGGGTGCGGCCATCGGGCAGCGTGCCGTTGGGCACCGAGCGCAGGTCGGTCCACTCGAGCGCGTTGTTGACCTTCGAGTAGATCACGTCGGCGCCGAAGTTCCAGCCGTCGCCCAGGAAGCTGCCGAGGTTGGCTTCGTAATCGACCGAAGCCGCAAAGCGCCAGGTCGAGGGAGCTTCGAAGTTCGGATCGATCGCGTTGGTCGGCGCGGTGGCGGTGCCGGAGGCACGGATCGCGTCGATCAGCGACTGCGGAAGGCCGGTGCCGCCGGTCACGCCGTTGAGCGTGGCCGCACCGATCGCGTTCTGCTGCGCGGTGGTCAGGGTCAGGTTGCTGATGGTGAAGGTGTCCGGAGCGCCGCCGACACCGGGCACGCGGTTGACCTGCACGCGGCCAAGCGTCGGACCAGGGTTCGAATAGCTGTTCGAGATCCACACCAGCGGGCTGCCGCCGCCGAACAGGCCTGCCGAACCGCGCACCTGGAGGCGATCGGTCGGCTTCCAGTTCACGCCGAAGCGCGGCTGGAACAGGTCACGACCGTTGAGGGTCGAGTTGTTGGCGAAGCCGAAGCGGTTGAGGAAGTCCTGGTTGAAGAACGGACGATCCGGGGTGTCGAACAGGTCGTAACGCACGCCCGCCACCAGGGTCAGGGTGTCGGTCACGTCGATCGTGTCGCTGATGCCGAAGGTCCAGCTGTTGTTCTGGAAATCGGCGGTGACGGTGTCGATGTCGCCGCGCAGCGGCACGGCGATGTCGAGGGTGTTCGCACGACGTGCCTGCAGGTCAGCGATGTTGTCGAAGTACCACGCACCCGAAACGCGCTGGGCGAAGAGGTTGCGCACGTCCTGCTGACGACGCTCGGCGATGAACTTGATGGTGTGGTTCTTCGCCTTGAGGGTCGCGGCGAACTCGATCGCCAGCGACTGGCTGTCAAGCTCGTTCGCCTGACGGCTGATGTCCGGACCGAAGATGAGACGCTGCTGGCCGGGCGAGCAGAGCGTCGGCGACGAACCGTTGGCCGGCTGGCCCTGCGCCGGCGCGGTCGGGTTGACCGGGTCGAGACAGGTGGTGAACTCGCCGAAGGTGCGGCCGTTGAACGGCACCTGCAGACGCACGTAATCGGCATAGGAGACGCGCAGCTGGGTCGAGAAGTTGTCCGACCACTGGTTGCTCGACTGGATGATACCGAAGTGGTTGACCGCGCCCTGGTTATAGTTGTTCGAGAGCAGGTTCAGGGTCGGGTTGGTGGCGACGATCTGGCCGGTGCCGGTCTGGCCCGCAAGCACCGAGGCTTCGTTCCAGATGTAGGTGGCAGTCAGGCGGTGGCCGTCGGCGACGTTCCAGTCGAGCTTGGTGACGAGCTTGTCGTCCTTCTCGACGATCGAGTCGACCGCGCCGAGCGTGTCGTAGCCGTAAACGCTCTGGGCGATGCCGCTGATCTGGGTCAGGTCGGCGTCGGTCACGCCGAGCTGCGACGGTGCGACGTTGGCGGGGACGGTGTCACGGGTGCGCTCGTAGGTGACCGCGAAGAACAGCTTGTCCTTGATGATCGGGCCGGTGACCTGCGCGGTGTAGATCTGCGATTCGAACGCGCCGATGCGGGTCAGTTCGCGGGCACGCGAGCCGCGCAGGCTGTCATCCTGATAGAAGGCCGCGCCAAGGAAGGTGAAGCGGTTGCCGCCCGACTTGAGCTGGGTGTTAATCGCGCCGCCCTGGAAGAAGCCCTGCTGGATGTCGACCGGCGCGGTTTCGACCGAGAATTCGCCGATCGCGTCAAGCGGCACGGGACCGCGGGTCGAAACGAGGCCGCCCGACTCAAGACCGAAGGGGTCACCGAAGGCCACACCGTCGACGGTGAAGCGGTTGTAGCGGTTGTTCTGTCCGGCGATGCTGATGGCGTTGCCGTTGGTGGCGTCGAGGGTCACCAGCGGATCGCGCGCGGCGAGGTTGCGGATGTCGCGCTGCACGTTGGCGACGCCGGCGATGTCGCGGGCGCTCAGCACGGTCGCGGGGCCGGTGGCGAGAGTGATCGCCGAGCGGACGCGGTTGCCGGTGACGACGATGGTCTGGCCTTCTTCGACCAGCGCGACGCTGAGGCGCTGCGCCTGACCGGCGGTCAGGAAGCCGATTTCCTGCGAGGCGATTTCAAAGCCCGGGGCCGACACTTCGACGAGGAAGGGGCCGCCGAGACGCAGACCAGCCGCGTTGAAGCCGCCTTCGGCATCGGTCGTCTGGGTCGAGGTGGTGCCCGAGGGGACGTGGGTCACGGTCACGGTCGCGCCGGCGATCGGAGCGCCGTTCTGGTCGGTGACGTCGCCGCGGACCGACGAGGTGGTTTCCTGCGCGAAGGCGGGCGTCGCGATCGTGGTGGTCGCGGCAAGGCTGACGATGCTCGCGGCGAGAAGATACTTAAGCTTCATGGATGAAAGCCCCTGGTAGCGGTGGAGAGAGAAATACGTATTGCGGGCGGCCCTAGGCCCGTTCGCTTGCGCCAAAGCGACGTTTCTGTGACAATTTCATGACGCGCATCAGGCGGCCTCGTGGAATCGCCTAGAGAGCCTTTGTGGAGGGCGCGAAAAGCTACGGTTTTCCGACAGTTCGCAGGCATGGTGTTGCATCGCCGCAACGCCGCGGGGATTTTAACCGAAGGGCCTTTTCAGGCCCCCGAACACCCGTCTCAGACGAGGTTGATCTCGCGCAGGCGCTGCATGAGGTAGTCATGCGCGGTGATCGGCTCGGGCGCGGCCGCGGTGTTGTCGCCGACACATTCGGGCAGAGGCTCGATCAGGAAATCGGGCCGGAAGTGCAGGAAGAACGGCATCGAGTAACGCGCTCGCCGCGCCGCCTCGCCGCGCGGGTTGACCACCCGGTGCGTGGTCGAGCGCAGCTTGCCGTTGGTCTGGCGCTGGAGCATGTCGCCGACATTGATGACCAGCGCGCCCGCGGGCACGTCGATCGCATGCCACTGGCCGTCCCGCGCGAGCAGTTCGAGCCCGGCTTCCTCGGCCCCCAGCAGCAGGGTGATGGTGTTGATGTCCTCGTGCCCGGCCGCGCGGATCGCGCCTTCGGGCGCACCTTCAGCGAGCGGCGGATAGCGGAGCAGGCGCATCACCGAATTGCCCTCGGCCACGCTCGCCGCGAAGAAATCACGCGGGCGGCCGAGGTGGAGCGCGATCGCTTCGAGCACGCGGCCCCCGGCAACCTCGAAGGCGCTGAACAGCGCGCTCATCGTCTCGCGAAAGCCCTCGACCTCGCTCGGCCAAACATTGGGCGCCATGAAGGGGCGGAGCGGATGGCCCTCGGGCAGATCGCGGCCGACGTGCCAGAATTCCTTGAGGTCGAACACCTCGGCGTCCTTGGCCTTCTCGGTCCCGAACGGGGTATAGCCGCGCGCGCCGCCGCCGCCTTCGATCTTGTAGGCGCGCTTGACCGCATCGGGCAGGGCGAAGAACGCCTTGGACACCGCCTCGGCTTCGTCGATCAGGTCCTGCGGGATGCCGTGATCGCGCACCACTGCAAAGCCATATTCGCTAAAGCTGCGGCCGAGTTCGTCGGCAATGGTTTCGAGCGGCTGGGCGAGGCTGACGGATGCAATGTCGATCATGGCCGCGGCCTTACACCTGCGCTGCCGCGCCTGCCAAGAGCCTAGAGCGGCAGGAACATGCTCGCGAGCGCGGCGCTCATCAGATTGGCAAGGCTGCCTGCCGCGAGCGCCTTCAGCCCCAGCTTCGCAATCACCGGACGCTGATTGGGGGCAAGCCCGCCGGTTACCGCCATCTGGATCGCGATCGAGGAGAAGTTGGCAAAACCGCACAGCGCGAAGGTGAGGATCGCGCGGCTGCGCTGGGTCAATTCGCCGCCCTGCATCGCGCCCAGATCGATGAAGGCGACGAATTCGTTGAGTACGATCTTGGTGCCGAACAGCCCCCCTGCGATCTGCGCCTGGTTCCAGTCGGAAATGCCGATCAGGAACATCACCGGCGCAAACACATAACCGAGCAGCTTCTGGAAGCTGATGTCCGCAAGCCACGCCGCGGCCTCGGGCGTCAGCGGCGTGCCGGCCTCAGCGGCGAGATTGACGATCCCGCCGCCGGCCCCGGCGAGCATGCCGTTCGCCAGCGCCACCAGCCCGACGAATACCATCACCATCGCCCCCACCGCGACCGCGAGCTTGACGCCGGTCTGGGTGCCTTGGGCGGCGGCCTCGATGATATTGGCGGGGCGCTGGCCTTCCTCGAAGGTTTCGGCAGAGCTCACCTCGTCGGCCTTCATGCCGCCCTCGGTGATCGCGGCCGGGCCCACCGCGCTGATCCGCGCCTGGGGGAGTTCGACCTCCTGCCCGTTCTCGTCATACATCACCACGCGGGTCGCCTCGGTCAGCGTGTTGGGGCGACCGCGCGCCCGCGCCACCGCTGCCGCCGCCACCGAGCCGTTATAGCCGAGCAATTTCTGCGGCTCGTCGGGCATGATGATCTTGGCCATCAGGATCCCGCCCGGCGCTGACATGAAGGCCGACGCGAGCAGGAAGGGCAACGCATCCTCGCCGATGAAGCTGGCATAGATCGCAAGAATGGTCCCCGCCGTCCCGGCCATCCCCACCGTCATCAGAGTGAACAACCCGGCGGGCGAAAGGTTGGCCAGATAGGGGCGCACCACCAAGGGGCTTTCCGATTGGCCGAGGAAGATATTAGCCGCCGCCGCCAGCGCCTCGACCCGGCTGATCCCGGTGATCCAGCCGATCGCGCCGCCCACCCAGCGCACCACCCGCTGCATGATGCCGAGGTGATAGAGCACCGATACGATCGCCGAGAAGAACACGATCACCGGCAGCCCGGCGATCACGAAGGTTCCGGCAAAGGGGTTGTTGGCCATCGGGCCGAACAGCGTCTCGATCCCGACCTTGGAGAAATCGAGCAGCGCGATCACCCCGGAGGATATCCCGGCGATCACCGCCACGCCGGCATCGGTGCGCAGCACGACCAGCGCGGTGAAGGCCTGCAGCGCGAAGGCCGACCCCACTACCCTGAGGTTGATGAGACTACGGCCCGATGACAGCGCGAAGGCGATGGCGAGGATGGCGAGCACCCCGGCAAGGCTCAGCAGGGTGGACGTGATACTTCCGTTCACGGCAGCGACGTTTCCTTGACGGCTTTTTAAAGCGACCCGATCCCCCTGCGCGCAGGCATCTTGCCTCGCACGCAGCACCTCGGGGCGTGGCAGTTTGCGCAGGCACTTGCAAGCCGCACGTGATGGCGTGTCCGCACAAGCCTGCGGGTAAGCCCCGCCGCGAGGCCGCGCAGGCGCTTTCCTTTTGCCCCCACGCTGGGTAGCACCCTTGCGATGGACACGCCTGCTCCCGCCGTTCCGGCCGCCGCCCCTTTCGCCGCCACCACGCCTGCGGGTGTGTCGATGCCGCTGGGGATGTTCGTCTACACGCTGCTCTATGGCGGGATGACGGTGCTGGCGGGCGTGCTCGCCTTCAAGCAGGTGCAGCTGTGGCCGACCAGCCTTGCGGTCGAGAGCGGGATTTTTCCGTTTTTGCTGCTGGTGGTCATCTCGAGCACGCTGTCGCAGCTTTACGGCCGCGAGGCGGCCAAACGGATCGTGTGGTGGGGTTTCCTGCCGCTCGGGCTCTCGGCGCTGCTGATGCAGCTGGTGCTGGCGCTGCCCGCCTCGTCCGAAATGCTGGCTTTCCGCCCCGATGACCTTGCCGCCTTCGAGCGGGTCCACCAGTCGACCTGGCGGGTGTGGATGGCGGGGCCGGCGAGCTACATCACCTCGCTGCTCCTCAACATCTGGATCTTCGACCGCCTGCGCGGCAGCGGCGAGGACGAGAGCACGCTGGGCCTGATGGTGCGCGGCGCGATCGCCTCGGCGCTGTCACAGGCAGTCGATTCGGTGATCTTCATCACCCTCGCCTTCTACGGCGAGTTCGACATCACCGACCTGATGATCGGGCAGGTGCTCGCCAAGGTGTTCCTGAGCGTGGTGCTGGTGCCGTTCCTGATCACCTTCGGGGTGCGCGCGGCGCATTGGCTGGACGCGAAGAAGGAAGGCTAGCGCCTAGAACGCGGCTTGCCACCTGTCCCACACGAGCGTGGAGCAGCCGAGCCAAGTGGTGAACATCACAAGGTAGGGCCAGCGGCGTGGCCACAGGCGGGCGACCAGCATCGTGGCTGCCGCGGTGGCGCAGAGGGCGAGCAGCGCCGCGTCGGCCAGAGGCGCGCCGCTGCCCGTCAGCCCGGCCTGAAGCGCAAGGGTCGCCCATTGTGCGGGCAGCAGCGCCAGCACCCAGCCCGGCCATGCGCCCGGCATCACCGCGGCGGTCATCAAAACGGCCGCCTCTCCCGCGACCACGGCAAGCGCAATCCACCACCCTCGCGCCGATGCAGAGCGCGCAAACAGCGCGCCGCGCGCGGCAAAGCTGACGCTGGCGATGATGGCGGCAATCGCCACACCGTGAGGGTCGTGAAGGGCGGGAAGCCCAAGCCCCCGTGCTAGCAGCACCAGCCCGGCCCCGGACAGCAGGGCAGCCAGCACCCCGACAGCGAAGCGCCCGGCGGCCGCAGCGGCAATCATCC
>JAIYEK010000296.1 GCA_027487015.1 Erythrobacteraceae bacterium | reverse complement strand
CTGGCGGGGGTTGCGCAAGATTAGGGGCAGTCGGGCTGCAGTTGCGTTGCCGAGTTCGGCGTGCGCCAGATGATCTCGGCATCAACCACTTTGAAAGCTGAGCAGAACGCGGCAATTCGTGCTGCGGCATCCGTGCCATCAGCAAGACACCAGACTTGCGTGCCCTGCCCAGGATATCCAACGCCGCGCACGAGCGCGAAAACCCCAGCGTCGCCTTCCACAATTGCAGCGAAGTGCAGGCTAAGCCCTTCTTCTTCATAGGCCTCGAAACGCAAACCGAGCCGCGGCACCAGTTCGTCAGGAATCATCGCGAGTGGAAACTCGAGCCCCGTTGGCCACTCAGCGATGCCGACTTGCCTCACTCCGCCGCATCCTTGCGCGCTTCGAGCGCGGGGTACTCGACCTCCACCGCATCGCCATCGGCAGCATTGTAGCGCGGAGCGCTTTCCACCAGCGGCACTTCCTCGATCGCCTGCTTGCCGATCTCGATGCCCTTTTCGGCCAGCCGCCGCCCGGAAGTCAGCACATTGCGCTCGAACGACCCCACAAACTTGTTGTAATTGTTGACCGCGCTTTCGAGCCCGCCGCCGACGCGCTTCAGGTGCTCGCTTGCCACGCGCAGGCGATCATAGAGCTCGGCGCCCATCCGCCCGATTTCCTGCGCGTCCTTCGCGAGCCCGTCCTGCCGCCACACCTGCGCGACCGTCCGCGCGATCGCGACGAGGTTGGTGGGGGTAGCGAGCAGCACCCGCCGCTCGAAAGCGAAGTCCCACAGTCCGGGGTCCGCCTCCAGCGCGGCGGTGACGAAGTGTTCGCCGGGGACGAACATGATCACGTAATCGGGCGCTTCATCGAACTGGCTCTGGTAGCTCTTGGCGCCCAAGGTCTGCACATGGCCGCGCATCGACTTGGCGTGGAGATCGAGGTGGCGCTTACGCTCGGCCTCGTCATCGGCCTCGAAGGCGGCCTGATAGGCGTTCAAGGACACCTTGGAATCGACCACCAGCTTCTTCTGGCCGGGCACGTTGATGATCGCATCGGGGCGCAGGCGGCCATCTTCGGTCTCGACCGAATGCTCCATGATGAAATCGGTGTGCTGCGCGAGCCCGCATTGTTCGAGCAGGTTCTGCAGCGCCCGCTCCCCCCAGCGCCCGCGCGCCTTGGGGGCGTTGGTGAGCGAATTGCCGAGCCGCTGCGCCTCGCGCCGGACCTGTTCCTGGCCTTCCTTCATCGACTGGATCAGGCCCGCGAGCTGCCCGAAGGCATCGGTGCGCTTGGCCTCCAGATCGGCGACCTGCTTTTCGTAGCTCGCCAGCTTTTCGCCCACTGGCGAGAGCAGCGCTTTCAGCTTCTCCTCGCTCGCCTTCTCGGAGTGGCCGAGCCGCTCCTCGGCACGCTTGAGGAAGGCTTCTTGCGCGCGGTTCAGCACCGCAGCGCCGGTATTCTCGAATTCCTTGAGTAGGTTGCTCCGCGATTCTTCGAGCAGGCGCTTCTGTTCCGCGAAGGCGGCGCGTTCGGCGCGAAAACGGGCGTTTTCCTCGCGCGCGGTATCGAGCGCCTGCGCAAGGTCATCGGCGCGCGCGGCGCGTTCACCCAGCGCGGCGACCTCGATCCGCGCCTCGCCCAGTTCGGCGATGGCGCGGGCGAACTTGGCCTCGCCTTCAGTGCCCGCGGCTTCCGCCGCAGCCAGCCGCGTGCGCAGGTCCGCGAGCGGGCGTGAGGCGAAGAACCAGCCGAGCGCAGCGCCGGCGAGGAGGGCAATGATCGAGAGAATCGCAGGGTCCATGCGATAAGTTTACACGGAACGAATAGGGAACGCTAGGCCTGCGGTGCGCTTTCCAACAAGAAAGCCTAGCCCCGGATCAAGTCCGGGGTGACGAGGGGGGGTGTGGCACAAGTTTCGGCGCGAAGTGCCGCAAGGCCGAACGGCCGCCCGCAGGTGCCCGTAGCGAAGCGAAGGAACAGCACCGAGGGCGCTCGCCCGGAGGGGCGAGCGGAAGGCAGATTACGCCGCCCGCCGGATTTTCTCGAGCTTCTTCAGCACCATCGCGCGCTTCAACCGCGAGAGGTGGTCGATGAAGAGGATGCCCTCCAGGTGGTCCATCTCGTGCTGCAAGCAGGTCGCCAGCAGGCCTTCAAGATGCTCCTCGTGGGTGTTGCCGTCCAAGTCCTGATAGCGGACGGTGCAGGTCGCCGGGCGATCAACGTCGGCGTAGATCTCGGGGACCGAGAGGCAGCCTTCCTGATAGGTCGACAGCTCCTTGGCCGGATCGAGGATCACCGGATTGATGAACACCCGCGGCTCGTTCTTGGTGGCCGGATGGGTGTGCTTGTGGCCGTTGTGGTTGCACTCGACCGGCTCGGCGTCCGGGTCATCGGGCTGGAGATCGATCACCAACACCCGCTTGGGCACGCCGACCTGAATCGCGGCGAGGCCAATGCCGGGGGCATCGTACATCGTCTCGAACATGTCTTCGACGAGGGTCTTGAGCTCGGGGCCGAACTCGTGGGGTTCGACCGGGGTCGAGACGGTCTTGAGCCGGGGGTCCGGCACTTCGAGGATTTCGCGGATAGCCATAATGCGGGCAAAATAGGGGCCGCAGCCGCAAGGCGCAAGCGCGATGCTCCGATCAGGGTGATCGGCGCAGCCTGCGCTTGCCGGACTGGCCGCAGGCGGGGCAGCGGCCGCCGTAGGACTTTGCCCCGGTCGCCTTGTAGCGGATGCCGCCCATCTCCCACACGCTCGTGGCATGGCCGCAATGGCCGCATTCGACCTTCCATTCGCGGGATTCGCGCTCGACGCCGGGACCGAGGAGCCAAGTGAAGATGCGTTGGAGGCCGTTCATCCGACCGGCCGCCTTGCCCGCAAGGCCTGCGCCAGCGTGCCCTCGTCGAGGTAGTCGAGCTCGCCGCCGACCGGCAGGCCGTGGGCGAGTTGGGTGACGCGCAAGGGGAAGGCCTCGAGCCGTTCGGCGAGGTAGTGCGCGGTGGTCTGGCCCTCGAGGGTGGCGTTCATGGCGAGCACCACCTCGTCGATCCCGCCCTCTGCCACGCGGGCGAGCAGGCTGGCGATTCCGAGGTCCTCGGGGCCGATCCCGTCGAGCGCGGACAGCCGCCCGCCGAGCACGTGGTAGCGCCCGGGGAACAGCCGCGCGCGATCGAGCGCCCAGACGTCGGAGACTTCTTCGACCACGCAGAGAGCGCGCGCGTCGCGGCGCGGGTCGGCGCAGATGGCGCAGGGGTCGCGGGTGTCGACATTGCCGCAGATGTGGCACTCGACCAGCGTCTCGGCCACCCCGGCGAGGGCTTCGAGCAGCGCAGGGAGTGCAGACTCGCGGTGCTTGACCAGCCACAACACCGCCCGCCGCGCGCTGCGCGGCCCCAGCCCCGGCAGGCGGGCGAGCGCGGCGCTCAGTGCCTCGATCTCTTGCGATGCCATGGGGGGAGAGATAGGGGCTGCGCTTCGCTTCACAAAGGCTGCCCGCAAAGCTTATGCGCATCATCTTCATGGGAACGCCCGATTTCGCGGTTCCGGCCCTGCGCGCATTGCATGAGGCGGGGCACGAGATCGCCTGCGTCTACACCCAGCCGCCGCGCCCGGCGGGGCGGGGGAAGAAGCTGATGCCCTCGCCGGTGCAGGTGGAAGCCGAGCGGTTGGGGGTGGAGGTGCGCTCGCCGGTGTCCTTGCGAGGGGCGGAGGCGCAGGCTGAGTTCGCGGCTCTGGGGGCCGATGTAGCGGTAGTCGCGGCCTACGGGTTGATCCTGCCGCAACCGGTGCTCGAAGCGCCCAAGCATGGCTGCCTCAACATCCACGCCTCGCTGCTCCCTCGGTGGAGAGGGGCGGCGCCGATCCACCGCGCAGTGATGGCGGGCGACGCCGAGACGGGCGTGACGATCATGCAGATGGAAGCGGGGCTCGATACCGGGCCGATGCTCCACAAGGTGAGCGTGCCAGTGGGGCGCAAGACGACCGGCGAGCTGTTTGGCGAGCTTGGCGCGGTGGGCGCGGCGGCGATGGTCGCGGTGCTGGCCGACCTCGCCGCCTTCTCTCCGCAAGTGCAGGACGATGCCGCGGCGATCTACGCCCCCAAGATCGACAAGGCCGAGGCGAAGATCGATTGGGCCGCGGATGGCGAGGCGATCGAGCGGCTGGTGCGCGGCCTGGCCCCCTTCCCCGGCGCGTGGTTCGAACTCGGGGAAGAGCGCGTGAAGCTGTTGCTGGCCGAGGTGGTCGATGCGGCAGGCGCACCGGGCACGGTGCTGGATGACGACTTCACCATCGCCTGCGGGTCAGGCGCGATCCGGCCACTGCGGCTCCAGCGCGCGGGCAAGCCGGTGCTGGAGCGCGGGGAATTCCTGCGCGGGCGGGCGGTGGCGGCGGGGACAGTGCTGGGGTGACCCGCTTCGCCCTCACTCTGGAATTCGACGGGACGCCGTTCTTCGGGTTGCAACGCCAGTCGCACGGCCCGAGCGTGCAGCAATCCATCGAGGACGCGCTTCAGCGCATCACCGGCGAGAGCGTCACGCTCCACTCCGCCGGGCGCACCGATGCTGGCGTCCACGCGCTGGCGATGCGCTCCCATGTCGACATCGAAAAGCCCTTCGATCCCTTCCGCCTGATGGCCGCGCTCAACGCCCAGTTGCGCCCCGATCCCATCGCGGTCACTCACTGCGAGGTTGTGCCGGACGACTGGCACGCGCGCTTTTCCTGCACCGGGCGGCGCTATCTCTACCGCATCGCCAACCGCCGCGCGCCGCTCACCCTGCTGCGCGACAAGGCGTGGCACGTGCCCCAGCCGCTCGACGCAGAGGCCATGCACCGCGCGGGCCAAGCGCTGGTGGGACGGCATGACTTCACCACCTTCCGCTCGGTCCATTGCCAGGCCGCCGATCCGGTGAAGTCGCTGGATCTGCTGGAGGTGGAGAAAGTCGGCGAGGAGATCCACATCCACGCCGCCGCGCGCTCGTTCCTGCATCATCAGGTGCGCTCGATGGTCGGCTGCCTCAAGCTGGTCGGCGCGGGGACGTGGCCCGAGGCGCGCATCGCCGAGGCGCTCGCGGCGCGCGACCGGGGCGCGTTGGGGCTGAATGCGCCGCCGCATGGGCTCTATTTCGTCGTAGCGACCTATCCTGACGATCTGACGTAAGGTCACCCTAGCCATCTCGTGATTGCGGGCGTAGCGATTGCGCAACTCGTAACGACGTAAAAGGGAAACGCAGGATGACCACCGGAAAGCAGCTCTTCACCACCCTCACCGCCGACGGCAAGCTGACCCTCGAGGTGGCCGAAAGCCAGTTCCCCGCGCCCACCGGCAATCAGGTGCTGGTCAAGATGGAGGCCGCTCCCATCAACCCGAGCGATCTCGCCATCCTCACCAGCGCGGCCGATTTCGAGACGGCCGAGTACACCCCCGGCAAGGTCGTCGCGACCATGCCCGAGCCCTTCCTCACCGGCAACAAGGCGCGCCACGGCCAGCGGCTTCCGGCGGGCAACGAGGGCGCAGGCACGGTGATCGCGACCGGTGACAGCGACATGGCCAAGGCCCTGATGGGCCAGCGCGTCGCCTGCGTGCCGGGCAACGCCTTCTCGCAATATGCCATCGCTGACGCGATGATGTGCCTGCCGCTCGGCGAGCATTCGTCCGAGACCGGCGCCTCCAGCTTCGTCAACCCGATGACCGCGCTGGGCTTTGTCGAGACCGCGAAGATGGAAGGCCACTCGGCCATCATCCACCTCGCCGCCGCCTCGAACCTCGGCCAGATGCTCAACCGCATCTGCATCGAGGACGGGATGAAACTGGTCAACATCGTCCGCAAGCCGGAACACGTCGCGATGCTCAAGGAGCAGGGTGCGACTTACGTCGTGGACTCCTCCGCCCCCACCTACATGGCCGACCTGCGCGCCGCGATCGCCGAGACGGGTGCCTTCCTCGGCTTCGACCCGATCGGCGGCGGGCAGGCCTCGGACGGCGTATTGAAGGCGATGGAGCAGGTCGCGGTCTCGCAGATGAGCGAGTTCTCGCGCTATGGTTCGAACCAGCAGAAGAAGATGTACATCTACGGGCGGCTCGATCTCCAGAACCCCACGATCCTGACGCCCTCCTACGGGTTGCAATGGAGCATCGCCGGCTGGCTGCTGACCCCCTTCCTCGCCCGCGCGGGCATGGAGACCGTAGTGCGGATGCGCCAGCGGGTTCAGGCCAACCTCACCACCACCTTTGCGTCGCATTACAAGGCCAAGGTGACGCTGGAGGGGATGCTCGAGAAGCCCGCGATCACCGACTACCGCCAGATGAAGACCGGCGAGAAGTATCTGGTCACGCCCTGGGGGTGAGGCTTGCGGCTCCGTGAGAAGGGGGAGTGGTGCGCCGCACTTTCCCCCTTCGTCATCCCAGCAAAAGCTGGGACCCAGGGCGCCAGGCGCTTCGCTATGTAGCTCTAGGCCCCAGCTTTCGCTGGGGTGACGGGAGTGGCAGCTTATGCGACCTCTCCGGAGGCTACATCGCGAATGCGCTCAGCATGATCCCGTGCCATCGCCCCCGGCTCAGCCTTGACCTGACTCTGCGCGCATAAGCCTCTGGAGCAAGCGGGCGCTTCGCACGGTGCCGGCGGGTGTTGCAGAACCGGCATGCCGCGACAATGTTGTCCGGCGTGTCGGCTCCCCCTTCGCAGCGTGCCACCAGATGCTCGGCCGTGGCTTGCAAATGACGGACCCGTGCGATGTCGAAACCATGCTGGTCAGCGAAATGGTGGGGGTTCTCGTACCATATCGGCTGGCAGCAGTAGAAGCAGCGGCCGCCTTGCAGCCAGAATTTCAAAGTCTTGATTTTCGCAATTTTTCTCACGCAATACCTCCAATGACAGCGTGTCATTGTGGTATGCACCGGCTTGATGCCGTCCCGAGGCGGATGAGCTTATGCTCGCATACTAGGCCGCTATCGCGTGCCCCACAGTCCTCGATCAGATCGCGTTATCGCTGACCCGTCGCGCCGATATTGTCGATTGGCGTGCGATTTCGCAAGCAGATTCAGCCACCTCTCACCCCCCGTCAAACGCCGCCTGCACCGCGCCCGCATCCGTAACACCATTCGCCACCAGCACCATCAGCAGCACCCGCGCCTTGGCCGGGCCGAGCGCGCGAGCCGCGACCAATCCCAAAGCGTCGTCCGCCACCTCGACATTGCGGTCGACCAGCCCCTCGTCCACCCGCGAGGCCCGCACCACTGGCACGCCGCTCGCCGCCGCGCGGGCGAGGGCCTCCAGAACCACCGCAGGCGCATTGCCCTGCCCCATGCCGGCGAGCACGATCCCGCGCGCGCCAATGCCAAGCAGCGCCTCGACCGGCTTCTCGTCCATCCCCGCCCCCGCGGTAAGGATCGCAACGCGCGGCAGCTCGGCCGGGAAGGGATAACGCGCGGGTTCTCCCAAGCGGTGCGCTGGGCCGAACCAGTCGAGGCTCGACGGGGTGACCCGCGCGAGCGGCCCCCGCGGGAAGGTGCGGAAAGCGTCGATGGCGCTGGTCGCAGCCTTCCGGGCGTCGCGCACTGCGAGCACCGCGTCGCCCATCACCAGCATCACCCCCCGGCCCGCCGCTGCCGGATCGCTCGCGACCTTCACGGCATTGGCAAAATTCCGCATCCCGTCGGCCCCCACCGCATCCGCGGGCCGCATCGCGCCGACGAGGATGACGGGCTTTGTGGTGGGCAAGGTGAGGTCGAGCAGGAAGCCGGTCTCCTCCGCCGTGTCGGTGCCGTGGGTGATGATCACCGCATCAACCGCCGGATCGTCCATCGCCGCAGCACACGCCGCATGGAGCGCCTGCCACTCGGCAAAACCGATGTCCTGCGATCCGATCCGCGCGATCTCTTGGCGGTGCAACTCCGCGCTCAGCCCCAGCGCCGCCAAGTGCCCCACAAGCACCTCGAGCGACAACCCACCGGGCCGATAGGCCGCCCCCGTCCCGCCCGCGCCCGATCCGGCAATAGTGCCGCCGGTGCCGAGGACGAGGATACGAGGGGGACTATTGGTCATGCCCCGGCCCCTAGCCCTGGCACGCGCCCTCGCCTAGCGGCTCGTTACCGAACTGCGCAAACACCGCCGCCAGCCCCGGCACCTCGCTCTCCGCCCGCAAAGCCGCGAGCGCTGCGGGAATGTCGATCGCCAGTTCCGAAACCCCGCCCGCAAAGCTCACGCCTTCCGCCCCCAGCGAGCGCGCCAGCGCCAGCGCCGGGCGGTTTTCGGGGAGGATGTTGACGTTGAAACGGTCATACCCCTCGCGCGCGCAATCGAGCAGCAGCACCGCGGTAAGCAGCCGCGCAAGGCCGCGCCCGTGATAGGCGTCGATCACCGCGACCGAAAACTCGGCGGCGTCCGGATTCTCCTTGTCGCGAAAGGCATGGACCACGCCGAGCGCCGGAGTCTCGGCCAGATCGCTCCGGAGCGCGCCCCAGGCGAGGTGATCGTGCCCGTCGGGGCTCGCCAGCACACGCAGCACCTGCGGCGGGGCCTCACGCATGCCCGAGAAGAACCGAAGGTAGCGCGACTGCGGCGAAAGCTGAGCGATTCCCTGCTTGAGCCGCGCCTCGTCCGCGCGGCTCACGCGGCGGATGCACACCGGGGTTCCGTCATTGAGAGCTGTGTGAATGGCCATCGCCTGCCTCGCTTGTGCGCCGCGCCCTGCCCTTCTACCAGCTTGACCGCGCCGCCGACACGGCTAAACCGCGCACGCGCCAGCACCGTGGGGCGGTTAGCTCAGTTGGTAGAGCATCTCGTTTACACCGAGAGGGTCGGCGGTTCGAGCCCGTCACCGCCCACGGCGCAGCGCAGCGTATCGGGAGAGCACGCGCGATGGATCTGCAGCTTCAGGGCAAGACGGCATTGGTGCTGGGTGCGAGCAAGGGGCTGGGCCGCGCGATTGCCGAGGCGCTGGCCGCTGAGGGCGCAGGCGTCATCACCGTCGCGCGCTCGGGCGCAGGGCTGACGGGCCGCAAGCACATCCTCGCCGATCTCGACGATCCCGCCGCCCCTGAGGCGATCATTGAGGCTGTCCGCGCGGGCGGCGCGTCGCCCGATATCCTCGTGCTCAACGCGGGCGGCCCGCCTGTCGGGGGCGCGGCCACCACCACGCCGGCCGATTTCGCCGCGGTCCTGCCGCGGATGTTCAACGCCCAGCTCACGCTGGCGCAGGCCTTCCTGCCCGAGATGCGTGCGCGTGGGTTCGGGCGGATCCTCGCGGTCGCCTCGACCAGCCTTGTCACGCCCATCGCGGGCCTTGTGCTGTCGAACGCGGTGCGCGCGATGCTCGCCTCGTGGTGCAAGACGCTGGCTGCCGAGGTTGCGGCGGACGGGGTGACGGTGAACCTGCTGCTCCCCGGCCAGATCGCCACCGACCGCCTGACCAGCCTGCATGCAGGGATAGCGGCAGCGCAGGGCCTCGAGAAGGAGCAGATCACCGCCCGCTCGATCGCGGCGATCCCCGCCGGGCGGCTCGGGCGGCCCGAAGAGTTCGGCGACATCGCCGCCTTCCTCGCCAGCCCGCGCGCGAGCTTCATCACCGGCAGCCCGATCAAGGTCGACGGCGGGCAGACGGTCACGCTCTAACGGGCCACGCTTTGACCCGCCGCGCCTTGCGCCCGCGCCCGCAGGCCCCTAGCGCCTGACGCATGTCTTCTGCCTTCATCGCGCTTCAGCACCTCGTCCCGCAGCACGCCCTCTCGCGTCTCGCGGGGAGCCTTGCCGCGAGCGAGACCCCGTGGCTGCGCGATAGGCTGATCCGCCGGTTCGTCGCGGCCTACGGCGTCGACATGTCTGAGGCGGCGCGCGGGATCGGGGAGTTCGCGAGCTTCAACGACTTCTTCACGCGCGAGTTAAAGCCGGGCGCACGGCCTCTGGAGGACTCGCAAAAATTCATCCTCTCACCTGCCGATGGCGCGGTGAGCCAGCTCGGACCCGTCAGCGGCGGGCGGATCATCCAGGCCAAGGGGCGCGATTACTCCGTGGCCGAAATCCTCGGCTGCGGAGCGGAGGAAGCCGCGCGCTTCGAGGGCGGCAGCTTCATCACCATCTACCTCAGCCCCAAGGATTACCACCGCGCCCACATGCCCGCCGCCGGCACGCTCGCGGCGACCAGCTACATCCCCGGCGACCTGTTCTCGGTCAAAACCGCCACCGCCGCCGGGGTCGACCGATTGTTCGCCCGCAACGAGCGCCTCTCGTGCCGGTTCGACGGGCCCGACGGGCATTTTGCCAGCATCATGGTCGGCGCGATGATCGTCGCCGGGATCGACACCGTGTGGCCGAACCAGTTCCGCACCCATGCCAGCGCGCCTGTGCACGAGGATTTCGCCAGCGCGGGCCATGCCTTCGCGGCAGGCGACGAGATGGGGCGCTTCTACCTGGGCTCGACCGTCGTCTTGCTGTTCGAACCTGGCCGCGTCGCATGGCGCGAGGACCTCAAACCGGGCGACCCGCTGCGCATGGGCGAGGCGATCGCCGCGCGCCGCACTTGAATTACTTCGCCGCAAGGCTCTCGCGCACAAGCGCTGCGGCCTCGGGCGAGCCCCAGTCATAGCCCCCCGCCACCCGCAGCACCTCCTTCCCGCTCGCATCGAACAGGATCGTCAGCGGCAGCGCGCCTTCGGGGGTGAACTGGGCCGACAGGCCGGTTTCGAGATCGAGCCACGGCTCAAGCTTCTTGTAACCGCCCTTGGCAAAGAACGGCGTCACCACCTCGGCCCCGCGCAGGTCCTGGCTGACGGTGATGACGCGCACCTCGCCCTCCAGAGCGCTCGCCAGCGCGTCGAGCTGGGGCATTTCCTTCACGCAAGGCGCGCACCACGTCGCCCACAGGTTGACCAACACCGGTCCGTCCTGCGCGCCCAGATCGAGCACCTTGCCTGCCGGATCGCGGAATTGCAGATCGGGCAGCGGAGTTCCGGCAAACTTGCGGTCCACCACGCCGGTCGCCGCCTTCGCCTCGCCTTGCGCTTCAACCGGTTGCACCGGGGCCTCGGCGGCCCTATCGCATCCCGCCAGCATGAGGAGCGATACGGCGAGAATGAGCGGCGAGCGGGACATGACAGGCTCCGATGAAAGCGTAGCGACCAACGCGATGTGGGGCGGTCGCTTCGCTGACGGCCCTAGCGCGATCATGCGCGAAATCAACGCCTCGATCCCGTTCGACAAGGCGCTGTGGCGGCAGGACATCGCCGCGAGCAAGGCACATGTCGCGATGCTTGGGGCAGCAGGGATTGTCGCTCCCGAGGATGCCGCCGCGATCAGCGCGGGGCTCGATGCTGTCGCCGCCGAATACGAAGCCGACGGAGTCCCTGAGGATTGGGACCGCGAAGACATCCACATGACCACCGAAGCCCGGCTCGCCGAGCTGATCGGGCCGGTCGCAGGGCGCTTGCACACCGCGCGCAGCCGCAATGATCAAGTGGCGACCGATTTCCGCCTGTGGGTGCGCGATGCCTTTGCGCAGATGGACGAGGGGTTGGCGGCATTGCAGCGCGCCCTCGTGACCCGCGCGGGCGAGCATGCGGGCAGCATCATGCCCGGCTTCACCCATCTGCAAACCGCGCAGCCGGTCTCGCTCGGCCACCACCTCATGGCCTATTACGAGATGTTCCGGCGGGACCGCGCGCGCATCGCCGATGCAGCCGCGCGGATGAACGAATGCCCGCTCGGCAGCGCGGCACTGGCGGGCACGGGCTTCCCGATCGACCGCGAGGCAACCGCGCAAGCGCTCGGCTTCAACCGGCCCACCGCCAACTCGCTCGACGCCGTCTCCGACCGCGATTTCGCGCTCGATTTCCTGTGGTCCTGCTCGGCCACCGCGCTGCACTTGTCGCGGCTCGCGGAAGAGCTGATCCTGTGGGCGAGCCAGCCTTTCGGCTTCATCCGCCTGCCCGACAGCCTCTCGACCGGCTCGTCGATCATGCCGCAGAAGAAGAACCCCGATGCCGCCGAGCTGGTGCGCGGGCATTCGGGCCGGGTGATTGGGGCTCTGACCAGCCTGATGATCACCATGAAGGGCCTGCCGCTCGCCTATTCCAAGGACATGCAGGACGACAAGCCGCCGGTGTTCGAGGCCGCCTCGCTGATGGCGCTCAGCATCGCGGCGATGACCGGAATGATCGGGGGCGCCACCTTCAACACCGCCCGGATGCGCGCGGCGGCCGAACTCGGCTATGCCACCGCGACCGACCTTGCCGACTGGCTCGTCCGGCAGGCGGGCATCCCGTTCCGCGAGGCGCACCACATTACCGGCGCTGCGGTAAAGCTGGCCGAGAGCCGCGGGATCGCGCTCGACCAGCTGCCGCTCGAAGACTTGAAGGCAATCGATGCGCGGATCGACGAAAGCGTCTATGCTGCGCTTTCGGTCGATGCCTCGGTCGCGGCGCGTGCCTCCTACGGGGGAACCGCGCCCGATCAGGTGCGTATGCAGGTCGCCGCCGCGCGGATGGCCCTGGGAATGGAGGAAGAATGACACGGATTGCCGCCGGTCTGGCTCTCGCGCTGCCGCTTGCTCTGGCGCTTGCTGCTTGCGGCACGGTCGCCCCGCTGACCCCGCCCGAGGGCGCGAAGGCGCCCGATGCGCCCTATGGCGCCGCCGCCACCCCTTCCGCCGAGGAACTGCTGCGCCGCGAAGCCCTCGCCGCGCCCGAACGCTCGGTCGAACTGCGCCGCCGCTCGGAAGAGCGTCAGGACGATCCCTTCGACCTGCCCCCCGAATAGAGACCCGATGGACCACTTCTCGCTTCGTTACGGCGTGATGCACGCCGAGGATGTGCCGCTGCCGGTGATCGCCGATGCGGTCGGCACCCCCGTCTATGTCTATTCGCGCGCCACCCTCGAACGCCACGCGCGGGTCTTCCGCGAGGCCCTGGTGGACGTTCCCGACAAGCTGATCGCCTTTGCGGTCAAATCGAACCCCAATCTTGCCGTGCTCAAGGTGCTCGGCGCGCAGGGCATGGGCGCAGACGTGGTGTCGGTGGGCGAGATGCGCCGCGCGCTCGCCGCAGGGATCACGCCGGAAATGATCGTCTTCTCGGGCGTCGGCAAGACCGCGGCGGAAATGGCCGCCGCGCTCGATGCCGGGATCGGACAGTTCAATATCGAGAGCGAGGAAGAGGGCGTCGAACTCGCCGAGATCGCCGCCGCGCGCGGGGTGACGGCGCAATGCACCTTGCGGATCAACCCCGATGTCGACGCAGGCACGCACGACAAGATCTCGACCGGCAAGGCCGATAACAAGTTCGGCGTGCCGATCAGCGAGGCGGGGCAGATTTTCGGCAAGCTCGCTGGCCTGCCGGGGGTGAACCTGCGCGGGGTTGCGGTGCATATCGGCAGCCAGCTGGCTGACCTTGCGCCTCTGGAAGCGGCGTTCCTCAAGCTCGGCGAGCTGGTGGGGGTGCTGCGCGGCGCGGGGCACGAGGTGACGCATGTCGACCTCGGCGGGGGCCTCGGCGTGCCCTACCGCGTCGGCGAGGTGCTGCCTCAGCCTGCCGAATATGGCGCGATGGTCGCGCGCGTGACCAAGGACTGGGGCGTCAAGCTGATCTTCGAGCCCGGCCGCGTGATCGCGGGCAATGCCGGCGTGCTGCTGACCCGCGTGGTGCGGGTGAAGCGCGGGATCAAGGACCCCTTCGTGATCGTCGATGCGGCGATGAACGATCTGGCGCGGCCTGCCTTGTATGGCGCCTACCACCATTTTGAAGCCGTGGAGCCCAAGGGCGCGCAGATGACCGCCAACATCGTCGGCCCGATCTGCGAGACGGGCGACACATTCGCGATGGGCCGCGAATGCGATGCGCTGCAGGCTGGCGACCTCGCCGTGTTCCGCACCGCCGGGGCCTACGGGGCGACCATGGCCTCGTCCTACAATTCGCGCGGGTTCGTGGCCGAGGTGCTGGTCGATGGCGACAAATTTGCCGTGGTCGCCGACCGGATCGAGGCGGGCGCGATCATGGATGCCGAGCGCGTGCCGGAATGGCTGGCATGAGGCTCCGGTGAGCCAGATCGCCAGCCTGCCACTGTTCCACCAGATCGCCGGGCAACAGGTGCTGGTGCTGGGCGATGGCCCCGCGGCCGAACCCAAGCGGCGGCTGGTAGAGCGCGCGGGCGGTAGAATCGTCGACGACCTGCCCCGCGCGATTGACGAGGGCGTTCGGCTTGCCTTCATCGCCTACGAAGACGCGAAGGCTTGCGAAGTCGCCGCAATCAATGCGCGCTGTGCGGGGATGCTGGTCAATGTCGTCGACCGGCCCGAGCTGTGCGATTTCACCACGCCCTCGATCCTCGACCGCGACCCGCTGCTTGTCGCGATCGGCACGGGCGGTGCTTCAGCGGGGCTGGCGAAGCATGTGCGGCTGCGGTTGGAGCGGGTGCTGCCCGCAACGCTGGGCGCGCTGGCCCGCGCGCTCGAGGCGGCGCGGCCCTTGTTGCGAGCGCGGTTGCCGGAAGGGCCAGACCGGCGGCGCGCCGTCGATGCGGCGATGGCCGAGGGTGGCCCGCTCGATCCCTTCGATCCGGCATCGCATGAACGTGTCGTCGCTTGGGCCGAAGGGGCGCTAGGTGCGCAGGCAGGCGCACTGGTCGACATCACCCTCACCAGCGCCGAACCTGAGGACCTGACCTTGAGGCAAGCGCGCCTGCTGGGAGAGGCCGACCTGCTGCTACTCGACGGCGCGGTGCCGCCCGCGATCCTCGCCCGCGCCCGGGCAGACGCGGCGCGGGAGATTCTGGCAGCGGGTCAGGAGCCGGGCCCGGTCGCCGGTTCGGGCCTGACCCTGATCCTGCGCTGGCGGCCCGCAGCCTGAGCGGCCCTCAGGCCGCTTGCAGCACCGGCATCCGCAGGCTCGCAAAATAGCCCGACATCGCCGCCATCGCCTTCTCGCTCAGCGCGATAAAGGCGCGGCGGCGGTCGGCCGGATCGGGGACGCGGATGAAGATCCCGCTTTCGACCATCTGCGTTAGCCAGCGCAGCGCGGTGGTCGCCGGGACGCCGGCCGCGATGCACAGCGAGGTCACCGACACCCGCGCACCTTCGCCATGCGCGGCGGTGAGATCGAGCAGCATATCCCACGCCGGATCGCCGAATAGCTCGGGATCGAAGAACCGCGCACGCGCCTGCCGGTTGGCGATGATCTGGCGGACCATATGCGGATCGGGGAGCGGCGGTCCTGCGGCTGGAGCAGGAGCAGCGTCGAAGCTGGCGAAGGCCGAGGCTTCGGGCGCGGCATAGTCCCGTTTGAACTCGCCCAGCACGCTCGGTCCCTGCGTGGGCACATGGCTCATCCGGTCGAGCGAATGAGCGATCGCTTCGACCTGCTGCGAGAGGCGCAGCAGCGCCACGCGGTCTTCCTCGCCCATTTCGCGCAAGCGCGCCGCGCCTGCCTCCCCCATAACCCGGCCGACCGCGATCACGCGTTCGGCGCGGCTGGGGCTCACAAGGATCTGGGGATTGGACTGGTCGAGCACCGCGAAGACATCGTCGAGCCCTTCAAGGTTGGTCGCGACGATCAGCTTGGCCCCCGAGCGCGCCACCCGCATATCGAGCCGCGCGAGGCCGGCCAGCATCATGCCGTCGATCCCGCGCGAGCCGCTCACCGCGCAATCGACCACCACCACATCGCCCAGCAGCGCGATCGGCCCTTCGAGCAGCGCGCGCAGGCTTCCGCCGTCAATCGCGCGGAACCCCGCCCCGCCGAGGTCATCGCCAATCTGTCGGCGCAACCCTTCATCCGCCCCGAAGATCGCGACGCGCGCCGGCAGGCCCGCGCCGTCATCGGCGAGATCGTAGGTGAAATCCTCTTGGGCGGAAGCATTGGTCAGCATCGACTCGACTCCAACAATGTTGGAACGAGAATAGAACAAAACGCGATCAGGTCAAGTAAATCTGCCCAGATTGCGAGATTTGTAGTCGCTCAGGGCCTGATTTCGATCACTGTTCCATCGGGCACGATCCGCCACAATTCCTCGATTTCGGCGTTGGAGAGGGCGATGCAGCCGTCGGTCCAGTCGCCGGGAACGCGGCCCAAGGGCAGGCTGTTGGGCTGGCCGTGGAGGAAGATATCGCCCCCCGGCGACTTGCCTTGCTCTTGCGCGAAGGCGCGGTCGGCTGGGTTGGGGTAGGAGACCTTGAGGCTCAGATGATAGGCGCTTGCCGGATTGCGGCCCTCGATCATGTAGCGGCCCTCGGGCGTGCGCTCGTCGCCTTCGAAGCGCTTGTGGCCTTGCGGAGACGCGCCGAACTGCAAGCCCCGCCACGCCTTGACCGGCTGGCCGCCAGAATAGGCGACCATCAACCGTTCGGACTTGTCGACGATGAGGTAATCGACACTGGCAAAGCGCCGCTCAGGGATGATCCGCGCCGCCTCACGCGCGAGCGGCAATTGCGAGGATGGAACCTGCTGCGGCGGCGCGGCGCAAGCGGCGACAAACAGTAGCGGAAGGAGCGCGAAGCGGGTCACTCTCGCACAAGTAACCCGCCCTGCCCTGCAGGATCAATCCGCATCAACCCTGTCCGACGCGGATTGGGACAGGTGGCTTACCCTCCGAAACCCAGCCGCGCCGCCGCCGCGACCAATTCCGCCTCGCGCCCCGGCGCGCGCCTCGCACTGGCCTCGGCATAGCGCGCGACCAGCTCCGGCCCGGCCTTTTCGGGCGAACCTGCATCGAAGGGCGGCGCGGGGTCGTATTCGAACCCGAGCTGGATCGCCTTGGCAACCTCCTCCCCTGCAACCGCAGCGATGAGGACCAGCGCGAAGTCGATCCCCGCGGTCACCCCGCCGCCGGTCGCCCGGTTGCGATCGATGACGGTGCGAGCGTGGACCGGCTCGGCCCCGAACAGCGCGAGATGGTGGTGCCATGCCCAGTGGGTGGTCGCCTTGTAGCCCTCGAGCAGCCCCGCCGCGCCGAGGATCAGCGCGCCGGTGCACACGCTGGTGACCCAGGTGGCGGTGCTGCCCGCCTGCCGCAGCCACGCCATCGCGGCCTCGTCGTTCATCACCGAGGCGACGCCGATCCCGCCGGGCACGCAGACGATATCGGGGGCAGGAACTTGCGCATAGGTCGCCGTCGGGACGATCGCGAAGCCCGCGTCGGTTGGCAGCGGATCAAGGCTGTCCGAAACGTAATGCACGCTCGCCCCCGGCAGACGCGAGAGGAACTGCGCCGGGCCGGTCATGTCGAGCTGGGTCATGCCAGCGAAGGGGAGAAAGGCGATCTGCATGGGTCCTCCTCTGGGCGTTTGCTTCCTAGTCGACGAAGGGATCGCGCATCAGGATCGTGTCATCGCGCTCGGGGCTGGTCGAGACCAGCGCGACCGGGCATTCGATCAGCTCCTGAATGCGCTGGATGTACTTGATCGCGTTGGCGGGTAGGTCGGCATAGGAGCGTGCGCCTGCGGTGCTTTCGTGCCAGCCGGGCATCTCTTCATAGATCGGCTCGCACGCGGCCTGATCGGCGGCGTGGCTGGGCAAGTAGTCATAGACCTTCCCATGCAGCCGGTAGCCGGTGCAGATCGCGACCTTCTCGAGCCCGTCGAGCACGTCGATCTTGGTGAGCGCGATGCCGGTCACGCCGCTGATGGCGCAGGACTGGCGCACCAGCACGGCGTCGAACCAGCCGACCCGGCGCTTGCGGCCGGTGACGGTGCCGAATTCATGGCCCCGTTCGCCGAGGCGCTGGCCGATTTCGTCTTCGAGCTCGGTCGGGAAGGGTCCGGAGCCAACGCGGGTGGTATACGCCTTGACGATCCCGAGCACAAAACCGGTCGAATTGGGGCCGAGGCCGGAGCCGCTGGCGGCCGTGCCGCTGACCGTGTTGGACGAGGTGACGAAGGGGTAGGTGCCGTGGTCGACATCGAGCAGCACGCCCTGCGCGCCCTCGAACAGGATTTTCGCCCCCGCGCGGCGGACCTTCTTCAGGCGCTTCCACACAGGCTGGGCGAATTTGAGAACGAAGGGCGCAATCTCGCGCAGTTCTTCCAGAAGCGCGGCGCGATCAACCGGGGGTTGGCCGAAGCCTGCCCGCAGCGCGTCGTGGTGCGCGCAGAGGCGATCGAGCTGCGGCTCAAGGCTTTCGAGGTGCGCCAGATCGCATACGCGGATCGCGCGCCGGCCGACCTTGTCCTCGTAGGCCGGGCCAATCCCGCGCCCCGTCGTCCCGATCTTGCCCTTACCCGCGGCCGTCTCGCGCAGGGCGTCAAGGTCGCGGTGGAGCGGCAGGATCAGCGGGCAATTGTCGGCAATCGCAAGGTTCTCGTCGGTGATCGAAACGCCCTGCCCCTCGACCTTGGCGACCTCGTCCCGCAGCGCCCAGGGGTCAAGCACCACGCCATTGCCGATCACCGACAGCGTGCCCGAGACGATCCCCGAAGGCAGCAGCGAGAGCTTGTAGGTCTTGCCGTCGATCACCAGCGTATGGCCCGCATTGTGCCCGCCCTGGAAGCGCACCACGACATCGGCGCGGCTCGCCAGCCAGTCGACGATCTTGCCCTTGCCCTCATCGCCCCACTGGGCGCCGATCACGGTGACGTTGGCCATTGCTATCCTTCTGCTGGTGGCGGTTCTTGTGAAAGCGCGGGGGGCCTAGGCGTTCGGGGCCGCAGAGGCAAGCTTGGGGCCTTTTCGATAGGACGCTTTGCGGTGGTTCGGGCAAAATGGCACGCACCGCCGCGAAGGGTCTAGCGGAGTGCGACGTTGGAGGGGAAGATAAGCCCCACCCAAGGAATGCCCCGATGAAGACCCCCGCAAAGTTCGTCCTCGCCGCCGGAGCCCTCGCCGCGCTCGCCACCCCGATCCTCGCCCAGCAACGCGGAGGTGGAGAGAGGCTTCCCAAGGAATGCCGGGCCGAAATCGTGAAGCTTTGCGGTACCGACCGCGCACAGATCCGCACCTGCCTGACCGAAAAGGCGAGCCAGCTGTCCGAGGGCTGCCGCGCACAGCTGCGCGCCCGGATCGAACAGCGGGCCGGGCAGCGCGGGGGACAAGGTGCGGGCGCCGAGGCGGACAAGGCCCCGCCGCCGCAGACGCTCTACTACGGCAAGGACAGCCTTCAGGGGATCGACCTGTGGGTGCCCCAGGGCGTGAAGAACGCCCCGCTGGTGCTGTTCGTCCACGGCGGCGGATGGAAGCGGGGCTCGAAGAACAATGCGATGGGCCGCGCCATGCCCGCGCACATGCTCGAACAGGGCTATGCCTTCGCCTCGATCGACTACCGGCTGGTGCCGAAGAACACAGTCGAGGAGCAGGCGAGCGATGTCGCCGCTGCGCTCGCGCATCTGCTGAAGCGGGCCGACAGCCTCGGCATCGACCGTGGCCGCGTGGTGCTAACCGGGCACTCGGCCGGCGCGCATCTGGTCGCACTGGTGGGGACCGACGAGCGCTATCTGAAAAAGGTCGGCCTGTCCTTCGCCGATATCGACGGGGTGATGCCCAATGACGGCGCGGCCTATGATGTCGCCACCCAGTTCACCATGGCAGGGCCGATGATGACGAACACCTACGAACAGGCCTTCGGCACCGATCCGGCGCGGCAGAAGTCGCTCTCGCCGATGTGGCAGGCTGCGAGCCCCAACGCGCCGGCCTTCCTGCTGCTCCACGTCCAGCGGGCCGATGCGGTCGACCAGTCGAAGCGGCTGGCCGAGGCGCTGAAAGCGGGCGGCACCGCGGTCGAGATCGCGGGCTTTGCAGGCGACGGGCTGAAGGGGCACATGGAGATCAACCGCAAGCTCGGTCAGCCCGACTATCCCGCCACCCCGGTGATGGACGCGTGGCTGCGGAAGGTGCTCGGCTGAGGACCGAGCGCCCTCGCGTCAAGGATCGTTCGGGTCCTTTTTGCAGGGTGCTTTATGGAAGCGCACCCACGCGACATTGGTGTCATCGGGGCTCGTCCGGCTCGGATAGCCTCCGGTCGTGACGACAACAAGGCAACGGTCCGCGCGCCGGAAGGTCATGTCGCAATAGGCGATGCCCGTTCCTTGGCAGTTTCCGACCTCCGGAAAGTCGGGGCACGACTCACCGACGCCCCCGCCACTGCACGGCCCCTCGACCGGACGCCACCCCATCGAGAGGATCTCCTCACGCGCGTCGATATACGCCATGCTCTCGAGCTTCTGCGATCCGGGAGAGACGCCAAAGATGACGTGCAGGGGCCGGTCGCTTTCGGCGATGTCGCAGGCGTCGCGGTTGCCCGCGCGGCAGGCAGCGATCCAGCAGGACTTCGTGTGCCTCGGCCCCGTCCCCGATCCGTCGCCGCAATCGACCGTGTCGAGGAGATAGGTGGGGTAGAGGTTGCCGTTGAAGCTTTCGGCCATGCGGCAGGCCTCGGCATCGCCCTTGTTGCACTGGTCATAGTAGCACACCTTGGCGTTGTCATAGCCGCCGTTACGCTCGTCCCCGCAGTCGACCGGCTTGGCGGCGGAGGTGGGTGCAGGGGTTGGCGCAGGTGCCGCAGCGACCGCGCCGGTGGGCGGCGTGTCAGGGGCGCGTTCCTCTGCGCCGGAGCAGGCCGCAAGGATCAGGGCAAGGATAAGAGCGCCGCGCCGCATGGCTCATCCTACCACAGCAATATCAGAAGACTAGCCGGGCCCGCAGCCGCCTACACGCTCGCGATGACGTCGATCTCGACCATCAGTTCAGGGAGCGCGAGGCCCTTGACCTCGACCGTCGTGTCGGCGGGGTATGGCGGGGTGAACCAGCGTTTCCGCGCCTCGAGGATCTTGGGGAAGTTGCCCATGTCGGTGAGGTAGATGGTTACCTTGACCACCTTCGAAAGGTCACTGCCTCCCGCGGCCAGCACGGTCTCGATATTGGCGAAGGTCTGGGCAAGCTGCGCGTCGATGTCGCCGACGCCAACGATGCTGCCGTCCGGGCCGATGCTGGCCTGTCCCGAGAGGAACAGAAGATCGCCGACCCGCCAGCCGGGAGCGATCAGGTAGGGTGCGAGCGGGTCGTTCGCGAGCGTGATCGGGGTCGGCTTGGCCGTCATCGGGCGTCCTCCAGCGCAACGGGCGCGGTGCCCTTCAGGACGTAGCCGCAGCCCAGCGCTGCCGGGTCCTCGCCCTCGGCAAGCTGGGCGAGCGTGCGCCAGCCTTCGAACCTGAGGCGCGCGGCAGCGGCGCGGTCGTGGCCGGTGGGCAGGTAGACCATCCGCACCGCCTCGGGCTGCGGAGCGATGTCGGCCAAGCGGTCGAGGTAGAGGGTGAAGCCGGTCGCGGGCTCGTCGCTGCCGGCGATGCGGTAGGTCCCGCCCCGCCCCGCCGCGCGACGCAAGCCCTCGGCATAGACTGTGAAGCCGAACCACGACTGGTATTCGAAGCCGTGGCGCTCGGTCGGGTCGAGGGTGATGGTGGCCGCATCGCCGACGGTCGCGGCAATCGCCTCGAGCCCGTCGAGCCGGGACTTGAGCGCCCCGCCCGCATCGACCGCGCGAAGCAAAGCGAGCGCGCTGGCGAAGGGTCCGGTCGCATAGAGCAGCGGCAGATAGGCCGTGCCCCCAGCCGCCTTCAACCCGCCGGCGTCCTTGGTGTCGAGCTCGCGGCGGACGGCTTCGATCTGGTCGGGGGCCAGCGGAAATGCCTTGTCGGCGAGGGTGTCGACGAGGTCGGGGAGCGTGAAGTCGACCGAAATGCCGGTGAGCCCCGCGGCCTTGAGCGCCTCGACCGCGAGCATTACCACCTCGCCAGCGGCCGCCACAGAATCGGCACCGATCAGCTCAGCCCCGAGTTGCAGGCGCTCGCGCGCGGGATCGAGCTGGCTCGCCTTGATCAGCACCGTGTCGCCGCAATAGGCGAGCCTTAATGGGCGCGGGGCGGCAGCGAGGCTGGTCGCGGCGATACGACCGACCTGCGGGGTCATGTCGCTGCGCAGCGCGAGGGTGCGTAAGCTCGCCGGGTCGACGAAGCGGAACATCGCGCTGGTCTCGCCGACCGTGACACCCGCCATGCGGCCCACCAGCGAAGCTTCGAACTCGAGCAGCGGCGGGCGCACGCGGTCATAGCCGTGGGCGTCGAGCACATCGAGGCAGGCGCGCATCGCCGCAGTGATCCGCGCAGCTTCAAGCGGCAGGCGGTCCTCGAGGCCTTCGGGGAGGAGGTCGTTGGGCTTTGTCATGTGCGCCCCATATCCGTTCGGGCTGAGCTTGTCGAAGCCCCGCTTTCTCTTCGTTTCACGCACCGCGCCTGGCGAAAAAGCAGCCCTTCGACAAGTTCAGGGCGAACGGTGGAGAGGGAAGCAGGGAGGCTAGCGCAGCCAGCCTCCCGCGAGAGATTAAAACGCCAGCGCCTTGACCAGCTTCACGCCCTCGAGCTTCTCCGCCTCGGCGACCACGTCGGCGGGGAGTGCCTCGTCGAGGCTCAGCAGCAGCACCGCTTCCCCGCCCGCTTCGCGGCGGCCGAGGTTGAAGGTGCCGATGTTGATGCCGCGCGCGCCCAGCAGCGTCCCGATGCGGCCGATGAAGCCCGGCTTGTCGTCATTGACGATGTAGAGCATGTGGCCCGAAAGCTCGGCCTCGATCCCGATACCGAAGATTTCCACGAGGCGCGGCGCTTCGGTGCCGAACAGCGTGCCGGCGACCGAACGCGGGCCCTGTGCGGTCTCGACCGTCACGCGAACGAGCGTGTTGAACGCGCCCTCGCGGTCGTGGCGCACTTCGCTCACCGCGAGGCCGCGCTCCTTGGCGAGGAACGGCGCGTTGACCATGTTCACCGTGTCCGAATAGCGGCGCATAAAGCCCGCGAGTACGGCGGCGGTGATCGGCTTGCCGTTGAGTTCGGCCGCCGCACCCTCGCGCTCAATCCCGATCTGGGTGAGGTTGCCATGCGCTAGCTGGCCTACGAGGCTGCCGAGCTTCTCGGCCAGCGCCATGTAGGGCTTGAGCTTCGGGGCTTCCTCGGCGCTGAGCGAAGGCACGTTGAGCGCGTTGGTGACGCCGCCGTTGACGAGGTAGTCGGCCATCTGCTCGGCCACTTGCAGCGCGACATTGACCTGCGCTTCGGTGGTCGATGCCCCCAAGTGCGGGGTGCAGATGAAGTTGGGCGCGCCGAAAAGCGGGTGGTCGGCCGCCGGCGGCTCGGTCTCGAACACGTCGAGCGCCGCGCCTGCGACCTGGCCGCTTTCGAGGCAATCCTTGAGCGCCGCCTCGTCGATGAGTCCACCGCGCGCGCAGTTGATGATGCGGATGCCCTTCTTGGCATTCTCGAGCCGCTCGCGGCTGAGGATGTTGCGGGTCTCGTCGGTCAGCGGCGTGTGCAGCGTGACGAAGTCGGCGCGGGAGAGCAGCGTGTCGAGATCGACCTTCTCGATCCCGAGTTCGATCGCGCGGTCTTCGGTGAGGAAGGGATCATAGGCGATCACCTTCATGCGCAGGCCGAGCGCACGGCTAGCGACGATCGAGCCGATATTGCCCGCGCCGATCAGGCCGAGGGTCTTGCCGGTGACTTCCACGCCCATGAACCCGCTCTTGGGCCATTGGCCCGCCTGCGTCTGGGCATTGGCTTCGGGCAGCTGGCGGGCGAGCGCGAACATCAGCGCGATGGCGTGTTCGGCGGTGGTGATCGAATTGCCGAACGGGGTGTTCATCACCACCACGCCCTTGCCGCTGGCGTAGGGGATGTCGACGTTGTCGACCCCGATGCCGGCGCGGCCGATCACCTTCAGATTGGTCGCAGCATCGAGGATCGCCTTGGTGACCTTGGTCGAGGAGCGGATCGCGAGGCCTTCATACTCGCCGATGCGGGCGATCAACTGCTCGGGCGTTTCGCCGGTGATCACATCGACATCGCAGCCGCGCTCTTCAAAGATGCGCGCGGCGTTGGGGTCCATCTTGTCGGAAATGAGAACTTTGGGACGGGTCATGGGATTTCTCCGCAAAATCTGGGAAAATCCGTTCGCCCTGAGCCTGTCGAAGGGCCGCCCTTCACTTTGAAAGGCGGCACGGCATCAGAAGAAAAGCGGTGCTTCGACAAGCTCAGCACGAACGGGAGGATAGGAATGCGCTAGGACGGCCTCAGCCGTTCTTGACCTTCTCGTAGGCCCACTCGATCCACGGCAGCAGGCGCTTGATGTCCTCCTGCTCGACGGTCGAGCCGCACCAGATGCGCAAGCTCGGCGGCGCATCGCGGTAGCCGTTGAAGTCGAAGCCCACGTTGCGCTCTTCGAGCAGCTTGACGATCTTCTTGGGCACGGCGGCCTGATCGTCGGCCGAGAGGCTTTCGTACCAGTCGCCTTGGAACACCATGCACACGCCGGTGTTGGTCTGGAGCGCCGGGTCGGTGGCCATGTTGCGCAGCCACGGGGTGGTCTCGATCCAGTCCTTGACCAGCGCCGCGTTGGCGTCAGCCCGCGCGATCAGCGCCTTGCGGCCGCCGATGGACTTGGCCCATTCGAGCGCGGCGATGTAATCCTCGGTCGCCAGCATCGAGGGGGTGTTGATCGTCTCGCCCTCGAAGATCCCGCGGTTGAGCTTGGCGCCCTTCTTCATGCGGAACAGCTTGGGGAGCGGCCAGGCCGGATCGTAGCTTTCGATCCGCTCGACCGCCTTGGGGCTCAAGATCAGCATGCCGTGCTGGGCTTCCGAGCCCATGACCTTCTGCCACGAATAGGTGGTGGCATCGAGCTTGGCCCAGTCCATCTCCATCGCGAAGATCGCGCTGGTGGCATCGTTGATGGTCACGCCTTCGCGGCCCGCTTCGAGCCAGTCGGTGTTCGGGATCTTCGCGCCGCTGGTCGTGCCGTTGAAGGTGAACACAACGTCGTTGCGCTGGGGAACGGTGGTGAGATCAGGGATCTCGCCGTAATCGGCGGTCAGCACCTGCAGGTTGGGCAGCTTGAGCTGCTTGACCGCGTCCTGGATCCAGACATTGCCGAAGCTCTCCCACGCCGCAACCGTCACCGGGCGCGCAGGGTCGAGCATCGACCACATGGCGGCTTCGATGGCGCCAGTGTCCGATGCCGGCATGATGCCGATCAAGTAATCGTCGGGGATGCCGAGCAGTTCGCGCGACAGGTCGAGCGCGTACTTCAGGCGCGCCTTGCCGAGGCTCGAACGATGCGAGCGGCCAAGCGATTCGGTTTTGAGCTTGTCCAGCGACCAGCCGGGGAATTTTGCGCAGGGGCCCGAGGAAAAGAAGGGGCGCTCAGGCTTCAGCGACGGCTCGTGTGCGAGCCCGCGGGTGTACTCATTCATGTATTCTCTCCTTGCAGAGAGCTCGCGCGGCGTTGGGACCGCGTGGCCCGTGGGCGGCTTTAGAGGCGGGGGGCGCGGAGTCAATGAATATCGGCGCTTGTCGAAAATCGCCCGCTCCCCCGCAGGCGAAGGCGCAACCTCCCTCTCGCAATCCTGCGCCGGCTCGCCTAATGGGGCCGCGCCATGGAAATCTCGGACCTGCGCATTGCCCTGTTCAGCGGCAACTACAACTACACCCGCGACGGGGCCAATCAGGCCCTGAACCGACTCGTCGGCTCGCTGCTGGCGCGCGGCGCGAAGGTGCGGGTCTATTCGCCCAAGGTCGCCCAACCCGATTTCGCGCCGACCGGCGATCTGGTCGGCGTGCCCAATGTGCCGATGCCGGTGAAGGGCCGCGGCGAGTATCGCGTGCCCACGCACCTTGGCGCGGCGGTGAAGCGCGACCTTGAGGCGTTCAATCCCGACATCGTCCACCTCTCCTCGCCCGATCCCGCCGCCCACGGCGCACTGCGCTGGGCGCGCGCGAAGGGTCTGCCGGTGCTCGCCAGCGTCCACACCCGGTTCGAGACCTACCCCCGCTATTACAACATGGCCTTCCTCGAGCCGCTGATCGTCAAGGGCCTCCAGCGCTTCTACAACCGCTGCGATGCGCTGGTCGCGCCCTCGCAGTCGATGATCGACGAGCTGACCGCGATGGGGATGCACACCCGCATCGGGCTATGGAGCCGGGGGGTGGACCGCACGATCTTCTCCAGCGCCCGCCGCGATCCCGAGTGGCGGCGCTCGCTGGGTCTTGCGGATGACGACGTCGCCATCGTCTTCCTCGGCCGGCTGGTGATGGAAAAGGGCCTCGACGTCTTTGCCGAAACCGCCGCGCGGCTGCGCGACAGCGGTGCAGCCCACAAAGTGCTGGTTATCGGCGACGGCCCGGCGCGCGGCTGGTTCGAGGCGAATCTGCCGGGCGGTATCTTCGCGGGTTTCAAGACCGGCGAGGCATTGGGCCAGGCGCTCGCCAGCGGAGACGTGTTCTTCAACCCGAGCGTCACCGAAACCTTCGGCAACGTCACACTCGAGGCCATGGCGAGCGGCCTTCCGGTGGTCGCCGCAGGGGCGACGGGGAGCGCGAGCCTCGTCGCCGACGGGATCACCGGCCGGCTGGTCGCGCCCTCGGGCAGCATGAAGGCCGACGCCGCCGCCTTCGCCGAAGCGCTCGCGCCCTATTGCAACGACCCTGCTTTGCGCGCCGCGCACGGCTCGGCGGGTGAGACGCGCGCGTGCGAATACTCGTGGGAAGCGATCAACGCGGTGGTCGCCGAGACCTATCTCGATTTGGTCGAGGAACGGCGCAAGGCGCGCGCCTAGTTACCTCAGCACCCCGGCCGTCACCATCCTGCGGCAATAGAACAGCAGGAACAGCGTCACCACCCAGATCGCGACGTCGAGCGCGGGGGCCTGCATTGAGGCGGGCACATCGAGGATCACGTAATTGCCCAAAGTCGTGCCGATCAGGCCGACCAGCGCAATGGCCATCGCCGAGGCTGCCCATTTCGAACGCGCCAGCAACAGCACCGATCCGGCGAACGCACCCCACACGCCGAACGCCCAGAATGCGCTGACCCACGCCGGATAGCTGTTCATGAAAGCGATCTGATCGGGCTTCAGCCCCATCTCGGCGAGCATCCCGAGCCTGGTGGTCAGATAGCTGATGATCCCCACGGTATTGAACAGCAGCGTCACCACGCCCACCACCCACAGGTGCCACGGCGTCGGCGTGCGGCTTGCGGTTGTCTCTGTCACGGGCTTCCCCTCCCCCATCCGATGCGACCCGGACGGGGGAGAGGATATGCCTTTATTGCACGCGCTGCAACAGCGCGTGCCGTAACGTCACAGGCGCTCGATGCGCTTGGCCATCTCGTCGATCATGTCGACGATCTCGTTGATGGTCGCCTCGTCGAGCTTGCCCGCCCGTGCGCGGTTCTTGAGCACGGAGCCCAGGTTCCCCATCGCGCGGAACAGATCGTGCGAGCGGACCGTGGTCGTGCGTTCGCCGTGGCGACCGAGGCGGCGCATCAGGGCTTCGACCTCGACCTTGCGGTCTTCGAGCTCCGCATTGCCCTGCGCGGTGGCGGTGAAGGGCTTCTTCGCGCCCTCGGCCTCGGCTTCTTGGATCGCGCCCTCATCCTCGAGCAGCTGGAGCGTCGGGTAGACCGCGCCCGGGCTCGGGGCGTAGCCGCCGCCGGTCATTTCCTCGATCGCCTTGATGAGTTCGTAGCCGTGCGAGGGGTTTTCCGCGATCAGCGCCAGCAGCGCGAGGCGCAGCTCGCCCTGCGCGAACATCCGTCCGCGGCGACCACGGCGGCCGCGCTCTTCACCTTCGCCCTCGCCGCGCTCGGCCGCGTCCTCGCCGCCGAAGGGGCCATCCTCGCGCCAGCGTGCGCGGGCCTTGAAGCCGGGGCCGCCGAAGTTCATGTTTCCGGCGTTCTGCATCGCCATCATCGCCATCGTTTCGGCGAATTTCTCCCAGCCGCCGCCGCGGCCGTACCGGTTCCAGGTCATGTGCGTTCCTCCTTGGATATATCTGCGATACGCCCAAGATATATCTTAGACCTATCTTTGCAAGATGCCGCACCGGCAGCGGTTCCCTTTTCCGCCGACCGGCCTATCACGTCCGACCAATGGCTGACCTGTTCGGACAAGACGCCCCCGAGGGCCCGCGCCAAGATGCGCCCGCCGCCGACGCGCCGCTCGCCGACCGTCTGCGCCCCCGTACGCTCACCGAGGTGGTGGGGCAGGAGCACCTGACCGGCCCCGAGGGCGCAATCGGGCGGATGGTGGCGGCGGGACGGCTTTCCAGCATGATCCTTTGGGGGCCGCCTGGGACCGGCAAGACCTCGATCGCGCGCCTGCTCGCGGACGCGGTGGGGATGCGTTACGCCGCGATCAGCGCGGTTTTCTCGGGCGTGGCGGACTTGAAGCAGGCCTTCGCCGAGGCTGAGAAGATGGCCAAAGCGGGCCGCAAGACGCTGCTCTTCGTGGACGAGATCCACCGCTTCAACCGTGCGCAACAGGACGGCTTCCTCCCCTTCGTCGAGCGCGGGGTGGTGACGCTGGTGGGCGCGACCACCGAGAACCCAAGCTTTGCCCTCAACGCCGCGCTCCTCAGCCGTGCGCAGGTGCTGGTGCTGAACCGGCTGGACGAGGCTGCGCTGGCGTCTCTGCTGGAGAAGGCGGAAGACCTCGAAGGCCCCCTCCCCCTCACCCCGGAGGCCCGCGAGGCGCTGATAGCGCAGGCCGACGGCGACGGGCGCTTCCTGCTGGGGCAGGCCGAGACGCTCTATTCGGCCGAGCTGAAGGAGGCCCTCGACCCAGCGGGTCTAGGGGGCTTTCTGCAGCGCCGCGTCGCGGTCTACGACAAGGACCGCGACGGGCATTACAACCTCATTTCGGCGCTCCATAAGTCGGTGCGCGGGAGCGATCCGCAGGCGGCGCTCTATTGGCTCGCGCGGATGCTGGTCGCGGGCGAGGAGCCGCTGTTCCTCGCCCGGCGGCTGGTGCGCATGGCGGTGGAGGATATCGGCATGGCCGACCCGCAGGCCCTGCCCCAGTGCATGGCGGCGATGGAGGCCTACCGCTTCTTGGGCAGCCCCGAAGGCGAGCTGGCGCTGGTGCAGGCCTGCCTCTACCTCGCCACCGCACCCAAATCGAACGCGGTCTATCTGGCGCAGAAGGCGGCGTGGAAATCGGCCAAGGAAACCGGCAGCCTGATGCCGCCGATGAACATCGTCAACCCGGCGACCGGGCTCATGGAAAAGCTCGGCTACGGCAAGGGCTACACCTACGACCACGACACGCCCGAGGGCTTTTCGGGCGACAATTACTGGCCCGAAGGCATGGCGCCCGAGCAGTTCTACGCGCCGGTGGAGCGCGGTTTCGAGCGCGAGGTGAGGAAGCGCCTCGATTATTGGGACAAGCTGCGGGGGGAGCGGGGATGACCGGCGCGCTGGACAGCTGGGAGGCCGCGCGCGACTTCGCGCTGACCCTGCCGGGCACCGAGCTTTCGCAAAGCTACGGCAAGCCCGCAGTCAAGATCGCCGCCAATGGCCGCGCGATTCTCGGCACGGGGCGCGAGAGCGATACCTCCTTCGTGCTCCACATCGACATCGCCACCGCCGAGATGCTGATGGCGACGGGCCCCGAAACCTTCTGGCAGACCCCGCATTACGAGGGCTATCCGGCGGTACTGGTGCGCTATAACAGCCCCGATCCCGAACGCGTGCGCGACATGATCCGATTGGCGCAGGAACAGGCGGCGGCAATGAAGCCGGTGGTCAAGCGCAAGCGATGACGGGGCGCCTTCCGCTCATGCTCGGCGTTGCTGCGCTGGCGCTGGCCGGTTGCAGGGCGGATCCTGCCGCGCCTGCCGCTGCGCCCTCAGACAAGGCCTCGCCCAAGGCCGCCCCCGTCGGCGCGCCGGACATTGCACGCTGCGACGCGCAGCATGTGCGGCACGAGGACGACCCACTGCCAGATAATCCGGTCACGGTCCCCAAGGCATTCCGCCAGATCGCGAAAGCCAGCGCGTTGGAGATGGCGCTGCTCACTGCTTCGGGCGAGACCGTCTGCGAAAACAATGTTGGGGTTCACGCAATCGACGCGATGGCGTGGCTCGTGCCGGACCGTCTGCTCGGGTGGGAGTGGGATGCCTACGAAGCGTTCGGCTACACGATCTTCGACCGCGCCAGGAAAGGCACGGTGATCGAAACCGGGGTCAAGCCGGTCTTCTCGCCCGGCGGGGGACGCTTCGCCAGCGTGGAGTTCTCCGAGTTCGGTGCACTTAGCGGCTTTGCCGTCTGGGAGGTCCGTGCCGATGGGCTGGCAAGGATCGGCGGAGAGACCAGCCGCTCTGAAGGCGAAGGCGCTGATTTCGTGATCATCGAACCAGAGGTCTTCACCGACCGGATCGGCGACTGGTCGATCAGCAGCTGGACGGGCGAGACCTGCGTCAACATCAGTTTCGAGGGACAGCAACTGAGCGCCGACGCAGCTATTGTCGGCCCGAGCACCTTCCATGCCGCTGAAAGCGCGCGCTGGCAGGTCGCACCCGGCCCGTGCGCGGAGTGACCCGCTTCGCGCAGTTCCTTGCGGTCGACTGGTCGGGTGCCAAGGGCCCGCGCCAGAAGGGCATCGCGGTGGCCTTCGCGCAGGCGACCGGCGGCCCCCCGGTCCTGTTCGCCCCGCCAGATCCCAAGGGATGGGCGCGCGGCGAGGTGCTAGCGCTGCTTGCGGGGCTGGAGGTGCCGACGCTGGTGGGCCTCGATCTCGGCATTTCGCTGCCGTTCCATGATGCCGGCTCCTTCTTCCCCGGATGGGACGCCAGCCCTTCAGATGCGCGCGGTCTTTGGGCACTCATCGACGGGTTGTGCGTGGGTCATCCGCATCTCGAAGCGGGCGCATTCCTCGCCCATCCCGAGGCCGCGCGCTATTTCCGCCATGGCGCGGGGGTCGAGGGCGACCGCTTCCTCTTGCCCGGCGCCGCAACCCGCGAAGGCCGTTTCCGCCTCGCCGAGCACGCCCAGCGCACTCAGGGCGTGCGGCCCGTGAGCAATTTCAACCTCGTGGGCGCGGCGCAAGTCGGCAAGTCGAGCCTTACGGGCATGCGGATGCTCCACCGCCTTGGCGGCCGCGTGCCGGTGTGGCCGGTCGACCCGCTGCCGGACGAGGGCTCGGTGGTGACCGAAATCTACACCTCGATGGCCGCGCGGCTCGGCGGGGTAACGGGCGCTGCGACCAAGCTGCGCACGTATGAGGGGCTGAACGATGCCCTCGACGCGCTCGGCTCGCCCCCGGTCAAGGGAACCGGCGCGATCGACGACCATTCCTCCGACGCCCTCCTCACCGCCGCCTGGCTGCGCCGCGTCCACACAGAGCGCGCGCTGTGGCACCCCGAGGGCCTCACCCCGGACGTAGCCCGCACCGAAGGGTGGACTTTCGGCGCGTTTTAGTTGCCCTACCGCTTCGCTACTTGAGGGCGCGACGGATTGGAGTTAGTGGCCGGGAACGGGAAGCCGGCTTAGCTCAGATGGTAGAGCACCTGATTTGTAATCAGGGGGCCGCGGGTTCGATCCCTGCAGCCGGCACCGCCTTTCCGAGGACCCTGATCGCCCCGAGAGCGCAAAGCCGCCCCTACCGGAAGCGCGCCGGCTTCAGGTCGTATT
This sequence comes from Erythrobacteraceae bacterium, assembly GCA_027487015.1. Classification (GTDB taxonomy): domain Bacteria; phylum Pseudomonadota; class Alphaproteobacteria; order Sphingomonadales; family Sphingomonadaceae; genus Erythrobacter. The sequence goes on along the minus strand of JAIYEK010000296.1, from coordinate 2,445 downwards.
TCGCTAGCTTGTCGTAGATCGTCTTCCTCGGCGTTTGCAGCATCGCCTGCAAGACCGCAATGTCGCCGCGGCACTGGCGCAGCGCGTCTTCGAGCACGGTGCGCTCGAAATCCGCGACGATCTGGTGGAGCGGGCGCTGCTCGGCCAAGCCTGCGGGCGGCGCGCCGAGGTCGGACAGGCCGAGCACGAAGGCGCGCGCGAAGCCCGAAAGCTCGTGGAGATTGCCCGGCCAGCCATGGGTCTGGACGTGCCGCCATTCCGCCGCGCCGATCGGAGGCGCAGGCACGCCGGTCTCGCGCGCATGGCGGGCGACGAACAGGCGGAAGATCTCGGGCACGTCCTCGCGCCGCTCGCGCAAGGGGGGGAAGGCGATCTGCACCGCGCCGAGCCGGTGCCACAGCGGATCGCGCGCATCAGTCTCGCCCGCACCGGTATCCTCGGTGAGCCGGGCGATGATGATGCGGATGTTGAGCGGCCGCGCGCGCACCACGCCGATGGGCATCACCTGCCGCGTCTCGACCAGCGACAGCAGCCGCGCGGTCAGCACAGCGTCGGCCGCGGCGACCTCGTCGAGGAACAGGGTGCCGCCATTGGCGCGCTCGATCAGGCCGGTGCGCGACAGGCCCCCGCCCGGCCCCGCCCCGGGATCGCGCCCGAACAGGAGCAATTCGGCATCCTCGTGCGCGAGCACGCCAGCATCGACGGTCACGAAGGGGCGGCTGCGGCGCGGGCTGCAATCGTGGATCAGGCGCGCGGCGTGGCTCTTGCCGGTGCCCGCGGGGCCGGTCAGCACCACGTCGATCTCCGAGCGCGCGACGCCCTCGATCACCGAGCGCAGCCGCTGTGCCGCAGCCGAGCTGCCGGGGATCGGCCCTTCCGCACTGCGCCCCGCCGCCTCTCTCAGGGCGCGGTTCTCCAGCGCCAGAGTGCGACGCTCGGCCGCTGAGCGCACGGCGCGGATCAGGTCGGCCGAGGAATAGGGCTTGGTCAGGAAATCCGCCGCGCCATTCTTCAGCGCTGCCACCGCCATCGCGACATCGCCGTGCCCGGTGGTCAGGATCACCGGCAGATCGGGGTCAACGTCGCGCAGGGCTGCGAAGAAGGCGATCCCGTCGATCCCCGGCATGCGCACATCGCTGACCACCACGCCGGGGTAATCGGCATCGAGCCACGCCAGCGCCGCGCGCGCATCGGGGAAGGCGGTGACCTCGGCCCCTTCAAGCACAAGAGCCTGCATCGTCGCCTCGCGCAGCGGCGGATCGTCCTCGACCAGCGCGACCTGAAGGGGGGGAGCCGGGGCGCTCATGCGGCGGGCATGACCATGGTGAAGCGCGCGCCGCCGGGCGTGTCCTCGTGCAGCAGGTCGCCGCCCAGCTGGCGCATGATGTCGCGCGCGATGGCGAGCCCCAAGCCAATCCCTTCGGGCTTGCTAGTGACGAAGGGCTGGAACAGCGCGTCGCGCACCTCGGGCGCCACGCCGGGGCCGCTGTCGGTGACACTGAGCCGCACCCGCGCGCCCTCGTCAGCGATGGCGAGCACGATCTGCCCGCCGTCCTTGCAGGCCTGCACCGCATTCTGGAGCAGGTTGACCAGCACCTGCTCTAGCTGGACCGGGCGCGCCCGCACGCTCACCGCTGCAAGCTCGGCGGCGGGGGCCTCGAGCGTCAGGCTCTTATGGCGGATCTGGTCCCGCAGGAGCAGCAGCGATCCGTCGATCACTTCGCCGAGGGTGACAAGGCGCGGCTCCTCGGCTGAGCGGCGGCTGAAGTGGAGCTGTTCCTCGGTGATCTCGCCAATCCGCCCGGCGAGCCCGGCGATGCGCGCGAAGTTGGCGGACGCTTCCCCGGGGCGGTCGGCGGCGAGGAGGCGCTCGCCGTTCTCGGCAAACACCCGCATCGCGGCGAGCGGCTGGCGGATCTCGTGGCCGAGCCCGGCGGTGATCTGGCCGAGCGTCGCGAGCCGGTTGGCCTGCTGCAACTGCTCGCGCAAGGCGGCCGTCTGGGCGGCGACACGGGCCGCGGCGCGCGCCTCGCGCTGGCGTTGCCACTGCCACGCCCCCGCACCCGCAAGCAGCAGCAGCGCCAGCGCCACCACGCCCGCCAGCCGTCCGTTCGCCAGCGCCACCGACACGCGCGGCGAAGGGTCGGCGAGCAAGTGCAGCTCCCACCCCACCGGCGTGATCGGCTGGATCTTCTCGATCAGCCGCACCGGCGAGGCACCACTAGGCAGCTTGAGCGGCTTGGGTTCGGCCACCCCGAAGCGCACCGCGTCGCGCGCCGGATCGCGGCTGGCGCTGCTCGCGGCGGCCCGGAACCGCCAGTCGGGATTGCTGGCGAGCAGCACGATCCCGCCGGGATCGGTGACGAACACCCCGTCCTCGGCATTGCGCCACTTGGCCTCGAGGCTGTCGAACTCGACCTTCACCGCCACCACGCCAAGCGGGCG
>JAIYEK010000127.1 GCA_027487015.1 Erythrobacteraceae bacterium | reverse complement strand
GCGGCCAATGCGGCGGGCTACGGCGTGGGCCTCATCCTGTCCTTCACCCTCAACCGCCGCTTCGTCTTCGGCGTGACCGGCAAGGTCCGCGCGCCCGAGGTGCTGCGTTTCCTTGCCGCCTTTGCCTTTGCCTACGGGGTCAACGTGGCGGTGCTGTTTGCGGCACAAGGCGTGCTCGGCGCGGACAGCGCATGGGCGCAATTGCCGGCGATCGGGGCCTATATCGTGATCTTCTTCCTCCTTTCGCAATTCGTCGTCTTCAGAACTGCGGCCCCCGAATGACCTCGCCTGCGACCCCGCTCCCGCCCATCGAGCCGCTGGGCGGCCCTCCGAAGCTGTCCGGCCTGCTCGATCGCTGGTGGGCCATTGCGCTCGTGTGCTTCATCGCGCTTGCCCCGGTGCTGGTGGTGGGGATCGCCCCGCTGACGGACCTTTACGGCCACCTCGGCCGCCACGCGGTGCAGACCGAGCTCGCCCAGCGCCCGGGCCTGCAGCCCTATTTCAGCTACGAATGGAAGCTGATCGGCAATCTGGGCGGCGACCTTCTCGTCCAGCTGTTCCACCCGCTGCTCGGCGTCGAGGGCGCGGTGCGGGCGACGGTGATGATCACCCAAGCCCTCGGCGCTCTCGGACTGCTGCTGGTGAGCCGCGAGGTGCACGGCCGCGTCACCCCCTTCGCGATTGCCGCGATCCCGCTGATCTACGGCTTCCCGTTCAACTACGGCTTCATCAACTACACGCTGAGCATGGCGCTGGCGCTGCTCGCCTATGCGGCGTGGCTGCGACTGCGCCGGACGTCGGGTGAGGGGTGGGCGACCTTGTGGCTGGGCGTGGCGGGAGCGGCGATCTGGGTCGCGCACACCTATGGCTGGGCGTTCCTCGGGCTGCTGGCGGGATCGACCATGCTCGCCGAGGTCTGGGCCGCGCGGACGCATCCGGTGCGCGCCGTCATGCGCATCCTTGGCGCCTGCTGGCCGCTGCTGCTGCCGGTCGTGCCGATGGTGATCTGGCGCGCGGAAAGCTCGGGCGCGGCGATTTCGGGCTGGGCGTGGCAGTACAAGTTCACCTGGATCCTCTCGCCCCTGCGCACCTATTGGCGCGATTACGATATCGCCTCGTTCGCCGCGCTGGTGATGCTGCTCGGCTGGGCGGTGGCATCGCGCGCGGTCAAGTTCGAGCGCGGGGTCGGGATCGCCGCGCTGCTCTGCTTCGTGTTCTTCATTGCTCTCCCGTTCCGGGTGTTCGGATCGGCCTTCGCTGACATGCGGCTCTTCCCCTATGCGCTGGCGCTGGCGCTGGTGGCGATCGGTGTGGGGAAGCAGGGCGCGAAAGCGTGGCTGATCGCGGGCGCGCTGGCGCTCGCCTTTTTCGGGGTGCGCATGGCGACCACGACCATCGCCTATGAGCGGCAGGACGCGCTGGTGCAGGCGGCACTCCCCGCGCTGGGCAAGATGCCGATGGGCGCGCGGGTCGCGTTCTTCTCGGTCAAGCCCTGCCGCACGCGCTGGGCGCTGGCCCCGCTCGATCACCTCTCGGGCGCGGCAATGGCGCGGCGCGATGCCTTCGTGAACGACCAGTGGCAGCAACCGGGGGTGAACCCGCTGAAGGTGAGCTACCCCGCGGCCGAGCCTTTCGTGCGCGATCCCTCGCATCTGGTGATCCGCGAGGAGTGCAAGGAGACCCGCTCGCGGCTGCGGCTGTCGACCGCGCTGCGGCGGCTGCCGCGCACCGCTTTCACCCATATCTGGATCGTCGGCAGCCCGACCCGCAAGGTCAGGCCGCCCGAAGGCTTTGTCGAAGTGCCGGACGCGGGCAGCGGCATTCTGTTCGCGGCCAAGCCGCAGGGCTGATCCGCCAGCAAGTTCGCCAGTTTACGCCGCTCCCGCCTGAGCCCCACAAGCGGCCTTGGAAGCGGGAGAACGGCAATGGATCTGGGAATTCGGGGCAAGCGCGCGCTGGTGAATGGCGGCAGCGCAGGCATGGGCCGGGGCGCGGCGCTGGCCTTGGCGCGCGAGGGCTGTGAGGTGTTCATCTCCGCCCGCGGGGCCGAGCGGCTGGAGGCAACCTGCCGCGCCATCGCCGCCGAGACGGGCGCGACAGTCCACCCGCTGGTCGCCGACCATGCTTCGGATGCGGGCCGCGCGGCGATCCTCGCAGCGATCCCCGATCCCGACATTCTGGTGGCGACCTGCGCCCCGCCGCCCTTCACCGGCGACTTCCGGACTGTCTCACGCGAGGCGTTCGAAAAATCAGTGGCAACCGCGCTCTTGAGCCCGATCGATTACATCAAGGCGGTCACCGGGCCGATGGTCGAGCGCCGCTGGGGGCGGATCGTCAACATCTCCACCGGCGCGGCGAAGTACCCGGCGGCAATGCGCGTCCTCTCCGGCCCGCCGAGGGCGGCGCTGGCGAATTATTGCCACGCGATTTCCAAGGAGCTCGCCCCGCACAATGTGACGATCAACTCGGTCCTGCCCGGGATGCACCACACGCCCGGGATCGAGGACGTGCTGGGGCCGCGCGCCGCCGCCAATGGTCGCTCTTATGACGAGGAGGTCGAGGCCTTCGTCAAGGCAGTGCGCCTCCCCGCCGGGCGTTTCGGCGACGCCGAGGATCTGGGCGCGATCGTGGCGATGTTCTGCTCGGCCCAGGCCAGCTACCTCACCGGCCAATCGCTGGTGGTGGACGGCGGGATCGGGACGTCTACCTTCTAGGCGGCGGCGCGATATCCGCTCCCGCGCACCAGCTTGCCCGGCCGTGCGCCGGTCGACTGGTCGAAGCGGCGGATGACTTCGCCTGCGACGATGGTCGCCTCGTAGCCGGTGGCGCGCTGGTGCAGGCGGCGGCCGCCTGCGGGGAGATCGCGGACCACTTCGGGCAGGTGCAGGGTGAGGTTGTCGAGGTCGATCACATTGAGGTCAGCGCGACCGCCGACTTGAAGCGTGCCCCGGTCCGCAAACCCAACCGCCCGCGCGGCCTTCTGCCCCAGCATGTGCACCGCCTCGGCAAGGCCGAGCTTCAGCGGCCCGTCCTTCTGCACAAACTGGGTGAGCAGATAGGTCGAATAGCTCGCATCGCAGATCGCCCCATAATGCGCCCCGCCATCGCCGAGGCCGGGAACGCAATGCGGGTGGCGCAGCATCTCGTGGGCGCTGGCGAGGCTGGCGTTCTCGTAATTGCCAAGCGCGGCGAGGAACAGCCCGCGGCCCTCGGTCGCGAGCAGCCGGTCATAGGCGATCTCCTGCGGGCTGCACCCGCGCGCCGCCGCCTGTCCGGCCATGCTCATGTGGGCGGGCGGGGCGTAATCGGGCGGATTGTCGAGCGGGAAAAGCCAGCGCCAGTTGCGGGCGAGCTCGTTGAAGGGATGGCCGGGGGTGAAATCCTCCGACAGCAACGCCGCGCGCAAGGAGGGATCGCGCATCGCGGCCACTTGCTCCGGGATAGAGAGGTGCGCGATCTTGGCCCATGACGGGCACAGCACGAAGGGGTGCACCGTCAGCTCCAGCCCCGCGATCAGCCCGATGGGGCGCGGCATCACCTGCGCATGCGCGACGCCTCCGGAAGCATTGGTCGCCTCCAGCATCTCCAGCACCCGCCGCCAGCGCGGCGGCGCGTCATTGCCCGAGGCGAGCGTGAAGGTGGCAGGCCGCCCGCTGGCGGCGATCACCCGCTCGATCACCCGGTATTCCTTGTCCCACCCGACAAAGGCATCGAGCACCACCTGGAAGGTCCCCGCGCCTGCATCCTTCATGCCGCTGGTGATGGCTTCAAGCTCGGCAATATCGGTGTCGAAGGTGGGTATTGCCTCGCCATTGGCGGTCTTGTGGATGCTGAGCCGCGAGGTCGCAAATCCGAGCGCACCCGCCCGCATGGCGTCGGCGGTCAGTTGTCGCATCATCGCCAAGTCGTCGGCGGTTGCTTGCTCGCGCGCGGCGCCCCTTTCTCCCATCGCATAGACCCGCAAGGGCGAGTGCGGGAGGTAGGCGGCGACATCGATATCGCGCTTTCCGGCCGCCACCTTGTCGAGATATTCGGGGAAGGTCTCCCAGTCCCAGTCCAGCCCCTCGGTCATGACCACGCCGGGGATGTCCTCGACCCCTTCCATGACGTTGATGAGCATCTCGTGATCGCTCTTGCGGCAGGGGGCAAAGCCGACCCCGCAATTGCCCATCACCGCGGTCGTCACCCCGTGCGAGGAGGAGGGGGAGAGCTCCTCGGCCCAGATGCACTGGCCGTCGTAATGGGTGTGGACGTCGATGAACCCGGGGGTGACGATTTTGCCTTTCGCGTCAATCTCTTGTGCGCCCCGACCGAGGCCTGCCCCGATGGCCGCGATGCGCCCGCCTTGAATCGCGACGTCGCCCTCGAGCAGATCCCCGCCCGTCCCGTCGGCGATGGTTCCGCCGCGGATCACCACGTCATAATCGGCCATGCTTCAGGCTCCCCTAACCACATTCACGATCCCGCCAATCAGCGAGCCGAGCACGAAGATATAGATCGGCGGCATCGAGATATAGAGCGGGATGAGCCGCTTCTCGGGCGCCTTGTGATAGCCCAGCGCATAGAGCACCCGCATTGGCGGCCACACGATCCCGATCGCAGCCGCCCAATAAGGGCTCACCGCATAGGCGAATAGCCACATGCCCGGCAGAAAAAGCACGAGGTGTTCCAAGGTGTTGTGATGCGCGCGCACGTGGCGGACATATTCCTCGGGGCCCTCGTGCGAGGGTGCGGGGACCTTGAACTTGACCCGGGCAAGGCCTGCTTTGAGCAGCGTGAAGTAATAGGCCAGCAGCGCTAGCGCGCTGACGATCACGACATAGATATACGGGTCCTGCATCGGTGGCGCCTCTCCCCAAGCGTCAAGGCCAAGGCTGGGCGTGGGCGGGCCTGGCGGCAACTCGCACTTTTGCGCTTCGGCGGGGGCCGCGTTAGAGTGCGCACATGACCGACACCGCCCTCACCTCGCGCCGCATCGCCCTTGCCGGGGCGAGCGGAACCATCGGGGCGGCGGTGCTGCGGCGATTGCAGGACGACGGGCACCATGTCGCCGTTCTCCCGCGCGCGACCCTCGCCGAGCCCCTCGCGCTGGCGCAGGCGCTGGCGGAGCAGGGATGCGAGGTGGTGATCTCCTGCATCGCCTCGCGTTCGGGCGCGCCGAAGGATGCCGAGGCGGTCGATTACGGCGCCAACGCTCGTTTGCTGAAGGCAGCGCAGGCGGCGGGGGCGGCACATTTCATCCTGCTCTCGGCGATCTGCGTGCAAAAGCCGCTCCTTGCCTTCCAGCACGCCAAGCTGAAGTTCGAGGCTGAGCTGGCGGCGAGCGGAATCGGCTACACCATCATCCGCCCGACCGCCTTCTTCAAGTCGCTCTCCGGGCAGGTGGCGCGGGTCAAGGCGGGCAAGCCCTTCCTGATCTTCGGCGACGGCAACCTCACCCGCTGCAAGCCGATCAGCGACGATGATCTGGCGAGGTTCATCGCCGGGTGCATCGATAACCCCGTGATGCTGGACAAGGTCCTGCCCATCGGCGGTCCCGGCCCGGCGATCTCCTTGCGCGAACAGGGCGAGCTGCTGTTCGCGCTGACGGGGCAGGAGCCGCGCTTCCGCTCGGTCTCGCCCGCGATGTTCACCTATGCCGAGAAGGCGCTGAGCCTCGGCGCGCCGTTCTCGGGCTGGTTCGCCGAGAAGGCCGAATATGCCCGCATCGCACGCTATTACGCGACCGAGAGCATGCTGGTGCTGGATCCGGCGACGGGGGAGTACTCGGCCGAGCTCACCCCCGAATACGGGAGCGAGACGCTGGAGGAGCACTACGAGAGGCTGCTTGCGGACTAGCGCAGGGCGATGTGCCAGCCTGCCGGTTCGAGCGTCTCGCCGAGGTGCGGCACGAACACCGGTTCGGCGGCGTAGTTGAAGGTGAAGGTGTGGGTGGCGGTGCGGCGCTCGCGGATGCCTTCGGGCAGGTCAAGGAGTGGCACGCCCGCCTCGCCCGCCATCCGCTCGACCAGCAGCCGCAGCAGCGCACGATCGGGCCAGATCGCGCAATAGCGGATGTGGGCGCTCTGATAGACCACCCCGCGGCCCGCACTGTCGGCGAGTTTGGGGGCGAGGTCCGACGCCACATCCTCGCGCCAGCGGGTGACGGTGAAGCCGTCTGCGGGTTCCGCGATGCCATCGCGAAGGCTCTCGACGCGGGTGACGGTGAGCGGGATCGCCGCCTTGAGGTCGCCCGGCGCGAGCACCTCGGGGATGCAGAAGCTCGACGTCTTGCTGCCTGATCGCGGCCCGATCAGCACGGGGCAATCGAGCGCCGCCAGCTTCTCGGCAAAGCCCTGCGGTACAATCGGCAAGGTCGGCACCAGCACCATGTGATAACCCGACAGGTCCGCATCCGGCGCGAGGATATCGACGTCGAGGCCGCGCACTCGCAGCGCCTTGTACCATTCGAACACCAGTTCGAGATAGCGGAAGGTCTGCCCCTGCGGCTGGATGCCGATGGTCCACGCAGCCTCGTAGGAGAACACCAGCGCGACGGGCGCGCGGGGCGCTTGCTGCGGGCCGATCGCGCCCAGCACCGCTGCCGCCTGCCGCACTTCGGGCGCGGCTTCCGCTTCGGTGCTGTCGGGCCGCAGGAGGCCCGCGTGCATCTGCTCCTGTGCGAAAGGCGCCTGCCGCCAGCGGAAATAGCTCGTCAGCTCGGCCCCGTGGGCGCAGGCCTCGAGCGTCCACAGGGCGACCATCCCCGGCAGCGGCGCGGGGTTGAAGCGCGCCCAGTTCACGGGGCCAGGCTGCTGCTCCATCACCCCCCAGCGCCCGTTCGAGCACCCGCGATAGAGATCGTGGTGGAAGGCGGCGATATCAGGGTGGCCCTGCCGGAAATAGGCCGCCTTTTCCTCGCGCGAGAACCAGAACTGTTCGAGGAAACCGAGCGGATAGGAATCCCACGTCGCCACGTCGATATCGCGGCCCACATCGTGGTGATCGAACTCGGTAAAGAAGCCCATGAAGTTGTGGGTGATGTCGATGCCGGGAGAGTGGGCGCGGATGATGCCCACCTGCTCGCGGTTGAAGCTCGCCACCTGATCCGAGGCGAAGCGGCGGTAGTCGAGCCAATGCGCGGGGTTCGCCTCGGTGACGGTCAGATGCGGCGGATCGATCTCGGCGAAGCTCAGGTATTCCATGCTCCAGAAGACGTTGCCCCAGGCTTCGTTGAGCACCGCGATGTCGCCATAGCGCGCCGCGCACCACCCACGGAAGGCTGAAGCGGCGGCGGCGGAGAAGCTGAGCACAGTGTCGTGGCAGCCATATTCATTGTCGGTTTGCCACATGACCACCGCCGGGTGCGCGCCATAGCGCTCCGCCAAGGCGGTGACGATCCGGCGGCATTCTGCGCGATAACCTTCATGGCTGAAGCAGTAATGCCGCCGCGAGCCGAAGCCCCTCGGGCGGCCCTGTTCGTCGATGGCGACCATGTCGGGCATGCGGTCGATCAGCCACTTGGGCGGGGTGGCGGTCGGCGTGCCGAGGATCACCTTGAGGCCCGCGGCATGGAGCGCGTCGATCGCGCTGTCGAGCCAGCCCCAGTCGTAGTGACCGGGTTCGGGCTCGATCCGGCTCCACGCGAATTCGCCGATCCGCACGAGGCTCAGGCCCATGCCCCGCATCCGCCGCGCGTCCTCGGCCCACCATTCCTCCGGCCAATGTTCGGGGTAGTAGCAGCAGCCGAGTTTCACGAGAGCTTCTCCATCGCGATCAGCCACGCGGTTTCGGGGTGGGTGAGGGGCAGCGCAAGGCCCTGCGTCATCAGCGCGGTGCCCGAGAGGGTGAGGCCCTCGCGCCACAGCTGCGGCGCGGCTAGGTAGTGCTTGGCGCGCGGCGGCCACGGCTCGGGCAGGGTGACACGGTAAAGCGCTTGAGTGTCAAGCCCCGCAAGCCGCACCGGCGCGGCATCGAACACGGGCGAGAAGGCGGTCTGGGTGGCGATGGCAAGGCCTTTGTCCTCGTGCGTGACCATCATGCCGGTGACGTTTGGATCGGGGTGCTCCAGCCGCCACAGCGCGCCTTCATGCAGCACTCCGCGCCACGCCTTGTAGAGCGCGATGTGCGCCGCGAGGCATTCGCGCTCCTTGTCGGTCATCCGAGCGGGATCGGCCTCGACCCCCATGTGGCCGAAGATCGCGACCTTGGCGCGGAAGTCCATCGCGAGCCGCCGCCCGGTGATCGGATTGGGCGAGGGGCCGACATGGCTGCCGAGCACTTCCAGAGGCAGAAACTGGCTCCAAGCGGGGATGATCCTGAGGCGCTCGATCGCATCGTTGTTGTCGCTCGGCCAGACGCGGTGGGTGCGCGAGAGGACGCCGAAATCGATCCGCCCGCCTCCGCTCGAGCAGCTTTCGATCTCGACATTCGGGTGCGCGGCGCGCAGGCGATCAAGCAGGGCATAGAAGTACTGCGTTTGGCTGTTCCGCACCGATCCGACCCTCGCCTTGGCGGGGAACAGATCGCGGTTGTGGTCCCACTTGAGATAGGCGATGTCGTATTCACGCAGCAGCGCATCCAGCTGGTCGAACACGGCATTGCAGATCGCCGGATCGAGCAGGTTCAGCACCAGCTGCCCGCGCATGGTCGGCCGGTCGCGGTCCTTGGCGTGGAGGCACCCGGAGCGGTGCGCACGGTAGAAATCGCTGTCGGGCGAGACCATTTCCGGCTCGACCCACAAGCCGAAATCCATACCGAGCGACTTCACGTGGTCGATCAGCGGGCCGAGGCCGTTGGGGAAAATCTCGTGCGAAACCGTCCAGTCGCCTAGGCTGGTCCGGTCGTCCCGCCGCCCACCGAACCAGCCATCATCCAGCACGAAGCGCTCGATCCCCAGCATCGCCGCATCGTCGGCGAGGCGCATCAGCCCTGCCTCGGAAAGGTTGAACCCCAGCGCCTCCCATGAGTTGAGGTGGACCTTGCGCGGGCCCCAATCCTTGCGGTTCGGGAGAATTGCGCGCGCGTGATCGTGGAAGGCCTGCGCTAGAGTGGAGCGATCCGGCGCCAGCGCAAACATCGCGGTGGGCGTGCGATAGCCGACGTCATGTTCGAGATCGACCTCGCCGCCGTCCCAGCCTGCGCCCATCTGGAGCACCGCGCGCCCGTCCGCGCTGCCCACCATGTCGACGTCGATGCGCGTGTCGTGATCACCGCTCCAGGCAAGGTGCGCGCCCAGCACTTCGCCTGAGGCCGGATCCTCGATAATCAGCCAGTTGCCACCCGCAAAGCCCGGTTTGCCGGCGACCGAGGCGCGGGCGAAGCCTTCCGGCGCGAGGGGGCGGGTAGTCTCGCGCATTTCTCCGGCCCAGCGCCCGGTGAAGCTGACGAGTTCGGTAAAGCGGCGGGGCACGCGCAGGGCAATCGCGCTCAGGCGGTCGAGCACGAGCTTGCGCCCGCCGCCGCTGGTGATCGACGCCTCGGTGCAGGCCATGCCCGATGCGCCGATCCACCAGCTCTGCCCGATTTCGAGCCCTAGCAAGGCGTCATGGAAGGTCAGGATCAGCTCGGCGGGGTATTGCTCCCACGCAGCGAGGCGGAAATCGGTGGCGCATTCGGGGGCGGCCTGATCGCCGCGTTCCCTCACCCGCACCACCGGCGCCCCGCTCCACCCTGCCTTGCCCTCGGGCAGCAGCCCCGGCACCGGCGGCACATCGGGCTGGCTCTCGTGCCGCCCGCGCGCGCTCGCCGCCGCCAGAGCGCCGAGATCCTCGCCCTCCGGCAGGCGCACGCCGAGATAGACGAGGTCCGCCGTTGCGCCCATTTCCAGCGCGAACACCAGCGTCAGCCGCTCGCCGTCGAGTCTCACGAATTCCACCCGCAACCCTCTCCCTCATCGGCGCACCGGTGATGAGCGGTGCGCGCGGGCTTGTCCGCCGCCCGCCATTGCGCTGTAACCGCCGTCAAAGAGAGGGGAAAGCGCGCAATGTCACAAGCCATCGGAGGGGGAGACCCCACGCAGATCGCCGTGTGCCTCGGCCTGACGCTGGTGATTGCGCTTGCGACGTGGCTGACGCTGAGGCGCGAAGGGCATGACGGGTCGAAGAAGGACGTCTACCTCGCGGGCGGCAAGCTCAGCTGGCTGTTCGTGGCGGGCGCGATCACGCTCACCAACCTCTCGACCGATCAGCTGGTGGGGATGAACGGCAACCAGATGCTGCTGCTCGCCTGGTGGGAGATCAGCGGCTTCGTGGGCCTGCTGATCCTCGCCTATGTGTTTGTGCCGATCTACTACCG
>JAIYEK010000323.1 GCA_027487015.1 Erythrobacteraceae bacterium | reverse complement strand
AGGTCGAAGCCGATCGCGCCGAAAGGGATGTTCGTCATGGGGCGGCGAGGTGCCGCAAGCTTCTTCAAACCGCAAGCATTTGCTGGCAAGCGCGCCTTTCCCTAAGGACATGCGCATGACCACGACGACGACCACCCCCTTCGCCGCCATCATCCTTGCCGCGGGCAAAGGCACCCGCATGAAGAGCGATCTGCACAAGGTGCTCCACCCGATTGCGGGCAAGCCGATGCTGCTCCACCTGCTCGACAGCCTTGCCGAGGCCCTTGCGCGCACCGTGGTGGTGGCGGGCGACCGGCACGAGCAGCTCGCCAAGGCGCTGGAGGGCCGTGATGTCACCGTCGCCCTGCAGGAGCCGCAGCTCGGCACCGCCCATGCGGCCTTGCAGGCGAAGGACGCGCTCGCCGATTTCTCAGGGCTGGTGCTGGTGTGCTTCGGCGATTGTCCGATGGTGAAGGCCGATACCGTGCGCCGGTTGTTCGCCGCGCTGGGCGGCGGGGCCAAGGTCGCGGTGCTCGGCTTCCGTCCGACCGATCCGCTCGCCTATGGCCGGATCATCGCGGACGGCGACGGCACAGTCGCGAAGATGGTCGAATTCAAGGACGCCTCGCCGGAAGAACGCGCCGTTGGCCTCTGCAATTCCGGGCTTATCGTGGCCCATTCGGACGACATGTGGCCGCTGCTCGAGGGCGTGGGCAACGACAATGCCCAAGGCGAATACTACCTCCCCGATGTCGCCACCAATGCCATCGCGCGCGGTGATCGGGTGGTGGTGATCGAGACCGATGCGGACGAGGTCGCCGGGATCAACAGCCGCGCCGAACTCGCCGCTGCGGAACACCGCTGGCAGGCCGCGCGCCGCATCCAAGCGATGGACGAAGGCGCGACCCTGATTGCGCCCGAGACGGTGTTCTTCGCTCATGACACGGTGATGGGCCGCGATGTCACCATCGAGCCCAATGTCTTCTTCGGCCCCGGTGTGCGCGTCGCCGACAAGGTGCTGATCCGCGCCAACTCCCACATCGAGGGCGCGACCCTCGCCAGCGGGGTCAAGGTCGGGCCCTTCGCCCGCCTGCGCCCCGGGGCGGTGCTCGAGGAGGACAGCTTCGTCGGCAACTTTGTCGAAGTGAAGAACGCCGTGCTCCACGCGGGCGCCAAGGCGAGCCACCTCACCTATCTGGGTGACGCGACCATCGGCGCAGGCGCCAACATTGGGGCGGGGACCATCACCTGCAATTATGATGGCTACTTCAAATACAAGACCGTGATCGGCGAGCGCGCCTTCATCGGATCGAACTCGTCGCTGATCGCGCCGGTCACCATCGGCGCCGATGCGATAGTCGCCGCAGGATCGGCCGTCAGCCGCGATGTCGCGCCGGGCGAACTCCGGATGGTGCGCGCCGAACAGCTCGTGAAGGACGGCTGGGCCGACCGCTTCCACGACACGATGAAGAAGAAAAAGGCAGCGGAGAAGAAGGGGTGAGGGCGCGGGCGCTCGGTCTTGCGAGTTTTTCGGTTTTGGGGGCGTGCGGGGGGCAGCCGACGGAAGAAGCCGCTGCGCCTGCCTCCCCTGCCGTGGTGGCTACAGGAACGCCTGCCGCTGCCCCGCCGATTGCTGCTGCTTCGACAGCCTCATGCGCGGCTGACGAGGAGCCGGTATTCTCCTGCAAGTTCAAGGACGGAAAGCAGGTTGCAGTGTGCGGCATTGCGCCGGGCAGGGCTGAATATCGCTTCGGTGGCAAGGGCAAGCCCGAGCTTGTTCTGAGCGGCGGCCTGAACGCCTATCAGATGTATTCGGGCGGCGGCGAGAGCCAGCTTGCCTTCGACAACGGTGACACCCGCTACATCGTCTTCAGCCGTATGGTGCGCACCGGGTTTGGCGAGGGCGGCAACATGCCTGCGATCAGCGATGGCGTCGTGGTGGAGCGCGAGGGCAAGTTTTTGAGCATCAGAACCTGCGATGACCCTGACGTCTTGCCTGTCCAGACCGAAGCTGCCCAACGCTTCCTGACGCCCGGTGACGACCACTTCACAGGCGAAACGCAGCGAGCGGACCCTTTCGGAAATGAGTGACGAACCCGAAACCCTCACCTGCTGGCTGTGCGACCGGCCGCTGGGCGAAATCGTCCAGTGGCATCATCCGGTGCCCAAGGCCAAGAAGGGCAAGGTCAAGGTGCCGATTCACCCGATCTGCCACAAGACGATCCACGCCAACTTCACCAATAACGAGCTCGCCCGCATCGGCGAGGATGCGGAGAAAATCCGCGAGAACCCGGCCATCGCCAAGTTCGTCGCCTGGATCGCCAACAAACCGGCCGATTTCGACGCGCCTACTCGCTAGGCCGCCCCGGTAGAACGCCGGAGTGCGGGAACATCGCGGGCGCTCGCGGACTAAGCTATCGGGGCCCTACCGTGAGGAGTTTGCATCATGAAAACCGCCCGATGGATCGCCGCCGGCGCCGGCCTTGCCGCCGTGGGAGCCGCGGCCGCCTACGCGCAATATCGCCAGACCGAGCAGCCCGATTACTCCGTGGTGCGTGCTGACGCCGATTTCGAACTGCGCGATTACCCCGCTCTGGTGGTCGCCGAGGTCAGCAACGCGGGCAGCCGCGAGCGCGCCAGCGGGGCGAGCTTCCGGCGCCTTGCCGCTTATATCTTCGCGCAGGATCGCCCCGAGGGCGGCGAGAAGATCGCCATGACCGCCCCCGTGCTGCAGGACGAGACCAAGCCCGGCCAGTGGCGGATGCGCTTCGTGATGCCGTCGAAATACACCCTCGAAACCCTGCCCCCCGCGCCGGACGACATCGCTCTCACGCAGATGCCGGCGCGCCGGATGGCGGCGGTGCGCTTTTCGGGCAATGCCTCGGGCCGTGACCTTGCGCTGATGGAGGCGCGCCTGCGCGAATGGATGCGCGAGGCGCGCCTGATGCCCGCAGGCGAGGCTGAATTCGCCTTCTACGATGCGCCGATGATCCCCGGCCCACTGCGCCGCAATGAGGTGCTGATCCCGATCGCGGCGAACTAGGCGTCCTGCATCCGCGCGTCGTCGCCGGTGCCGGCACCTGATGTGGCGAGGTAATCGGCCTCCCACTGATCGAATTCGCTGCGGCTCAGCAGGTAGCGTTCGCGCGCCTCGTTGAAGCTGATCGTGCGGTCGCGCACTGCGCGCACGACCTCGTCCTTGCGCGCCTTGGACCAGTGGACGCGGTGGTGCTTGGGAAGCTGGTTGTAGCTCTTGATCGCGTCGGCGATCGAAATGCTGCGGTCGTAGGCCATCGGTGATCCTCCTCGTGATACGTCATCGCCCCCGATGGCCCGAGTGTTGACGCGGCGGCCTAACGAGACCCTGCCGAAACTGGTTACCGGAGCGTTGATGAAACGCTCCGTGCTGTGCGCAAGCCGAACCGAGTGCACCCTGTCGGCGGCGCTTACAGGTAGCCGCGTTGCCCGCGAGGTTAACACGAAGAGGGGCGGCTCCACCCGGGTGGAGCCGCCCCTCTGTCTTCGCCGCGAGGCGCGCTTACTTGGCGGGGCGCTCGTCCATCAGGCGCTTCATCAGGTAGATGAACTGCAACGCCTGGAGCTTGGCGCGCTGGTCGTTGTCGACCCCGCCCGAGTGGCCCCCGGTGGTGTCCTCGAAGTAGTAGTAGGGCTGGCCGAGCGCCTTCAGCTTCGCTGCCGCCTTGCGGGCGTGGGCGGGGTGGGTGCGGTCGTCAGCCGTGGAGGCCCACAGGAACGGCTCGGGATAGGTCACCCCCGCGACGATCTTCTGGTAGGGCGAATAGCCCTCGATCCACTTGCGCTGTTCGGGGATGCGCGGATCGCCGTACTCGGCAATCCACGAGGCCCCGCGCCCGATCACGTGATAGCGCAGCATGTCGAACAGCGGGATCTGCACGATCGCGGCGCCGAACAGCTCGGGGCGCTGGGTGAAGGCGGTGCCGACCAGTAGGCCGCCTTGCGAGCCGCCCTGGATGCCGAGGTGCTCGGGCTTGGTGAAGCCGCGCTTCACCAGATCCTCACCCACCGCGATGAAATCGTCCCAGGTGCGCTGCTTGTTCTCGCGGATCGCGGTCTGGTGCCACTGCGGCCCGAACTCGCCGCCGCCGCGCAGGTTGGCGAGAACATAGGCGCCGCCCTTCTCGACCCACAGCTTGCCAGTCGAGCCGAGATAGGCCGGCAGGCGCGGCACCTGGAAGCCGCCGTAGCCGGTGAGCAGCGTAGCGGTGGAGCCGTCGGCCTTCATCCCCTTGGGCTTGACGATGAAGTAGGGGATCTTGGTCCCGTCCTTGCTGGTCGCCTCAAATTGCTCGACCGTGGACCCGGCGGGATCGAAATAGGACGGGCTGGTCTTGAGCACCGCAGGCGCGGTCTTGCCATCGGTGTAGTAGAGCGTCGTCGGCTCGAGGAAGCCGCTGACCGTGTACATGATCTCGTCGGTATCTTCCGCGGAAGCGGCGATGCCGATCGTGGCGTTGTCGGGCAGCGCGACCTGCGTGCTGGACCACTTGCCGCCGGCAAAATTGAACTTCAGCACCTTGCCCACGACATTGTCGAGCAGCGCGACATAGAGCCCGCCGGCGGTGACGGTGCTGCCCTGCTTGGTCTGGCGGTAGCCCGGCGCCCAGACGAGCGACTTCTTCGCGCCGTTGGGCTTGGCCTTCCACTCCTCCAGATCGACCGCGACGAGGCTGTCGGCGGGGAAGGTCTGGCCGTCAACCGTCCAGTCAACATCGGGCGAGAACAGCATCTGCCCGTCGACGATGCCGACCGGGTTTGCCTTGGTGGGCAGCTCGAGCTGGAGCCATGTGCCGTCCTTCCAGACGTACCACAGCCGCTCGTGGAAGCTGATCCCGCGATAGGCGATGCGGGCGTGGATCACCGCGTCATTGTCACGCAGCAGCGCCGCGCCGGACGAGACGTCCTTGGCATCGCCGCGGAAGATTTCGGGGGCATCACCGATGGCCGTGCCGCGCTTCCATTCGCGGGTGGTGAAGGGGTATTCGCTCTCGGTCAGCGTGCCTTCGCCGAAGTTGCGGCCGACCAGTAGGGTGTTCTCGTCGACCCACTCGACCCCGCCCTGACTCTTGGCATCGAGCACGAAGCCGCCCGGGACGAAGGCCTTCGTTGTCATGTCGAATTCGCGCATGATGGTGGCGTCCTCGCCGCCATCGGAGAGCGCGATCATGCACTTGTTCAGCGCCGGCGGCAGGCAGGTCGAGCCCTGATAGACCCACTCCTTGCCCTCGGCCTTGGCGAGTGCGTCGACATCGAGGATCACTTCCCATTCGGGAGAAGCGGTGCGGTAGCTTTCCAGCGTGGTGCGGCGCAGGATACCCTTGGGGTTCGCCTTGTCCTGCCAGAAGTTATACAGGCCATCGGGGCGGAAAGACACGAAGGGGATGCGGTCGTTGCT
>JAIYEK010000142.1 GCA_027487015.1 Erythrobacteraceae bacterium | reverse complement strand
TGCGCCGCTGCCACGCGCGCGGCGATGCCGTCCCACACGTGTTCGCTCGGCTCGCCGCCCGGCATGGCGTCGGAGAGCGGGGCGAACCAGCCGTCCCACCATTCCTTGCGCCAGGCAAAGTCCGGATCGGTCGCGTATTTGCCGCGCGCGGCGAGGAGTTCCTCGCCCTCGAGCAGGCCCAGTGCCCACTCGGCGGCGATCATCGGATCGTCGCGGTTCACGCCGTCCTCAGGGGTGTTCTCGAGGTCGCTCATGCTGCCTCACTCGCTTCGAGACAGGCGCGCAGGCGTTGCAGGCCGCGGCGGATCCAGCTCTTCATCGTGCCGAGCGGAACGTCGGCCGCCTCGGCGAGCTGGGCATAGGTGTAGCCTTCGAAGAAGGCGGCGCGGATGTGGCCCTGCGTTCGCGCATCCAGTGCGCCGAGGCACTTGTGGATCTGCGCAGACTGCTCGGCATCGATCAACAGCGCATCAGCCAGGGGGTTCTCGTCGGGGAGCGGCGCGGCTTCCTCGACCGGCACCGACCCAGCGCGCACCTTGCCGGTGCGCAGCCGGTCAATCGCCCGGTTGCGCGCGAACGCCGCCAGCCACGCGATCGGGCTCGCGCGGGACGGGTCATAGCGGTCGGCCCGCTGCCAGAGATTGACATAGACGTCCTGCAAGGCGTCCTCGGCTTCCTTTCGATCTCCCAAGATACGCAGGGTTATGCCGAATAGCTTCACGCGGGTGGCGCGATAGATTTCCTCGAGTGCGGCCTGATCCCCGGCGGCGAGCCGCGCCATCGCGTCGCGCAGCGCCTCGCGCGCTTCGTCGGTGGAGGGGCGGGGGCGGGCGGCCATCAGCAGTCCGCTCCGCAGGGGTGCGCGCAAGGGTCATCGCCGCTCTCGATCTGGAGCGTCGCATGGTGGACGCCGAAGCGCGCCTCGAGGCTGGCGGCGACTTCGCGCAGGAAGCTGTCCGAGGCAGGGCGGCCGGGCATGACGAGATGCGCGGTCAGCGCGACTTCGGTGGTCGACATCGGCCAGACGTGGAGGTCATGGACGGCCGCCACGCCCTCGAAACCCGCAAGGTGCCGCTTGACCGCGTCAAGGTCGATCCCCGCAGGAGCGGCGAGCAGGCCCATGGCGACAGAATCGCGCGCAAGGCCCAAGGTGCCCCATGCGATCACGGCGAGGATGACGATGCTCACCGCCGGATCGATCCACGCCCAGCCGGTGACGACAATCGCAAGGCCCGCCAGCACCACGCCCAGCGACACCAGCGCGTCGGCCGCCATGTGGAGATAGGCGCCGCGGATGTTGAGATCGCCCTGCCCCTTCATGAACAGCCATGCGGTGAAGCCGTTGATCGCGATCCCGACCCCCGCGACCGCCGCCATGGCGAGGCCCTCGGGCTGGGTGGGGTTCATGATCCGGTGCAGCGTCTCGAACAAAATCGCCCCGATCGCCACCGCCAGGAGCAGCGCATTGGCGAGCGCGGCGAGGATGGTCGAGCTCTTGTAGCCATAGGTGAAGCGGCCCGAGGCGGGCTGCTTGGCGGCGATGCTGGCGATCCATGCGAGCGCCAATGCCAGCACGTCGGACAGGTTGTGGCCCGCATCCGCGATCAGCGCCATCGAGCCGTAGATCAGCCCGGCACTCGCCTCGAGCAGCACGAAACCGGTGTTGAGCACGATCCCGATCAGGAAGGCGCGGCCGAAATCGGCAGGCGCGTGGCTGTGCCCATGACCGTGGCCATGCGCGTGCCCGTGGGCATGATCATGGTGATTATGGGCGTGCGTGTGAGCCATCGTCAGGCGCTTGTAGCCGCAAGGATCGCCTGCGTCACGTGCAACGATGATCGCGTTCTGATTGCACGCGAAACCGCCGCCTTTAGTTGTAGACGCAGGCGTCCAGCCCGTCGCGCCGGACGATGCCGATGCGGCGTTCGATGCGGTTGCCGTGGCGCGCGAGCCAGCCGCCCGGGCCCTTCACGGAACGCTTCTTGGGGCTGGGGAGCGCGGCTGCCATCCGGCTCGCCTCGTCACGGCTCATCCGTGCGGCGGAGTGGCCGAAATAGCGCCGCGATCCGGCCTCGGCGCCATAGGTTCCGATCCCGGTCTCGGCGACATTGAGGTAGACCTCCATGATCCGCCGCTTGCCCCAGACGAGCTCGATCCAGAAGGTGAACCACGCTTCGAGCGCCTTCCTGAAATAGCCGCCGCCCTGCCACAGGAAGACGTTCTTGGCGGTTTGCTGGCTGATCGAGGAACCGCCGCGGATCTTCCCGCCTTCGAGGTTCTCGCGCATCGCCTGCTCGATCGCCTCGGTATCGAAGCCCGAGTGCTGGCAGAACCGCTGATCCTCCGACGCGATCACTGCGGAGACCAGATTGCGGTCGATATTGTCGAGGCTTTCCCAGTCCTTGGTAATGCCGTTGCCGTCCATGATCATGGTCGCGGTAACGGGGACCGGGAGCCACTTGAAGGCCACCACCAGCACCAGCGTGAGGGTGATGAAGGCGGCGATGGCGCGGGCCGTGTAGCGCAGGATCAGGGAGACCATGGGCAAGCTCTAGCGCAGGGCGGGGGACGTGGGAAGCATCCGCGCTTGCTTGCTGCTCCCGCGCGCGGCAAGCTTGCGCTCAAATCTCAGGGGAGACCACCACATGCGCCTGTTCCACCTCGCCGCGAGCGCGCTTGCGCTGGCTGCCGCCGCCCAGCCTGCGCTTGCCCAGGACGAAGTGACCAGGAAGGCAATCGAGGCCGAATACGACAGCTATCTCGCCCCATTATTCCTCGACTTCCACCAGAACCCGGAGCTCGGCTTCCTCGAGAACCGCACCGCGGCAAAGATGGCGGCCGAGCTGAAGGCGGCCGGGCTTGAGGTGACGACCGGCGTGGGCGGCACCGGGGTGGTGGGCATTCTGAAGAACGGCAAAGGCCCCCTGATCCTGATACGCGCCGACATGGACGGGCTGCCGGTGGAGGAGAAATCGGGCCTCGCCTATGCCTCGAAGGCCAAGCAGGTGGGCGAGGACGGCAAGGAATATCCCACCATGCACGCCTGCGGGCATGACACCCACATCACCGCGATGATCGCCACCGCGCGGCGTCTGGCGGCCACCAAGGGGCAGTGGAGCGGCACGCTGATGTTCGTCGTCCAGCCGGCCGAGGAAGGCGTGCGCGGGGCCAAGGCGATGATGGAGGACGGGCTCTACCAGCGCTTCGGCAAGCCCGATTATGCGCTCGCCTTCCATGTCGCGGCGGAGCTGGAAACCGGCAAGGTTTCGGCGGCCGAGGGCATCCAGTATTCGAGCTCCGACACGCTCGATGTGCGGGTGCCCGGGATCGGCACCCACGGCGCCTCGCCGCACTTGGGCAAGGACCCGGTCTACATCGCCTCGCAGATTGTCACCGCGCTCCAATCGATTGATTCGCGGGAGATTTCTCCGCTCAAGCCGGTGGTGGTGACGGTCGGCGCTTTCCACGCCGGTTCGGCCTACAACATCATCTCGGACGAGGCGAACTTGAAGCTCACCGTGCGCGCCAATGACGAGGAGACGCGGGCTGCGGTGATCGCCGCGGTCGAGCGGATCGCGGTCAATATCGGCCGCGCCAATGGACTGCCGGACAGTATGCCGGTGACGGTCAAGAAGTTCTCGGGCACGCCCACCACCATCAACGACCCCGCTCTCGCCCGCCGCCTCAACGCGACCATGCGGCGCGCGCTGGGCGAGGGTGCGGTGGTGCCCTACGAGCAGCAGAACATGGGCGCGGAGGACTTCACCTATTTCGTCGCGCCGGGGCTGGGCGTGCCGGGCTACTACTTCGCGGTCGGCGGGACCACGCCCGAGCGGATCGCGGCGGCCAAGGCGGGAGGGACCGCGATTGCCGGCCACCACTCCCCGCTGTTCCAAGTCGCCCCCAAGGAGAGCATCACGCTGGGCGCGCGGGCAATGATCGCGGCGGTTCTGGATCTGGCGGGGAAGAAGTGAATGTTCCCGAAATGTTTCACGTGAAACATTCGCCGGACTGATACGGCTAAAGGCACAGGGATGACGGGCAGCGCTTCGTCATCCCCCGCGCCAATACCTCGCAATGACCCTGCAATGACTGTGCAATGAGTACGCAACGCCCGCGCACTTGCGCGAGCCGCCGATTGTCCGTGCCACGCCCGGCTAGACCCGCAGGCTACTTGCCGAGCAACGGGCTCCAGTCGATCGCGGCGAAGAGCTGTTCGGCCAGGCCATCGGCGCGCGCGGCCTCGGCAGCTAAGAAAGAGCCTCGATACTTCACCACCCATTTGCCGCCCGGAATGCAGCCGACCCAGGTGAAGGACGCAAGCTCAGGGTGATCGAAACCCAGAGCGCCTGCTGCAAGCGTGTAGCGGGCCGAGAGTTGGTCGGGCACGCTTTCGGGAAGCAGCCGCATCGGGGCAGCTTCCGCCGCGTGGGCGGCACCCTTGCGTCCCATCGTTGCGCGGTCCGCTCCGTCAAACCATCTGCGGCACGGCGCGCCGTGGGCAGGATAGACATAGACCGTCATCTCGCCGAACTGTTCGGGCGGCTTGTAGCCCACGCTCGCATCGGCCCCTTGCGCATCATATTCGTAGATTTTGCCGCGCCGGAACGCCCCGACCTGTTGCGGGAAGGCGATGCCGGCTTCGCGGTGCACATAGGGATCGGGCGCGTCGCGCACCTCGGTCTGCGCCAGCGCGGGCGCGGCTGCGGCGAGGAATGCGGCCAGCATGGCGGCAGCGAAGCGGTGCAGGATCGATGTCATGAAAAAGGCCCTCCCGTCACCTTGTTAAAGGGACCGGAGGGCCTTGAAAAGCATCAATGATTTGGCGGTGGTCCAGCCACACGCTCAAGTTGTCCGGTTATGCTACGCCCGGAAGCAGCCTCTCGCCCGCGATCCGCTGCATCGCCTTCTGAAGCTTCTCGAAGGCGCGCACTTCGATCTGGCGGATGCGTTCGCGGCTGACGTCGTAGGCCTGCGAGAGCTCTTCGAGCGTCTGCGGCTTCTCGGTCAAGCGGCGTTCGGTGAGGATGTGCCGCTCACGCTCGTTGAGGCTTTCCATCGCCTCGCTGAGCATTGCCATGCGCATCTGCGATTCCTCGGCATCGGCGACGGTTTCGTCCTGCAGCGGGCGGTCATCCGCCAGCCAGTCCTGCCATTCGCCCGAGCCTTCCTCGGCACCGCGCAAGCTGACGTTGAGCGAGGCATCGCCGCCCATCATCATGCGCCGGTTCATGTTGATCACTTCCTGCTCGGGCACGCCGAGGTCGGTGGCGATCTTGGTCACGTCCTCGGGGCTGAGGTCGCTGTCCTCGTAAGCTTCGAGCTGCTTCTTCATCCGGCGAAGGTTGAAGAACAGCTTCTTCTGGGCCGCGGTGGTGCCCATTTTCACGAGGCTCCACGAGCGCAGGATGAACTCCTGCATCGAGGCCTTGATCCACCACATCGCGTAGGTCGCGAGGCGGAAGCCGCGATCGGGTTCGAACTTCTTGACGCCCTGCATCAGGCCGACGTTCCCTTCGGAAATCAGGTCGGAGACGGGCAGGCCATAGCCGCGGTACCCCATCGCGATCTTCGCGACGAGCCGGAGGTGGCTGGAAACGAGCTGGGCGGCGGCTTCGGGATCCTCGTGTTCCTGATAGCGCTTGGCGAGCATGTATTCCTGCTCGGCGGTGAGCACCGGGAACTTGCGGATTTCGGAGAGATAGCGGTTGAGGCTCTGCTCGCCGCTCAATGCCGGGACCGAACTGGACTTGGTTCGGACACTTGTAGACTTGGTCACTGGTTACCTAACCTTTCTAGCGTCGACCACCTGGCGAAGACCCCTGATGGGCATCCGTCGCGCTGGGCCACGGGTTACACATATACGCGAAATGCGGTCAGATGTATGTGCGTTTCATCGATCACTACGGCTCAGTTGGTCGATCAGTTCCGCCATGTCTTGCGGGAGATTGCTCCGAAACTGGACCATTTCGCCGGTAAGCGGGTGCTGGAAGCCCAGTTCGGCCGCATGCAGCGCCTGTCGGGCAAAACCGAGTCGGTCGAGCACGGGGCGAAGCTCTTTGGGTGTGCGGCCATAGGCAGGGTCTCCCAATAGCGGATGGCCGATTGACGCACAGTGAACACGCACCTGGTGGGTGCGCCCGGTTTCCAGCCGGCATTCGATCTGCGCGGCGTGATCCAGCCGCTGGAGCACCTTGTAATGGGTCACCGCCGATTTCCCGCGCGAGGAATT
>JAIYEK010000073.1 GCA_027487015.1 Erythrobacteraceae bacterium | reverse complement strand
TTCTCGACCAGGCCAAGGGCTATCGCGGTCGCCGCAAGAACACCATCCGCATCGCCCGTCAGGCGGTCGAGAAGGCAGGCCAGTACGCCTACCGCGACCGCAAGGTGAAGAAGCGGACTTTCCGTGCTCTCTGGATCCAGCGCATCAACGCTGCGGTTCGCATGGAAGGCCTGACCTATTCGCAGTTCATGCACGGCATCAAGCTTGCCGGGATCGAGCTCGACCGCAAGGCGATGGCCGATCTCGCGATGAACGAAGGCGGCGCCTTCAAGGCCGTGATCGCTCAGGCGAAGGCTGCGCTTCCGGCGTAAGCTTTCCGCAGCTCCGGCCCGGACGAGACAGCAGTGGGCAGGCTCCTAACCGGGGGCCTGCCCTTGCTCTGTCTGCTTTGTAGAAAGCCGACAACACCCTTGTAAAACTGCGCCATCTGCGTCTATCTGAAGCTATGGGGGATGGAGATTTAACGCGCGCCGCACGGCGCCCCGCACCGGTGCCGCACGAGCGGCTGGTGGCCGAATTCCGCGAACCGCCGCCGGAATTCGCGGGATGCTTCACGAGCATCTACCACCTGACGCTCGATCTGTCCGAGGGCGAGGCCCCGGTGACCGATTACCTCCAGCCCGAGTGGGCCAATATCCGCTTCTTTTGTGGAACCCAGCCCGAGGCCTCGATCGCCGAACGGCAGGTCAGCGGCGTCGGCTTCGTCGGCACCGGGCCAAGCTCGCTCCCGTGCCGCTTCTCGCTCGGGCGGGTGCGGATGTGGGGCGTGGGCTTCCTTCCGCTGGGCTGGGCGCGCTTTTTCGATGAGGATGCGAGCGCCGTCACCAATCTCATCTGCGATGGCGCGGCGCACCCGGCCTTTGCCCATTTCGCGCCGCTTGCCGAGGTGCTGTGCGACCCCGAGGCTGACCTCGAGGCGCAATATGCCGCGCTGGTGGACGGGCTCGCCCGCGCGATGCGCCCGAGCCGCGACGAGCCGCGCATCGCCCGCGTCCATGCTGCGCTGGTGAACGGGGATCACGCCTCGGTCCACGCGCTGGCCGATGCCTGCGCGATGAGCATCCGCACGCTCGAGCGGGTCTGCACCCGCTATTTCGGCTTCTCGCCCAAGCTGCTGATGCGCCGTCAGCGCTTCATGCGCAGCCTTACGACCTTCATGCTCCAGCGCGGCGGGCGGCCGTGGACCGAGGCGATGGACGCGCATTATCACGACCAGGCGCAGTTCACCCGCGAGTTCCGCGACTTCATGACCATGAACCCGAGCGAATATGCCGCGCTCGACCACCCGATCCTGACCTCGTTCATGGAGGCCCGCGCCAAGGTGTGGGGGAGCGCGGCGCAGACTCTCGATCCGCCCGCGCCCCCGCCGCAGCGTACCTGACCGCCGAGGGGCAGGCTACTTCAGGTCTTCGACCGATACCCAGCCGACGGTGCCGAAATTGTCCGCCACCTCGAGGAAGAGCCCCTCGCGCTTGCCGGTGGGGTCGAGCTCGGTGCCTGCGCGCAGCGCTCGCACCGAGGGCGCATCGGCGCTGGCGGCGGCGCGCAGCACGGTATCGACCGCCACAACCGCGCCGGGCGCTGCCCCGGCCGCTTCGGGCGCGGCCGCCATCAGATCGCGCTGGGCGACGAGATCGTTGAAGGCGATCACGAAGGCCTCGGTCAGCATTTCGCCGTCCTTGCTGCCCTGATAGCCCGATGCACCCGCCGCCGCGCTCGCCCAGCCTGCGCCGGCCCCGCCGAAGCTGAGGCTCGATTTCTTGACCACGCCTTGGCCCGCGGCGACCGTCCTGCCGTTGGCGGGGCTGACGACGCGCAAACCCGCCGCGACAGTCTTCTTCTTGCCGCCGAGCCCGCCGAACATGCCTAGCACCGCACCAGCTCCGGGCACGCCGCGCAGGAGCCCGCTGGCCGCGCCCGAGCGCACCAGCGCCTCGGTTGCCGCGCCCTTGGCGAGCTCCATGCCCTTGTCGACATCTTCCTGACTGCCTGCGATCAGCGTAACGAGGAAGCGCGCGGGCGCGGTGTCATTGGGATTGTCGAGGGTGAAGCACCCCGATTCGGTGGCGAGTGCCCCCAGCAGCGCGCGCGGCGAGCCAAGGCCCCACGTGTTCCATCCGGCCTGGTCGCCCTCAACCAGCGCGATCGATCCGATGCTTTCGGTGCATTGCGCCAGCTCGACCGGCGGCGCCTTGTCCTTTGCCGCTGCGCCCGGCGCCCACGCAATCGCCCCTGCCGCAAGCGCGGCTACCCCTGCTTTCCTGATCATGCTATTTCCCCCCCATAGACCCAAAGAAGGTCAATAAGCGGTCGCACTGGTGACGCGTTGTACGGACACGACGCGGCAGGGGACGAGAACAGATGCACGCGCTTACAGGGGATTCGGTACACTTGCGCTTTGCCTTGCCAGCAGAGCCGCTGCGCCGGTTTGTGACAACTTACTATCGCACCGACGTAGTTTGCTCGCTGCAGACGCGTTGGCTCGAGGACTGGCTGCATCCCGAATGGGCCAATGTCC
The DNA here is from genome assembly GCA_027487015.1 of Erythrobacteraceae bacterium. Lineage (GTDB taxonomy): Bacteria > Pseudomonadota > Alphaproteobacteria > Sphingomonadales > Sphingomonadaceae > Erythrobacter. The sequence goes on along the minus strand of JAIYEK010000073.1, from coordinate 10,195 downwards.
GGTTCCTTGGGGGCGTGTCGGCGCAGTCGGTGGTCGGGCCGGGACCGCTCGCGCCATGCCCCGCCTTCACTGTCACCGGGCCGACCAGCCAAGCGGTGCGCTTCCGGCTTGGAACCGGGCACAACTGGGGCATTGGCCTCCTGCCGCTTGGCTGGGCGCGGCTGTTTGCCGCAGGAGCGAGCGACTATGCCGACCGCTTCGTCGATGGCAGGGCCGATCCGGTCTTCGCGGCCTTCGCCCCGCTCGCCGAGGCGTTGACGACGAGCGACGGCGATCATGTGGCTGAGCTGGCGCTGATCGAGGCACATATGGCGCGGCTGCTCGAAGGGCCCGCGCGCCCGGGCGAGGCCGCAATCCTGGCGATCCATGCAGCGCTGGTCGACCCCGATACCCTCACAGTTGGCGACATCGCTGCGCGGGTGGGGATGACGGTCCGCAGCCTCGAACGCCTCTCGCGCCGCGCCTTCGGTTTTCCGCCCAAGTTGCTGCTGCGCCGCCAGCGGTTCCTGCGCAGCCTTGCGCAGTTCATGATGGACCCTTCGCGCAAGTGGCTCGGCACGCTCGATTGCACCTATCATGACCAGTCGCATTTCGTGCGCGATTTCCGGCGGTTCATGGCCATGAGCCCGACCGAATATGCGCGGCTACCCAAGCCTTTCCTGGCGGCTGCCGCACATGCGAGGATGGCGGCGGCGGGTGAGGCGGTGCAGGGGCTCCACGCGCCGGCCCCGGTGGGGTCCGGCTGAGCGCTGCCCGAGCACCCCAGGATCACCCAACGTCCTTTGCAATCCTTGCGATTTGCCGCTAGCGGGCGGCTGCGAAATCCCGCCGTCAGAGCATCCACGATCCATGACCGACATCACTTCCCAGACCGAGGCCGCGCTGGCCGCGATTGCCGCGGCGACCAGCCTCGATGCGCTTGAGGCCGAGCGGCTCGAAACGCTCGGCAAGAAGGGCTGGGTGAGCCTTGCCTTGAAGACCCTTGGCGGCATGAGCCCCGAAGAGCGCACCGCCGCCGCCCCCGCGATCCAGTCGGCCCGCGCCAGCATTGCCGAGGCGCTCGATGCCAAGAAGGCCGCGCTAGAGTCCGCCGCATTGGAAGAGCAGCTGGCGCGCGAAACGGTCGACCTGACGCTGCCTGCGGCGGCTGCGCCCAAGGGTTCGGTGCACCCCGTCAGCCAAGTGATGGACGAGCTTGCGGAAATCTTCGCCGACCTCGGCTTCGCGGTCGCCACCGGCCCTGAGATCGAGGACGATTGGCACAACTTCACCGCGCTCAACATGGACGAGACCCATCCGGCGCGGGCGATGCACGATACGTTCTACTTCCCGGACAAGACAGGGGAGGGGAAGGATATCCTTCTCAGGACGCACACCTCGCCGGTGCAGATCCGGTCGATGCTGGATCAAGGCGCGCCGATCCGCATCATTGCGCCGGGCCGGGTGTACCGCTCGGACAGCGACGCAACGCATACCCCGATGTTCCATCAGGTCGAGGGGCTGGTGATCGACCGAGATATTCACCTCGGCCACCTCAAGTGGACGCTGGAGACCTTTTTCAAGGCCTTCTTCGAGCGCGAGGATATCGTGCTCAGGCTGCGTCCTAGCTACTTCCCCTTCACCGAACCCAGCGTCGAGGTCGATGTCGGTTATTCCACGGAGGGCGGCCGCCGCGTGGTCGGCGGGCACGGCGATGCGCCGGGCCATGCGTGGATGGAGCTGGGCGGCAGCGGGATGGTCAATGCCCGGGTGCTCGAATTCGCCGGGCTTGACCCGAAGGAATGGCAGGGCTTCGCCTTCGGCCTCGGGATCGACCGGATCGCGATGCTCAAATACGGGATGAACGACCTGCGCGCGTTCTTCGACGGCGATCCGCGCTGGCTGGCGCATTACGGCTTCTCGCCCTTCGACCAGCCGACCCTCTCCGCTGGTGTGGGAGCACGCGCATGAAGTTCTCGCTGACCTGGCTCAAGGATTACCTTGAGACGACCGCTTCGGTGGCGGAAATCTGCGACGCGCTCAACGCCATCGGGCTTGAGGTCGAGGGCGTGGAAGACCCGGCCGAGAAGCTCGCCGGTTTCCGCATCGCCCACGTGCTGACCGCCGCGCGCCACCCAGATGCCGACAAGCTGCAGGTGCTGACCGTCGACGCCGGAGACGGCCAGCCGCTGCAAGTTGTCTGCGGCGCGCCCAATGCGCGGGCCGGGATGAAGGGCGTCCTGGGCCTCCCCGGCGCGGTCGTGCCCGCCAACGGCATGGTGCTGAGGAAGAGCGCGATCCGCGGGGTCGAGAGCAACGGCATGATGTGCTCGACCCGCGAGCTGGAGCTGGGCGATCATCACGACGGGATCATCGAACTGCCCGACGATGCGCCGGTCGGAACCAGCTTCGCCGATTACAACGGCAGCAACCCGGTGATCGAGGTCGCGGTGACCCCTAACCGCCCCGACTGCATGGGCGTTTACGGCATCGCCCGCGATCTGGCGGCCAAGGGGCTGGGGACGCTGAAGCCGATCGCCATGCCGGCCTTCAGTGCGAACGGAGCGTGCCCGGTCGAAATCCGCACCGACGATCCCGAAGGCTGCCCGGCATTTTATGGCCGGGTGGTGACCGGCGTCCGGAATGGCCCCTCGCCCGACTGGCTGCAGGCGCGGCTGAAGAGTGCGGGCCAACGTCCGATATCGCTGCTGGTCGATCTGACCAACTACCTGATGCTCGGCTTCGGGCGTCCGGCGCACGTCTATGACCTCGCCAAGCTCTCGGGCGCGGTGGTCGCACGGCGCGCCAAAGATGGCGAAGAGGTGCTGGCGCTCAACGAGAAGACCTACACGCTCGATGCCGAGATGATGGTGATCGCCGACGACCACGGCGTCCACGACATCGCCGGGATCATGGGCGGCGAGCATTCGGGGGTGTTGGAGACGACCACCGACGTGCTGCTCGAAATCGCCTATTTCGACCCTGCGCGCATCGGCGCGACGGGACGCAAGCTCGGCCTGTCCTCCGACGCCCGTACCCGCTTCGAGCGCGGGGTTGATCCGGAGTTTCTGGATCAGGGCCTCGATCTGCTCACCGGACTGATTGTGGACCTTGCAGGCGGAACCCCGAGCGAAGTCGTTCGCGCCGGTTCGCCGCCGAGCGCTGCCAGGGTCATCGCCTTCGACCCCGGCCTCACCACCCGCCTCGGCGGTGTGGACGTGCCCGAGGCCGAACAGAAGCGCATCCTCGAAAGCCTCGGTTTCACCGTGGGCGCGGATTGGCAGGTCACCTGCCCGCTGCGCCGCCACGACATTGAAGGCCCCGCCGATCTGGTCGAGGAAGTCGTGCGCATCCACGGCCTCGACAAGGTCGCGAGCGTTGCGCTCCCCCGCGTGGAAGGCGTCGCCCGCCCCACCGCCACCCCGCAGCAGAAGCTGGAGCGTGGTCTGCGCCGCGCCGCTGCCGCGAGCGGGCTCAATGAGGCGGTGACATGGTCCTTCCTCCCCACCTGGGCCGCCGAGCATTTCGCTGCGGAAGGTCAGGCCCTGTGGGTCCTCGCCAACCCGATCAGCGAGGACATGAAGGCGATGCGCCCCTCGCTGCTCCCCGGCCTGCTGATGGCGGCCAAGCGCAACGCCGACCGCGGCGCACCGGCCTCGCGGCTGTTCGAGATCGGGCGGCGTTATTTCAGGGGCGGCAATGGCCTGAGTGACGAGAAGCCAACCCTCGGCATCGTGCTGGCGGGAGAGAAGACCCCGCGCGGGTGGCAGAGCGGCAAGGCCAAGCCCTTTGACGCCTACGATGCCAAGGCGCTGGCGCTCCTGCTGCTCGAAGCGGCAGGGGCTCCTGTGGCGAACCTGATGGTGATGGGCGAGGCGGGCAGCCAGTTCCACCCCGGCCAGTCAGCCACCCTGCGGCTCGGCCCCAAGGTGGTGCTGGCGCGGTTCGGGGTGGTACATCCGGCGACGCTCAAGGCCTTCGACGCCGACGGGCCGATTGCGGCGGTCGAGCTGTTCCTTGATGCGATCCCGGCGAAGAAGGGCGCGGCTTTCGCCCGCCCCGGCTTCACGCCCCCGGCCCTGCAAGCCGTGACCCGCGACTTCGCCTTCCTCGTCCCGGCCACGGTGGCGGCGGGCGACCTCGTGCGCGCGGTGCAGGGCGCGGACAAGGCCTTCATCACCGGCGTGCGTGTGTTCGACGTCTTCGCCGGGCAGGGCGTGCCCGAGGGCCACAAGTCCATCGCGGTCGAAGTCACGCTCCAACCGGGCGAGGCCTCGTTCAAGGATGCCGAATTGAAGGCAATTGCCGAGAAGGTGGTGGCCGCCGCCGCCAAGCTCGGCGGGGAGTTGCGCGGATGAAGACCGCTTTTGTCACCGGCGCCACCGCCGGGATCGGCCTCGCCACCGTCCGCCGCCTCGTCGCCGATGGATGGCGCTGCGTCGCCACCGGGCGGCGGCAGGAGCGGCTCGACGCGCTGGTCGCGGAGTTGGGTGCGGACAAGGTCCACGCGGTGTGCTTCGACGTCCGCGACACCGCCGCGCTCGATGCCGCGCTGGCGGGCCTGCCAGAGGACTTCCGCGCTATTGACCTCCTCGTCAACAATGCGGGCCTCGCGCAGGGGCTGTCCGCAGCGCAAAACGCCAATCTCGAAGATTGGCAGACGATGATCGACACCAATGTCACCGCGATGGTGGTGCTGACCCGCAAGCTGCTGCCGGGCCTGATCGAGCGCAAGGGCGCGATCATCGCCATCGGCTCGGTCGCGGGGACCTACCTCTATCCGGGCGGCAACGTCTATGCCGGGTCCAAGGCCTTCGTGAACCACTTCACGCTCGCCCTGCGCGCCGATCTGCATGGCACCGGGGTGCGCGTCACCAGCATCGAGCCGGGGATGGTCGAGACCGAATTCACCGTGGTGCGGACCGGCAGCCAGCAGGCCTCGGACGACCTTTATCGCGGCGTCAACCCGATGACCGGCGAGGACATCGCCGACACCATCGGCTGGATCGCGAGCCTGCCGCCGCATCTCAACATCAACCGCATCGAGCTGATGCCGGTCAACCAGGACTTCGCGGGCTTCCGCGTCGCACGCGAGAACCAGTGACCTCCAACCGCCGCACCTTCGCGATCATCTCGCACCCTGACGCAGGCAAGACCACGCTCACCGAAAAGCTGCTGCTGCAGGGCGGCGCGATCCACCTTGCGGGCGAGGTCAAGGCGCGCGGGCAAGCGCGGCGGGCGCGGTCCGACTGGATGAAGATCGAGCAGCAGCGCGGGATCTCGGTCACTTCCTCGGTGATGACCTTCCAGAAGGACGGCGTCGTCTTCAACCTGCTCGATACCCCGGGCCACGAGGATTTCAGCGAGGACACCTACCGTACGCTGACGGCGGTCGACTCCGCGATCATGGTGATCGATGCTGCGAAAGGCATCGAGCCGCAGACGCGCAAGCTGTTCGAAGTCTGCCGTCTGCGGAGCGTGCCGATCATCACCTTCGTCAACAAGGTTGACCGCGAGGGCCGCGATCCCTTCGAGACGCTGGACGAGGTCGCCGACATGCTGGCGCTCGATGTCTCGCCGCAGATGTGGCCCATCGGCATGGGCGGGGAGTTCGAGGGCCTGCTCGACTTCGCCACCGAAACCGTCGGCCGTCCCGAAGGCCCGAGCCGCGAATATCTCGGCACCCGCGACACCGCCACGATCCCCCAGCGCTTCGCCGACGAGATCGAGTTGGCGCGCGGCGGCTATCCCGAGTTCGACCTTGAAGCCTTCCGCCACGGCGACCTCACGCCGGTCTATTTCGGATCGGCGCTCAAGAATTTCGGCGTCACCGAGCTGATCGACGCCATTTCCCGCTACGCCCCGCCGCCGCGCCCGCAGCCCGCAGGCGAGGAGCAGATCAGCCCCGAGCGCGACGAGGTCACCGGCTTCATCTTCAAGGTGCAGGCCAACATGGACCCCAACCACCGCGACCGCATCGCCTTCATGCGGCAGGTTTCGGGCACCTTCAAACGCGGCATGAAGCTCACCCCCAGTGGGCTGGGAAAGCCCATCGCGGTTCACTCACCGATCCTGTTCTTCGCGCAGGACCGCGAGCTCGCCGATACGGCGGAGGCGGGCGACATCATCGGCATTCCCAACCATGGGACACTACGGGTGGGTGACACGCTGTCCGAGCGCAATCAGGTGCGCTTCACGGGCCTGCCCAACTTCGCGCCGGAAATCTTGCGCCGCGTTCAGCTGCGCGATCCGACCAAGACCAAGCAGCTGAGGAAGGCCCTCGACGACCTCTCGGAAGAAGGCGTGATCCAGGTGTTCTACCCCGAGATCGGCTCGGCCCACATCGTCGGCGTCGTCGGCCAGCTTCAGCTCGAGGTGCTGATCTCGCGGCTCGAGGCCGAGTACAAGGTCGAGGCCGTGCTCGAACCCTCGCCGTTTGCCACCGCGCGCTGGATCAAGGGCGACGAGAAGACGCTCGACGAATTCGCGAGCTTCAACCGTGCAAACCTCGCCAAGGACCGCGACGGAGATATGGTGTTCATGGCCAAGAGCCCATGGGACGTCACCTACCAGGTCGAGAAGAACCCGCAGCTGACCTTCTCAGCGACCAAGGAACGCTAGGCTTGCGAGAGCGCGGGCTTCGCGGCATGGCGGGGCTCATGCACGACACCGGCCCCACCTCGCAGACCTTTATCTCGCAGCGCCTTCGCCTCAACTACCTCGATTGGGGCGGGCGCGGTAAGCCGCCGCTGGTGCTGGTGCATGGCGGGCGCGACCATGCCCGCTCTTGGGACTGGACTGCCGAGGCACTGCGCGAGGATTACCACGTCATTGCGATGGATCACCGCGGGCATGGCGACTCTGACTGGGTCTCGGATGGGGTCTATTCGGCCGCCGACATGGTCTATGACCTTGCGCAGCTGATCCACCAGCTCGGCGTCGGTCCGGTGCGGATGGTGGCGCATTCGATGGGCGGCAATGTCGCGCTGCGCTATGCGGGCGCCTTCCCCGACATGGTGAGCAAGCTGGTGGCGATCGAGGGCCTCGGCCCCTCGCCCGAATGGCGCGAAAAGCAGCGCGCCCAGCCGTATCCCGAGCGCCTCGCCGAATGGATCGAGAAGAAGCGCAAGGCCGCCGGCCGTAGCCCACGCAAATACGAGAGCATCGAGGCCGCCTTCGCCCGCATGATCGAGGAGAACGCCTACCTCACCGAGGAGCAGGCGCGCCATCTCACCGTCCACGGCGTCAACCGCAACGAGGACGGCACCTATAGCTGGAAGTTCGACCCCCACCTCAATGTCTGGCCGGTCGAGGACATCGGCGACGAATTCATCGAGGCGCTGTGGGGCGCGATTACCTCTCCCACGCTGCTGCTTTACGGCGCGGACTCGTGGGCCTCGAACCCGGCCAAGGACGGACGCATCGCGCACTTCAAGACCGCGAGCGTGATCGAGTTCGAGAAGGCCGGCCACTGGCTCCACCACGACCAGTTTGATCGTTTCATCGCCACCTTGCGCGATTTCCTCTGACCCTTTCGAAAGGAGCGTCCCATGGCAGACTTCACCGAGGCGCTCACCGAAAAGCAGATCGCGATGATCGCCGCCCAGCCGGTGTTCTTCGTCGCGACCGCCGCCAGTGAGGGCCGGATCAACCTCAGCCCCAAGGGCTATGACGCCTTCCGCGTGCTTTCGCCCACCCGGGTGGCCTATCTCGACCTAGGCGGATCGGGGAACGAGACCCACGCGCATCTTGCGGCGGACGGCCGGATCACGGTGATGTTCTGCAACTTCCAGCAGCCCGCGCTGATCCTCAGGCTCTACGGGCGCGGGCGTGCGGTGCTGCCGCTGGACGCGGAGTGGGACGAGCTTGCCGCGCATTTCACAATGCTGCCCGGCACGCGGCAGATCTTCGACATCGCGGTCGAAAGCGTGCAGGGCTCATGCGGCTGGGGCGTGCCCTTCATGGCGCTGGAGGGCGAGCGCGAGACGCTCAAGAAGGCCCACCGCCAGTCCGATCCCGCGCAGTGGGAGGCCAAGATGGCCAAACGCACCCGCAGCATCGATGGCCTGCCGACCCGAGCGACGGATCGCTACATCGCGGGCGAGTGATCGCCTGCGCGAGGATCACCGCAATGTCGTTCCTGTCGCGCTATCCTGTCTGGCAGTACCCGTTCTTCGAGACGCCCGCGAAAATGCCGCGCGCCGAGCGGGGCGCTGCTTTCGAAGCCATGATGGCTGCGCGCTCGGAGCGGATTGCCGTGCTGCGGGCCGCGGTGCCCGGGCTTGCCAGCGCCGTCGATGCGTTGCTTGATCCTGCGGCTGATCCGGTTCCCGCGCTGCACCGGCTGGAGCAGTGGTGGAACGGGCGGCTCGCGCGGGTCAATCTCGTGGTCGACGCGGACAAATCGCCGTTGTTGCGCGGCCTCATTGCGCTGGTGCTGTTCCGCAACGAAGCGATGATGCGCCATGAAGCGCACCGCCGGAGCGACTGGTACCGCAGCGAGGACCCTGCGGTCGCAGGCCTGCGCAGCCTGATCGGCGATCTCGCGATCCTGTTCGGCGAGGCGCTGCTGCGCCGCCGCGAGGATTTCGTCTGGGCGATCAACGATGATCCCGAGGATGCGCGGATGGACCTGCCGCAGGCGGGACGGGTGGTGGTGATGAAGGCGCGCGAGGGCGAGGTGCCGCCGATCTGCTTCGACTTCTACTGGTCGCTCCTGAAGTCCTATGAGAAGCTGTTCGGCCTGCGTTGGAAGACGGTCGCGTTTCAGGGCGTCTGGAACAGTGATTTTGCCGGGTGGGATCTGGTCAATGCCGTCAACGGCTGGTGCGATCCGCTGCCGCCAGGCGAGGTGAAGGGCGCCCCCCGCCCGACTCAAAACTTGCCTAAGGGTTAATCACCTGATTAGTTTTTAGGCACGTATTATCCCGCAGTTGCGAAGAATCGCACTGATTCCGCTGCGTCAGCCGCGTTACACAAATATGGCACGCTTGTTGCTCTGATCCCTGTGGCCGGAAAAAATCCGGTGCAACAGGGGCCACAGATGAAGTTCATCATCGCCATCATCAAACCGTTCAAGCTCGACACCGTGCGCGAGGCTTTGAGCGGCATCGGCATCGCCGGGATGACCGTCACCGAAGTCAAGGGCTTCGGTCGCCAGAAGGGTCAGACCGAAATCTACCGCGGCGCTGAATACTCCACCAACATGCTTCCCAAGGTGAAGCTCGAGATCGCTGCCAGCGACGAAATCGCAGCGCAAGTGGTCGAAACCATCCAGCAGACCGCCAACACGGGCGCGATCGGCGACGGCAAGATCTTCGTTCTGGATCTCGCCTCTGCCACCCGCATCCGCACCGGCGAGTCCGGCGAAACCGCGCTGTAAGGGGACCCAATCGATGAAGCGCATTCTCTCCAATCTTGCAGTGATGGCGACTGGGGCAGCGCTGCTTGCTGCACCGGCATTCGCCGCGCCTGCAGCCGAAGCGGCGCCTGCCGTGTTCACGCCCACCGCCGACATGGTCAACAAGGGCGATGTCGCCTGGATGATGGTCTCGACCGCGCTGGTCCTGATGATGAGCGTTCCCGCGCTCGCACTGTTCTATGGCGGCCTGGTGCGCGCCAAGAACATGTTGAGCGTCCTGATGCAGGTCCTCACCATCGTTTGCGTCGCAGCGCTGGTGTGGTTCGGCTGGGGCTACTCGATGGCCTTCACCTCGACCGGCTCGCCCTTCCCGACCATCGTCGGCGGGCTCGACAAGGCGTTCCTCAAGGGCGTCACCGTCACCTCGCTTGCCGCGACCTTCTCGAACGGGGTTTACCTGCCCGAGTTGGTCTTCGTGATGTTCCAGATGACCTTCGCCTGCATCACGCCGGCGCTGATCGTCGGCGCCTTTGCCGAGCGCGTGAAGTTCACCCCGCTGATCATCTTCGTGGTCGCGTGGATGACGCTCGCCTATTTCCCGATCGCGCACATGGTGTGGTACTGGGCCGGCCCGGACTTCCTCCACACCGCACCCACTGACATGGGTCTGCTGTGGGGCTGGGGCGCGCTCGACTTCGCCGGCGGCACCGTGGTGCACATCAACGCAGGTATCGCCGGCCTCGTCGGCTGCCTCGTGATCGGCCCGCGCATCGGCTACAAGAAGGAGCCCATGCCCCCGCACAGCCTGGTGATGACCATGATCGGCGCCAGCCTGCTGTGGATCGGCTGGTTCGG
>JAIYEK010000302.1 GCA_027487015.1 Erythrobacteraceae bacterium | reverse complement strand
GAGCCGCAGGTGATCGCCGAGGACCGCATTCCGGACGAGATCGTGAACGAGATGCGCGAGATGGGGCTGTTCGGCCTCTCGGTGCCCGAGGAATATGGCGGCGCGGGGCTCAACATGACGCAATACGCCCGCGTCGTGAACATCATGGCCTATGCCGCGCCGGCCTATCGCTCGATCTTCTCGATCAATGTCGGGATGTTCGCGAGCGCGCTGAAGAACGGTGCGACCGAGGCGCAGAAGGCCGAGTGGTATCCCAAGATCGCCGAAGGCCGGATCGCGTGCTTCGGCCTCACCGAGCCCGGCTCGGGGAGCGATTCGGCAGGGCTTGCGACCAGCGCCGTCCCCGATCCGGACGGCAACGGGTGGATCCTCAACGGCACCAAGCGCTACATCACCAACGCCCCCCACGCCGAGGTTGCCCTCATCATGGCACGCACCAGCAAGGAGGCGCTGCCCAAGAACGCGCATGTCTCGGCCTTTCTGGTGCCGATGAACGCGCCGGGGGTCTCGACCGGTTCGCCGGACAAGAAGATGGGGCAGAGCGGCTCGCATATCTCGGACATTATGCTCGATGATGTGCGGGTGCCGGGCGATGCGCTACTCGGCGGCGAAACCGGCAAGGGCTTCGTCTTCGCGATGAAGAGCTTGGACAACGGGCGCATCAGCGTGGGCGCCGCGGCGACCGGCTATGCGCGGCGGGCGCTCGACTCCGCGCTGCGCTACGCCAACGAGCGCAAGGCCTTTGGCGAACCGATCGCCAACTTCCAGCTGATCCAGCAGATGCTCGCCGACAGCGAAATCGAGATCTACGCCGCCGAAGCGATGATGAAGGACGTCACCGCGCGGGCCGACCGGGGCGAGAACATTCTTGTGAAAGCCGCCGCGTTCAAGGTCTTCGCGAGCGAAATGTGCGGTCGCGTGGTCGACCGCGTGGTGCAGATCTACGGCGGCGCGGGCTACCTCGCCGAATACGATGCCGAACGCTTCTTCCGCGATGCGCGCATCTACCGCATCTACGAGGGCACGACGCAGATCCTCCAGCTCCAGATCGCCAAGCACATGCTGCGCGAGTGGGCGGCCAACACCTGAGATGTATAACCTCCTCAATGACTTGAGCATCGTCGAAGTTTCGAGCTTCGTCGCATCGCCTACCGCGGGCCTATACTGCGCGCAGCTGGGGGCGGAGGTGATCCGCGTCGACCACAAGGCGGGCGGGCTCGATTACAACCGCTACATGCTGACCCGTGAGGGGCGTTCGCTCTCGTGGGAGAACCTCAACCGCGCCAAGAAATCCGTGGCGCTCGATCTGCAATCGGGTGAGGGGCGCGAGCTGCTGGTCGAGCTGGCGGCCAAGGTCGGCCAATGCATCACAAACTTGCCCGAGCAGAGTTTTCTCAGCCACGCCGCGATGGCGGCCAAGCGCACGGACATGATCTCGCTGCGCGTCATGGGCTGGCACGACGGGCGACAAGCGATGGACTTCACGGTCAACGCCGCCGCCGGATACCCGCTGATGTGCGGGCCGGAGGATTGGGACCCTGCGACCGCCCCCCCGGTCAACCAGGTGCTCCCGGCCTGGGACTTCATCACCGGAGCCTACGGCGCCTTCGCCCTGCTCGCCGCCCTGCGCCACCGTGACCGCACGGGCGAAGGCAGCGAAGTGCGCCTGCCGCTCGGCGATGTCGCGATTGGCACGATGGCGAACGCCGGGCTGATGGCCGAAGTGCTCTACCGCGGCGGGGACCGCGAGCGGCTCGGCAACGCGATCTGGGGCGCGTTCGGGCGCGATTTCCGCGCGCGCGACGGCGTCAGGTTCATGGTCGCCGCGCTCACGCCCAAGCAGTGGAGCGGCCTCGTCAAAGCCTTCGGGGTCGAGGCAGGCATTGCGGCTCTGGAAGCGCAGCATGGCGCCCGCTTCGCTGACGGGGACACCCCCCGCTTCCAGCACCGCCACGCGCTGTTCGACCTGTTCCAGCAGGCGGCGGACGGCATGGATTACGCCGCACTCGAAGCCCGCATGGCCGCCGAAGGGTGTACCTTCGAGCGCTATCGGACCGCCTACGAGGCGGCAACGGACCGACAACTGGTGGCCGACAACCCGCTGTTCGGCCCCGCCCCCGCCAACCCCTCGGGCTTTGACTACCCTGCCACCCGCAGCTTCGCCAATCTGCCCGGCCGCGAGGCAGGCGATCCGGCCCCCGCACCTTACCTCGGCGAGCATTCCGAAGAGGTGCTCAGCGAAAAACTCGGCCTCTCCTCGGGCGCGATCGGCAAGCTGGTCGACGCAGGCACGGTGGCACTTTCGGACAAGGACAAGCAATGACCAGACGCGCCGCCATCTGCACCCCGCTCCGCACTCCCGTGGGCAAGTTCCTCGGCGGGCTTTCCAGCATGAACGCGGGCCAATTGGGCGCGGTGATCCTCAAGGCGCTGATGGAGCGCAGCGGGATCGATCCGGCGCGGGTGGACGACGTCGTGTTCTCGCAGGGCTACGGCAATGGCGAGGCCCCCGCGATCGGCCACTGGAGCTGGCTCGCGGCGGGGCTGCCCCTCGAAGTCCCCGGCTTCCAGCTTGATCGCCGCTGCGGTTCGGGCGTGCAGGCGGTCGCCACGGCGGCGATGATGGTCGAGACTAGGATGGCCGACGTGGTTGTCGCGGGCGGGGTCGAGAGCATGTCGAATGTCGAACACTACACCCTCGCCGCACGCGGGGGCGTGCGGATGGGCGACATGACCCTCCATGACCGCCTGTCGCGCGGCCGCGTGATGAGCCAGCCGGTCGAGCGCTTCGGGGTCATCACCGGCATGATCGAGACCGCCGAGAATCTCGCCAAGGATTACGGCATTTCTCGCGAAGAGGCTGACGCCTTCGCCGTGCGCTCGCACCAGAACGCGGCGCGGGCGTGGGCCGAGGGCAAGTTCGCCGAGCAACTCGTCCCCGTGGCGATCCCGCAGAGGAAGGGCGATCCGGTGGTTTTCGACCATGACGAGGGCTACCGCACTGACGCCTCGATGGAGACCCTCGGCAAGCTTGCCCCCATCGATCTGAAGCGCGACCCTGAGGCCATCGTCACCGCAGGCAATGCCAGCCAGCAGAACGATGCGGCCGCCGCGTGCCTCGTGGTGGCGGAGGACAAGCTCGAGGAGCTCGGCCTCACCCCGATGCTGTGGTTCGGCGGCTGGGCCGCGGCGGGCTGCGATCCGGCGCGGATGGGCATCGGGCCGGTGCCTGCGGTCGAACGGTTGTTCGAACGGCGTGGATATTCGTGGGACGATATCGGGATGGTGGAGCTCAACGAAGCCTTCGCCCCGCAGGTGCTCGCCGTGCTGAAAGGCTGGGGCTGGAGCGCGGACGACTCGCGCCGCGAGATCCTCAACGTCAACGGATCGGGCATCAGCCTCGGCCACCCCATCGGCGCGACTGGGGGGCGGATCCTCGCCGACATGGCGCACGAGATGCACCGCCGCGGCGTGCGCTACGGGCTGGAGACAATGTGCATCGGCGGCGGTCAGGGCATCGCGGCGGTGTTCGAGCGCGCCGCATGAACTACGAGGCGTGGATCGGGCGCGAGACCCGCGCCAAGGACCGGCTTGACGAAGGGCTGGCGGACCGCTGGCTCGCCACCTTTGACCTCGCCCGCCCGCATCCGCCGATCATGCCACAGGGCATCCACTTCGCGCTCTGCACCCCCGAAGCGCCGACCGCGAAGCTGGGTGAGGACGGGCACCCCGCGCGCGACGACAGCGCTGACAGCTTCCTCCCACCCTTCCCCATGCCGCGCCGGATGTGGGCGTCCTCGAAGATCGCCTTCCACGCCCCCATCGCCATCGGGGCGGTGATCGAGCGCACCAGCAAGGTCGCCTCCGTCAGCGAGAAGGAGGGGGGCTCGGGCCGCCTCGCCTTCGTCGATGTCGAGCATGTCACCAAGGCGAATGGCACCATCGCGGTGATCGAGACCCAGACGCTGGTCTACCGCGAGGCCGCCGCACCTGACGCGCCGCTCTCCCCTCCCGCGCCGGGGGAGGGGGTGTTTGACCCGACGGCATGGGATGCCCACCGACAGCTGACCCCCGATGCGCGGCTGCTGTTTCGCTACTCGGCGCTGACCTTCAACACCCACCGCATCCACTATGACGCGCCCTATGCCGAGCAGGTGGAGCGCTATCGCGGACTGGTTGTCCACGGCCCGCTGACCGCGAGCCTGCTGCTGCAACTGGCGGCGGCTGAACTGGGCGACAACCGCCTGCGCAGCTTCGCTTTCCGCGGCCTCTCCCCCGCCATCGCGGGCGAGCCGCTGCATCTGGTGATGCGCAAAGCTGAGGCGGGATATGAGCTGGCGGCGTTTGCAAGCGACGGGCGGCAGGTGACGGCGGCGAGCGCGAGCGTCTGATCTCCCCTCCCTCAAGGGAGGGGAGGAAAAGCGCGTCGACTAAAGATCGAAATCCGCAATCGGCTTGAGCACCTTGAATTTCTCCTTCGCGGGCTTTCTGCCCAGCTCGGGGAAGTCGATCGCCTCGGGTTCGGCGTGGGTGTCGGGCACCCGCGAGAGCAGGTCGCGCACCAGTGTCAGCCGCCCGCGCCGCTGGTCGTTGAAATCGACGATGGTCCACGGCGCATGGTCCGTATGCGTCGCCTTCAACATCGCCTCGCGCGCCTTGGTGTAATCGTCGTATTTCTCGCGCGCGGCGAGATCGATGGGGGAGAGCTTCCAGCGCTTGAGCGGATCATCCAGCCGTTCGCGCAGGCGTGCCTCCTGCTGCTCCTGATCGGCGGCCAGCCAGTATTTGAACAGCAGGATACCATCGTCGACCAGCAGTTTCTCGAACAGCGGCACGGCTTTTAGGAAGGCCTCGACCTGATCTTCGGAGGCATAGCCCATGACCTTCTCGACGCCCGCGCGGTTGTACCATGACCGGTCGAACAGCACGATCTCGCCTGCAGTCGGCAGGTGCGCGACATAGCGCTGGAAGTACCATTGGCCCATCTCGGCATCGGTCGGCTTGGTCAGCGCCACGGTGCGGCACTGGCGCGGGTTGAGCGCGTGGCGCACCGCGCTGATCGCGCCGCCCTTGCCGGCGGTGTCGCGCCCCTCGAACAGCACCACGATCCGTGCTCCGCTCGCCTTGACCCAGCGCGCGAGGCTGACCATTTCCAGCGTCAGCGGTTCGAGCGCCGCCTCGTAATCCTTGCGCTTCATGCCCATTGGCATCCCCCTTCCGTTTTATGGCCTGTTTGTCCTCATCCGGCGAAAGTAGTATCACCTGCAACCATGGCGACTCTCGCAGACCCCAAGCCCGACTTTGCCACCCTGCCGCAAATGGCGGCGGAAGTCTTCACCGCGCCGCTCGCGCGCCCCGTGCATGTGGGCGAGGACTGGCTCGAGCCCGCGCAGACCGCCTACACGGCCGAGGATCATGGCGTTTGGGACGACCTCTTCGCCCGCCAGATGGAGGTGCTGCCCGGGCGGGCGTGCAGCGCCTTCCTGGCGGGGCTGGAGAAGCTCGATCTGGGGCGCGGTGGCATTCCCGAGTTCGGCACGCTGTCGGAGGAACTGGGCGCGCTTACCGGGTGGAGCGTCGTGCCCGTCCCGATGCTGATCCCCGATCACGTGTTCTTCTGGCACCTCGCCAACCGGCGCTTTCCGGCGGGGAACTTCATCCGCACCCGCGAGACCTTCGATTACATCGAGGAGCCCGACGTCTTCCACGACGTGTTCGGCCACGTGCCGATGCTCACCGACCCCACCTATGCCGACTACATGCAGGAATATGGCCGCGCCGGGTGGAAGGCGATGCGGTATAATCGGCTGAAGGCCTTGGGCGCGCTCTACTGGTACACGGTCGAATTCGGCCTGATCGAGGAGGTGGGCGAGGTCCGGGCCTATGGCGCAGGCATCTTGTCAGGCCCCACCGAAGCAAAGTTCGCGGTGGAGGCCGGGAGCCCCAACCGCATCATGCTCAACGTCGACCGGGTGATGCGCACCGATTACGTCATCAGCGATCTGCAGCCGACATACTTCGTCATCGAGAGCTTCGGTGATCTCTATCGCCAGACGGTGGAGCGCGATTTCGACCGGCTGTACCGCAGCCTACCGGCCGGGTTCACCTATGCGAACTCTGCGGTGATCGATGTCGACAATGTGCTGCACCGGGGCACGCAGGAATATCACCTGCGCGGCGGACGGGGGAGCGGGGCGGTTCCGGTTTAGGCTTTCGCGCGCCGCCGCGTGAAGATCGCGTGATACAGCACCAGCGCGGCAACGCTGGCCGCCAGCGCCACGCCGAGGCTCAGGAACGAGAGGCTGCCGACGATCGTGCCGTCATTGGCGATCTCGCCGGTCACCACCGAGACGGCAAGGCCAAGCGCCACCTGACGCAGGATGCTCGCGGGCGCTTCGGTCCGCGCGAGGATCGAGGCCAGCCAGCCCAGAGTTGCCCCCAACACGATCAGCACCAACAACGCCATTTTGTCCTACGTCTCCGAGAGGCCGCGCGCCAAGCTCTGCGCCCGTGCGGTTCGACTTCCTAACCAGCGGCAGCGCGGCTGGTTCCAGAAAACTGCTTTATGCGAGCGTGAGCCACGCCAGGCCCGCCGCGCCGATGACGATGCGGTACCATGCAAAAGGCGCAAATCCGATCTTCGTCACCACCGCGACGAAGACCTTGACCACCACCAGCGCGGTCACGAAACCCGCCGCCGAACCGATGGCAATCAGCTGGAGATCATCGCCGGTCAGGCTGCTCCCGTGCTTGTAGAGCTGGTAGACGGTCGCCCCCGACAAGGTCGGCACGGCGAGGAAAAAGCTGAATTCGGCCGCGGTCTTGCGGTCCACCCCGAAGGCCATCGCGCCGAGGATCGTCGCGCCCGATCGGCTCACCCCCGGGATCATCGCGAGGCACTGGACCACGCCGATGAGGATCGCGGTGCGCAAGGGGACGCCCGAGACGCCGGGGCCCTCGGCGGGCGGGTTGGCCCAGCGCTCGATCGCGAGGATCGCGATGCCGCCGATGATCAGCGACCAGCACACCAGCACCGCATTGCCGAGCATCGTCTCGATGATGTCGCCGAAGGCAAGGCCGAGGATCACCGCCGGGAAGAACGCGACCAAGAGGTTGCGCACGAAGGCCAGCGCGCCCTTCTCGAACCCCAGCAGGCCCTTGGCCACATCCCAGAAGGTGCGCCAGTAGAGCACCACGATGGCAAGGATTGCGGCTGGCTGGATGGCGATGTTGAACACCTCCCACTCGCTCTGGTCGAAGCCCAGGAACTCAGTGGCAAGGATCAGGTGCCCGGTCGAGGAGACGGGCAGGAACTCGGTCAGCCCCTCGAGGATGCCCAGCAGGATCGCGGCGAGCGTGTCGGTCATGGGCGCACCGCTTCGACGAGGGCAGCGGCCAAGTCAAACCGAAAAGGCCCGCTCCTGTGGGGGAGCGGGCCTCGGGACAATTTACCAAATCCGAACGCGCTGTTCGGGCGGCAGGTACATCGCATCGCCCGGCTTGACGCCGAAGGCCTCGTACCATTCGTCGAGGTTCCGCACGACGCCGTTGACGCGGTATTCCTCGGGCGAGTGGGTGTCGGTGCGCAGGCGGTTGCGGTAGTT
>JAIYEK010000285.1 GCA_027487015.1 Erythrobacteraceae bacterium | reverse complement strand
ATCAACCGCATCGTCCAGAAGCGCGCCGCGCCGATGGCGAGCGCGCCGCTGCTGATCGAAAGCCTCGATTTCTGCCAGCTCTACGCGCTCACCGCCGAACGCGACTGGCAGCGCGCGGCGAGCGTGCTGATCGACAGCGCGCGCCGGCTGGAGGGCGCAGGGGCCGAGGGTCTGATCATCGGCGCCAATTCGATGCACCGGCTCTATGATGACGTCGCGGCCAGCGTGAACATTCCGATCCTCCACATCGCCGAATATGTCGGCCTTGCGATGAAGCGCGCGGGCAAGGCCAGCGCTGCCCTCTTGGGCACCCGCAACGTCATGACCGAGAGCTTCTATCGCAAGCGACTCGTCGCGCACGGGATCGACCTGCTGCCGCCCAACCTCGCCTATGTCGAGATGCTCGACCGGATCATCTATGACGAGTTGATGACCGGCAAGGTCACCCGCGAGGCGGAGCGGACCCTGAAGACGATCATCACCAACACCGAGCAGGAAGGCGCCGCCGCGGTGGTGCTCGCTTGCACCGAGTTGGACCTTGTGGTCGACATCGATGCCAACGTCCTGCCGATCTTCGATTCCACCCGCATCCACTGCGAGGCGGCGGCGAACTGGATCCTGGAGCAGGAAGGCGTGTACTAACTTTCGTTTCGTCGGCCTGAGCGGGCGGCTTGCCGCATTGCAGCGTTGCATGGGGTGCAACGCGTTAACGTTCTCATTATGTGCGCCCACGGATTTTGTCACGGAAACGTAATGGCATCATCCGGGTCTTCGGGTCGCACCGACAGGCCCTTGGGGCCGCTCTCCTCCCCCCCAATCACCGGAGGGCGGCCCCATATTTCTCCCCAGCTTTGCAGGCGCCAAGCGATTGTATTTCGCGGTTTCTTCCGGCGTTCTCGCCCCGTTCCGGTTGAGCGGCGCAGGCCTTGCGCCTAAGCGCTGACCGCGTGACGACCCGCGCTCCTTTCGCTGCCGATCCCGCCACCGGGCCTTCCCGCGAGTTCGCGCGCGCGGATGCCGGTGAGCAGCGCGGACCCCGCAGCCCCTTCCAGCGTGACCGCGACCGGATCATCCATTCGATGAGCTTCCGGCGGCTTAAATCCAAGACCCAGGTGTTCATCGCGCCCGACGGCGATCACTACCGCACCCGCCTCACCCACAGCCTTGAAGTCGCGCAGATCGGCCGCGTGATCGCCCGCGCGCTAGGGCTCGACGAGGATCTGACCGAGGCGCTGTGCCTCGCGCATGATCTCGGCCACCCACCCTTCGGCCATGCGGGCGAGGATGCGCTCTCGGACGCGATGCAGCGCCATGGCGGCTTCTGCCACAACGCGCAGGCGCTGCGCACGGTGATGCGGATCGAGTGCCCCTATCCCGAGCATGACGGGCTGAACCTCACCTGGGACCTGCTCGAGGGCCTTGCCAAGCACAACGGCCCGGTGACCGCGCCCGGCTGGGCGCTAGCGGAACTGGACGCGGCCTTTCCGCTTCAGCTCGGCAGTTGGCCCTCGCTGGAGGCGCAGGTCGCGGCGGTGGCGGACGACATCGCCTACGACAATCACGACATCGATGATGGCCTGCGTGCAGGCTTCCTCCAGCTCGATGACCTGCTTTCGCTGGATTTCCTCGCAGACCAGTGGCGGACGGTCGAAAAGCGCTTTCCCAATGCGCCGCGCGAGCGTTTGCTGCGCGAGATGATACGCGACCAGATCGGGATGATGGTGAACGACGTGATCGCGCACACGGCTGAGGCCGCGCGCGGGGCGGGATCGGTCGCCGAAGTGCGCGCGGCGGGGCGCCAGCTCGCCGGGTTCTCGCCCGCGATGGCAGCCCAGGAGCGGCGGCTGAAGAGCTTCATGTACGAGCGGCTCTACTACCACCCTGAACAGATCGCCGCGGCCGAAAAGGCGCGCGATGTCGTGGCGCGGCTGTTTGCCGCATACGCGCAGGATGCGACGCTGATGCCCGACGACTGGGTCGCCCGCCTGCCACAAACCGAGCCCCAGCGGAGCCGCATAATCGCCGATTTTATCGCCGGGATGAGCGATCGTTTCGCCATCAAGGCGGTCGCCGAAATCTACGGCACCCAGCCCGAAGGACTGATCAATGTATGAGCCGCGCATGACCGGCCCGGTGCGGATCGCGCTGGTGGGGGCGACGGGCCTCATCGGGCGCCGCGTGATCGAGCTTGCCAGCGCCGGAGAACAGGTCCGCATCCTCGGCATCGCCCGGCGCGAGGCTCCGCTACCGCCCGGCGCGCGGATGGAGATGTTCGTCGCCGAGCCCGCCAAGTGGGGCGACGTGCTCGACGCGGTACGCCCGCGCGCGCTGATCTGCGCGCTCGGCACCACATGGAAGAAAGCCGGGCGCGATGAAGCCGCGTTCCGCAGCGTCGACCATGACCTCGTGCTCGCCACGGCCGAAGCCGCCAAGCGCGCAGGCGTGCCCAACATGGTGCTGGTCAGCGCCGCGGGGGCCGACAAGCGCTCCAAGGCGCTCTACATGCGGGTGAAGGCCGAGACCGAGGAAGCGGTGACCCGCCTCGGCTTCAAGCGGCTCGACATCCTCCACCCCGGCCTGCTGCGGGGCACGCGCGAGGGCGACCTCAGGCTCGCTGAGCGCGCCGCGCTGATCGCCGCGCCGCTGATCGACCCGCTGCTTTCGGGGAGCTGGGAGCAATACCGCTCGATCGATGCAGAGCTGGTCGCCGAAGCCGCGCTCGGCCTCGCGCTGCGCCGGGCGGGTGGGCGCTTTACCCACGACAATGAGGCGATGCGCCGGGCCGCGCGCGAATGGCGCAAGACGGCGGCGCACGAGGAGGAGGCAAGCTGATGGACTGGGCGCTGGTGTTCAAGGCGGTGAACCTGCTCGCGTTGATTGCGTGGGCTGCGCTGATCCTGCTGCCGCGCTGGCCGGCGCTGCTCTCGGCGATCCTGTATCTCGGCGTCGGCCTGCTCTGCGCCGTCTATGCCACGGGCCTCATCGGCGTGGTGAGCGGGCTCATCCCCAACGCGGGCGGGGGCGGGGCCGATTTCACCACCATCCCCGGCATCCGCGCGATCTTCGCCTCCGATGGCGGAGTGACGATCGGCTGGACGCATTATCTCGCCTTCGACCTGTTCGTTGGCCTGTGGATCGCGCGCGATGCAGACGCCAAGAACATCTCGCGTTTCATCCAAGCCCCGATCCTGTTTGCGACCTTCATGGCAGGCCCCATCGGCCTCGGCATCTGGCTCCTCGTGCGTGAGCCCGCAGCCCGGCGGCAGGGGCGCTTCCGCTGAAATTCGCTGCTGGACGGCGCGCGCGGCTCGGCTAATCTCGTGGGCAAAAGCATGTCCCCCGGGAGAGAGACACCAGCATGGCCCAGATCGCGCAGCACGACTTCCTGACCCTCGACGAAATCCTCGCCCATTGGGCCGCCGAGCAGCCCGATGATCCGGCGATCGAGGGCGGGGATCTTGCCTTCACCTATGGCGAGGTCGACCAGCTGTCGCGGCAGATCATCGCCATGTTGGCAGCGCGCGGCATCGGCGCGGGCGACCGTGTGGCCTTTCTGGGCAAGAATGCGGCGAGTTACGGCCTCCTATACTGCGCGTGCGCGCGCGCGGGGATCGTGATCGCCCCGATCGGCTGGCGGCTCGCCGCGCCCGAGATCGCCTATATCCTCGGCGATACCGGGGCCAGGCTGCTGGTGGCGACGCCCGACTTCATGGAGCTTGCCGTAAAGGCGGCGGCCGAGCTTTCTAGCCCACCCGAATTGTTGGACGAGTCTGCGCTGCTGGCCGGGGCACGCGCCTGCGAGGCGGCACCCTTCACGCCCTGCGGCGCGGATGATCCGATCCTCCAGCTCTATACCAGCGGCACCACCGGCCACCCCAAGGGCGTGCTCCTGTCCAACGCCAATCTCACCCGGCTTAGGGTCGAGGGGATTGCCGCAGGGCTGACCTATTACACCGATTACCGCGCGGGCGATTGCATGATGGTGGCGATGCCGATCGCGCATATCGGCGGAACGGGCACCTTCAGCCTCGCCCTGCTGGCGGGCATCCGCTGCCACTTCGAGGCCGAATTCACCCCCAGCGGCGTGCTGGCGGCGATCGAGGCGGGGACGACCCACATGTTCCTCGTCCCCGCTGCGTTACAGATGGTGATCCAGCACCCGCAGGCGGCTGGCACCGATTTTTCGAACCTGCGCTACCTCATCTACGGCGCCGCGCCGATGCCGCTCGAACTGCTCAAGCAGGCGGTTCAGACCATGCCGAACACCCAGTTCCTGCAGGCCTATGGCATGACCGAGACGACCGGCACGGTCTCGATCCTGCCGCCCGAGGATCACTCGCTTGAGGGCAACCAGCGGATGCGCTCGGCCGGCAAGGCGCTGCCCGGGGTCGAGATCGCGGTGCGCGGGGCCGATAACGTCGAGGTGCCGCGCGGCGACATCGGCGAGGTGTGCATCCGCTCGCCCTCGAACACTGCCGGTTACTGGAAGCTCCCCGAGGCGACCGCCAAGACCATCGATGCCGATGGCTGGCTCCACACCGGCGACGCGGGCGTGATGGACGCGGACGGCTATGTCTACATCCAGGACCGCATCAAGGACATGATCATCTCCGGCGGTGAGAACGTCTATCCCGCCGAGGTGGAGAGCGCGATCTACGGCCACCCCGCCATCGCCGAGGTCGCGGTGATCGGCGTGCCGAGCGCCAAGTGGGGCGAGGAGGTCAAGGCCTGCGTCGTCCCCAAGCCCGGCATGGAGGTCGACGCAGCCGACGTCATCGCCTGGACGCGCGAGCGGATCGCCGCGTTCAAGGCGCCCAAGAGCGTCGATGTCATCCCGGTGATGCCGCGCAACGCCAGCGGCAAGATCCTGCGCCGCGAGCTGCGCGCACCCTATTGGGAGGGGCAGGAGCGGCAAATCTCTTGAACGCCAAGCGCCACGCGCCAGCGGCGCTGAGGAACCGCGAAGCCATCGCCGAGGTGCTCGCGCGCGAATTGCCGGCGTCTGGCACGGTGCTCGAAATTGCGGCAGGTTCGGGCGAGCATGCGGTGTTTTTTGCCGCGCGTTTCGGTTCGCTCACATGGCTGCCCACCGATCCATCACCTGAAGCGCTTGCCTCGATCGCGGAATACCGCGCGGACTACCCCGGCACGAACTTGTCGGCGCCGGTGATGCTCGATGCGGCAGACCCGGACAGCTGGCCGGTCGCCGAGGCTGATGCAATCTTGTGCATCAACATGGTCCACATCAGCCCATGGGCCGCGACCCAAGGGCTTTTCCGGGGGTCTGCCCGTTTGTTGGGCAGCAGCGGCGGGCCGCTGATCCTCTACGGCCCGTTCATCGAGGATGGCGTCGCAACCGCTGCCTCAAACCTCGCCTTCGACGAGAGCCTCAAAGCGCGCGATAAGCAGTGGGGCCTCAGGCGTGGCGAAGATCTGGACAGCCTCGCGGCCGCGCACGGGTTTGCCCGAGCTGCGCGACACGCGATGCCTGCCAATAATTTGAGCCTCAGTTTTCGCCTGATCTAGCCGCCCGGGCTAGTCAATCGCGAGGCTGCCGGGATCAGATTTCCTTCTTCACCTCGCGCGAGGCGGACTTGAGATCATCGCCCGCTCCGTCGACGGTGTTGCAGGCAGCGGTGGCGAGCATGAAAGTGCCCAGCGCGAGGGCGGTGATAAGCTTGCGGGTGGTCATTGGGACGCTCCTTGGTGGTAGTCCCAGCGCCCAACCGCGCGAGAAGCGCAAAAGGTCCATGCTATTCGGCGGAATGCACCCGGGATCGGGCCAGCTGCCGTTCGCGCCAGGCAATCAGCAATCCCGCGCCGATGATCAGCGGCGCGCCGAGCCACAGGCTGGTGGGGGCGGCGCGGTCGAAAACGTAATAGCCATAGAAGCTTGCCCACAGCAGCGCGGTGTAGTCCATCAGCAGGATCACCGCCGCCGAGCCGAAGCGCAGCGCGGTCGTCAGCAGGATCTGCGCCGCCGCTCCGACCAGCGCCATGGCGAGGATCATCAGCCACGTCAGCGGATCATGCGCTGTGATGACTAAGGGCAGCAGCAGGCCCACCACCGGGGCGCTGAGAAGGGCGAACCAGAAGACGATGCTCCACGGGTTTTCGGTTTTGTTGAGGTCCTGGATCTGGAAGCTGATGATCGTCACCATCAGCGGCGCCATCAGGCCGACCGCGACGCCCAGTGCAGTGACCCCGTGCTGATCGCCGCTGCCCGGCTGCATCACCACCAGCACCCCGGCAAAGCCCATCGCGACCGCGCTCCAGCGATAGGGTCCGATCCGCTCTCCAAACAGGATCATCGCGATCAGCACGGCGAAAATCGGCGCGGTAAAGCCCAGCGTTGTCGCCTCGGCGAGCGGTAGCAGCAGCACCGCGCCATAGGTGAAGAACATCCCGAAGATGCCAGTGGCGGACCGGATGGTATGCGATTTGAGGCGCTCGGATTTCAGCAGCCGCAGGTTGCCGGTGGCGGCCAGCCCCGCGCCCACCAGCACCGCGGTTAGCGCCTGCCGCCAGAAGATCAGCTCGATCAGATGCGCGCCATGCTCTCCGGCCAGCTTCACCAGCATCGCCATCGTCGCCAGCGCAAAGGCGGCGCACAGCCGGAGGCCGAGCGCGAGCAGCGGGCGGGGGCGGGCGATCGAGCCATCCATCGGCTTGGGGCTTGGCGGAGGGCGGGGGATTGCGCAAGCCGCACGCGCGCCTAAATGGCGCGGCATGGACCTCGTGGCGCAATTCGAACTGCTGAGCGACGCCGCGCAAATCGCGTGGGCTGGCGGCGCGTGCCTGGTGTTCGCCATGTTCGCGAGCCTGATGGAATGGCGCCGCGGGCGGAAGCGCAATCTGGCGCGGCTGGAGCAGGTGGGCTGGGTGCCGTGGACCGGGCTGTTTCTGCTGAGCGCGATGCTGGGCGCGGGGCTGCTCGCGATGAGCATGCCGGCGGTGCTGAAGGGGTGACGACAATGTTCCTCCCCGTTCCAAGGGAATGGGGAGGGGGACCGGCCGCGTAGCGGGTGGTGGAGGTGGTGGTGCCTCTTACCCCTCCGTCAGCCGCTGGCGCGGCTGCCACCTCCTCATTCCGCTGGAACGGGGAGAGACCGAATAACCCTATTGATGAACCTCGTCGCCGAAGGCGTCGCAAGGCCGACCGGCCGTCGGCCGGTTAGGCCGAATGATCCGGGCCGGAGGGCCGGGATCGCCTGCCTCGTCAGAGGCAGGCTTCCAGATACGCCTGATCAAACCCGAACTGACGCGCCTTTTCCAGCGTGTAGGGGCGCAGGCCCGAGCTCCGGAACTCGCCGAGGATCTTGCCGTCCTCGCTCTCGTCCAGATACTCGAACTTGAACAGCTCCTGCGTCACGATCACGTCGCCTTCCATCCCGATCACCTCGGTGATGTTGGTGGTGCGGCGCGAACCGTCGCGCAGGCGCTTGACCTGCACGATGAGGTCGACGGATTCGGCGATCTGGCGGCTGATGGCTTCCTTGGGGATCTTGATGTCGCCCATCAGGATCATGTTTTCCATACGACCAAGGCATTCGCGCGGGCTGTTGGCGTGGAGCGTACACATCGAGCCGTCGTGACCGGTGTTCATCGCCGCGAGGAGGTCGAAACACTCCGCGCCGCGAATTTCCCCGAGGATGATGCGGTCAGGACGCATACGCAGGGCGTTCTTCACGAGGTCGCCGATGGTGATGGCGCCCTGGCCTTCGAGGTTCGGCGGGCGGGTTTCGAGCGGCAGCCAGTGCGGCTGCTGCAGACGAAGTTCGGCCGCGTCTTCGATGGTCAGCACGCGCTCGCCCGGGTCGATCATCTTCGACAGGGCGTTGAGCATGGTGGTTTTACCCGAACCCGTACCGCCCGAGATGACGATGTTCATCCGGCACGCGCCCGCGATCTTGAGCGCGGTACACATCTTGTCAGACATCGAACCGAAGTCGCGCAGCATGTCGAGCGTGATCGGCTTCTCGGAGAACTTACGAATCGAGATCGCGGTGCCGCGCAGCGAAAGCGGCGGCACGATCACGTTCACACGCGAACCGTCCTTCAAACGGGCGTCCGCCAGCGGCGTGGTCTGGTCGACGCGGCGGCCGACCTGGTTCACGATGCGTTGCGCGATCTGGAACAGGTGCTGCTCGTCGCGGAAACGAATCGGGGCGAGCTGGAGCTTGCCCTTCTTTTCGATGTAGGTCTGGTCCGGGCCGTTGACCATGATGTCGGACACGTCCGGATCGTTCAGCAGCTCTTCGAGCGGACCGAAACCGAGCAATTCGTCGATCAGCACCTTTTCCAGCGCGAACTGCTCGCGCCGGTTGAGGGTGACCTTCAGCTCGGCCAGCACTTCCATGATGATCGGGCGGAATTCCTCGGAGAGCTCCTCCTTGGAGAGCGTGGCCGCCGCTTCGGGATCGACACGCTCGAGCAGGCGAGGGAGCACCTGTTCCTTGATCTTGTGGACGCTGGCTTCAAAGCCGCCGACTTCGGAATTGGCCTCGTTGACTGCGGCCATACGCTCGTTGAGGCGGTCGATCGCCTCGGAGGTCGAGGCGGGCTTTGCCAGCGAGGGCGCGGGCGCGGGGCGCGGCGCGGGGGCTTCGCCCGGGATCGGCGGGAACTGCTCACCGCCGCGCGGCGCAGCGCCTGCGCCTTTCATCGGGCGCGCGACGCCGAAAGCGGGCCGCGAGCCCGGCTTCATTCCGCCTGCGTTGCCCTTTTT
>JAIYEK010000107.1 GCA_027487015.1 Erythrobacteraceae bacterium | reverse complement strand
CCTTACCTATGATGGGTGGATCGTCAAGAAAACTAAACGTCCAATTTAGTTGACACTCAATTTGGAAAGCGTAAATCTCCGAGTCTGAGAGAAAAGGCTAACGCAAGAAATGACTCGGATGGATCCTGCATCCCCGGTCGAACCCGGAACCACGGTGAAGGGGGCGGGCCACGAGAGGGGCAATACCCGCGCACTTTACACCGCGGACGAGCGGAAGCGGCGCGACGAGTCGGTCTGGACGATCGTGCAAGGCGTGCTCGCGCCGGTGCAGTTCGTCGTCTTCCTCGTCAGCCTCGGCCTGGTGCTGCGCACGCTGTCGACCGGCGAAGGCGCATGGGCCGCCGACTTCTCGATCCTTGTGAAGACCGCCACGCTCTACACCATCATGATCACCGGCTCGATCTGGGAGAAGGTGGTGTTCGGCAAATGGCTGTTCGCCCCGGCTTTCTTCTGGGAGGACGTGTTCTCGATGCTGGTGCTGGCCTTGCACAGCCTCTACCTCATCATGCTCTTCGCTGGCATCGGTTCGACCGAGCAGCGGCTGCTGGTCGCGCTGGCGGGCTACGGCGCCTACGTCATCAACGCCGGGCAGTTCCTGTGGAAGCTGCGCATGGCGCGGCTTGAGGGCACGTCGATGTCCGCAGCGGTGCCGGCATGAGCGCGGCCGCCCTCCTTGATGGCTGCGCTGCCGAACTGGCCCGCCCCGCTGCTGACACGCAGCGCCCGGTGCTGCGCGAACGCGGCCAGCGTGAAGTGTTCTGCGGGCTCACCGGCATCATCTGGCTGCATCGCAAGATGCAGGACGCCTTCTTCCTGGTAGTCGGCTCGCGCACCTGCGCCCACCTGCTCCAGAGCGCCGCGGGCGTGATGATCTTCGCCGAACCCCGCTTCGCCACCGCGATCATGGAAGAGCGCGATCTGGCAGGCATGGTCGATGCCCAGGACGAGCTTGATCGGGTGGTCAACCGCCTGCTCGAACGCCGCCCCGACATCAAGACGCTGTTCCTCGTGGGCTCGTGTCCCTCGGAAGTCATCAAGCTTGATCTAGCCAAAGCCGCCCAACGCCTCGGCGCGGTGCACATGCCCCGCGTCCGCATCCTGAACTACTCCGGCAGCGGGATCGAGACGACGTTCACCCAAGGCGAAGATGCCTGCCTTGCCGCGCTGGTGCCGGTGATGCCTGCCCTTCCCGCTGACGCCCCGGCCGAGCTGCTGATCGTCGGCAGCCTGCCCGATATCGTCGAAGACCAGTTCCTGCGCCTGTTCGCCGATCTCGGCATCGCCAAGGTCGGCTGCTTGCCCGCGCGCAATGCCCGCGATCTGCCTGCCGTCGGTCCGAACACCCGCTACCTCCTCGCCCAGCCCTTCCTCGGCGACACCGCGATGGCGCTGGAAGGCCGGGGAGCCAAGCGGATCGAGGCGCTATTCCCCTTCGGCGTCGAGGGCACCTCCGACTGGCTGCGCGCGGCGGCTGCCGCCTTCAACGTCGATCCCGCGCTGACCGAACAGGTCCTCGCGCCCGGCCGCGAACGCGCCCGCATCGCGCTCACCAAGCTGCGCCCGCAGCTGGAAGGCAAGCGCATCACTTTCCTGCCCGACTCGCAGCTCGAAGTCCCCCTCGCCCGCTACCTGCAGGACGAGCTGGGCATGGAGCTGGTCGAGGTCGGCACGCCCTATCTCCACCGCGCGCACCTCGCCCGGGAGCTCGAAAGCTTCGGCCCGAACGTGCGCCTGTCGGAAGGCCAGCATGTCGAGCGCCAGTTGGACCGCGTGCGCGCCGACCGGCCCGATATCACCGTCTGCGGCCTCGGCCTTGCCAACCCGCTCGAGGGCGAAGGGCTCACCACCAAGTGGGCGATCGAACTCGTCTTCTCGCCGATCCATGGCTTCGACCAAGCCGCCGATCTCGCCGAACTCTTTGCCCGGCCGCTGCGGCGCCGCGACATGCTGGAGATCTAGGCGATGCAACTGGCAGTCTGGACCTATGAAGGCCCCCCGCATGTCGGCGCGATGCGCGTGGCGACCGCGATGGAGAAGCTCCACTACGTACTCCACGCGCCGCAGGGCGATACCTACGCCGACCTGCTGTTCACGATGATCGAGCGGCGCGGCAAGCGCCCGCCGGTCACCTACACCACCTTCGAAGCGCGCGATCTGGGCAAGGACACCGCGCAGATCTTCCAGGACGCCGCACGCGAGGCGGTGACCCGCTTCAACCCGCAGGCGATCATCGTCGGCGCCTCGTGCACTGCCGAGCTGATCCAGGACGATCCGGCGGGCCTCGCCGAGGCAATGGGGCTGCCCGTGCCGGCGATCCCGCTCGAACTGCCGAGCTACCAGCGCAAGGAAAACTGGGGCGCGGCCGAGACCTTCTACCAGATCGTGCGCCACTTGGCCGACACGACAGTGACCCGCACCCCTCGCGAAGGCCGCAAGGCGCGCGCCAACATCCTCGGTCCCTGCGCGCTTGGCTTCCGCCACCGCGACGATCTGGTCGAGATCCGCAAGATCCTTGCCCTGCTGGACGTCGAGATCAATCTCGTCGCCCCGCTGGGTGCCACCCCGGAGGACATCAAGACGATCGGCAAGGCCGACTTCAACATCGTCCTCTACCCTGAAATCGCAGATGAGGCCGCCCGCTGGCTTGAGCGCACTTTCGCGCAACCCGCGGTCCGGACCATCCCTATCGGCGTGGGAGCTACCCGCTCTTTCATTGCCGACGTCGCCGAGCTGGCAGGTGCAGATCCCACGCCTGCCCTCGGCGACACCTCTTCACGGCTCCCTTGGTGGAGCCGGTCGGTCGATTCGACCTACCTCACCTCCAAGCGCGTCTTCATCTTCGGCGATGCGACCCACGCGGTCGCGGCTGCCCGGATTGCGCGCGAGGAACTGGGCTTCGAAGTCTGCGGCCTCGGCTGCTACAGCCGCGAATTCGCCCGCGAAGTGCGCGCTGAAGCTGCGCGTTGCGGCATCGAGGCGCTGATCACGGACGATCACCTCGCGGTCGAAGACGCCATTGCTGCCGCCGCACCCGAGCTGGTGCTGGGCACGCAGATGGAACGCCACATCGCCAAGCGGTTCGGCATCCCCTGCGCGGTCATCAGCTCGCCCGTCCACGTGCAGGATTTCCCCGCGCGCCACTCGCCCCAGATGGGGTTCGAGGGCGCCAACGTGATCTTCGACACCTGGGTCCACCCGCTGGTGATGGGGCTGGAGGAACACCTCCTCACCATGTTCCGCGAGGATTTCGAGTTCTCGGACGAAGCGGGCGCATCGCACCACGCGGCGCATAGCCCGCGCAAGGCGCAGGTCGACACCGTCTCGGAAGCCCCGGTTGCGGATATCCCCGCGCTGGTGGATGAGGCCGGCTCGCTCTGGACCGCCGAGGCCGAGCGCGAACTGAAGAAGATCCCCTTCTTCGTGCGCGGCAAGGCCCGCCGCAACACCGAGAATTTCGCGGCCGCCGAAGGGCGCCGCCAGATCGATCTCGAAACCCTCTATGACGCGAAGGCGCATTATGCACGGTAATGTCGCCTCCGCCTCCTCGCTGGACCCACGCGCGCCCGTTCGGGTTGTGATCGTCACGCTCGACAATCACTTGAAGGGCGCGGTCGACCGGGCCGAGGAAGCGCTGTCGAAGGAAGGCATCGATCTCAGCCTCCACGCGGCGAGCGAATGGGGCAGCGACGCGGGCGAGCTTGAGGCGGTCAAGGACGCCATCGCCCAGGCCGACATCGTCATCGCGACGATGCTGTTCCTCGACGATCACATCCGCATGGTCCTGCCGAGCCTCGAAGCACGGCGCGAGGATTGCGATGCGATGGTCTGCCTGATGAGCGCAGGCGAGGTGGTGAAGCTGACCAAGATGGGCGGCTACCGCATGGACGCGCCCGCCAAGGGGCCTCTGGCTCTGCTCAAGCGTCTGCGCGGCAATGCGGGCAAGGACGGCAAGCCCAATTCGGGTGCAGGCCAGATGAAAATGCTGCGCCGCCTGCCCAAGATCCTGCGCTTCATCCCCGGCACCGCGCAGGACGTGCGCGCCTATTTCCTGACGCTGCAATACTGGCTGGCGGGATCGGACGAGAACGTCGTCGCGATGGTCCGCGCGCTGATCGACCGCTATGCGGCGGGCGAGCGCCTCTATCGCCGCGGCATCACCAAGGCGGGCGCGCCGCTCGAATACCCCGAGACCGGCGTCTATCACCCCGCCACCCAGCAGCGCATCTCCGAAAGCCTGCGCCTGCTGCCGGCCACCAAGGGCCGTGAAGGCACGGTCGGGCTGATCCTGCTGCGCTCCTATCTGCTGGGCCGCGACTGCGCGCATTATGACGGCGCGATTGCTGCCTTCGAGGCCGCTGGCCTCAAGGTCGTCCCGGTCTTCGCCGCAGGCTTGGACGCGCGTCCGGCCATCGAAAAGTTCTTCATCGGCCCCGACGGCAAGCCCACGGTCGACGCCATCGTCAACCTCACCGGCTTCAGCCTTGTCGGCGGCCCCGCCTATTCTGACGCAAAGGCCGCGCGCGAGATGCTGGGCGATCTCGATCTGCCCTACCTCGCTGCCCACGCGATCGAATTCCAGACCATCGAGGATTGGGCCCACCGCCCGCAGGGGCTGCTGCCGCTCGAATCCACCATGATGGTCGCCCTTCCCGAGCTTGACGGCTCGACTGTCCCACACGTTTTTGGCGGACGTGCGGGACAGTCGGGAGCAGGTTGCACCGGCTGCGATCGCAAGTGCGGGCGTCCCGCCTCGCACAAGGCGCGCCCGATGCAGGCCTGCCCAGAGCGCGCCGAGGCGCTGGCGGCCAAGACCCTGAAGCTGATCCAGCTGCGCCGCGCCGAGCGTGCCGCGAGGAAGCTCGCGATCGTCGTCTTCAACTTCCCGCCCAACGCAGGCGCAACCGGCACCGCGGCCTTCATGGGCGTGCACGAGAGCCTCTACGCGACCCTCCAGCGCCTTGCTGCTGAGGGCTACGAGGTCGAAGTCCCCGAAAACCTCGATGCGATGCGCGCCGCGCTGCTCGAAGGCAACCGCGAGCGCTTCGGCACCGACGCCAATGTCGCCCACCGCATCACTGCCGACGAGCACGTGCAGCGCGAGCCGCATCTTGCCGAGATCGAAGCCGCATGGGGCCCTGCGCCCGGCAAGCAGCTGTCGGACGGCGGCAACATCCTCATCCAGGGCGCGCGGTTCGGCAACGTCTTCGTCGGCGTCCAGCCCGGCTTCGGCTATGAGGGCGATCCGATGCGGCTGCTGTTCGAGGGCACCTTCGCCCCGACCCACGCCTTCAGCGCCTTCTACCGCTACATCCGCGAGGATTTCGGCGCCCATGCCGTGCTCCACTTCGGCACCCACGGCGCGCTCGAATTCATGCCGGGCAAGCAGGCGGGCATGTCGGGCAAGTGCTGGCCGGACCGGTTGATCGGCGACGTCCCCAATTTCTACCTCTACGCCGCCAACAACCCTTCCGAAGGCATGCTGGCCAAGCGTCGGTCGGGCGCGACCCTCATCAGCTACCTCACCCCGCCGCTGGCACAGGCCGGGCTCTACAAGGGCCTGTCGGAGCTGAAGGCGAGCGTCGAACGCTGGCGCGCCACGATCGATGATGCCGACCACGCCGGCGAGCGCGCCGATCTGGCCGCGCTGATCGCCGACCAGTGCGAGGCGCTCGACATCACCTATGCCGACATCGGCGAGCTGCCCGCGCGGCTCTATGAGATGGAAGAGGCGCTGATCCCGCATGGCCTGCACATCTTCGGCCGCAATCCGCAAGGGGCCGAGCGCGAGGACATGCTCAACGCGATGATGGAAGCCGGCAGCCATGACGGTCCGACACCCGACCGCGCGCGCCTTGCCGCACTGCTTGATTCCTCGGACGAGATGGCCTCGCTGATCCACGCGCTTGATGGCGGCTATGTCCAGCCTGCGCCGGGAGGTGATGTGGTGGTGAACCCCGATGTGCTCCCGACCGGGCGCAACATCCACGGCTTCGATCCCTTCCTGATGCCGTCGGCCTATGCCTGCCGCCTCGGCAGCGAGCAGGCCGAACAGCTGATCGCCCGCCACGTCAATGGCGGCCAGCCCTTCCCCGAAAGCATCGCGATGGTGCTGTGGGGCACAGACAACATGAAGTCCGAAGGGGTCCAGATCGCGCAGGCGATGACGCTGATGGGCGCCCGCCCGCGCCGCGACACCTATGGTCGCCTCGCGGGTGCGGAACTGATCCCGCTCGCCGAACTGGGCCGTCCGCGGATCGACGTGGTGATGACCCTCTCGGGCATCTTCCGCGATCTGCTGCCGATGCAGACCAAGATGCTCGCCGAAGCCGCGCTGCTCGCCAGCCAGGCCGATGAGACGGTCGAAGCGAACTTCGTGCGCAAGCACACGCTCGAGCATCAGGCCCGCCACGGCTGCGCCTTTGAAACCGCTGCCCTGCGCGTCTTCTCCAATGCCGAAGGGGCCTACGGCGCCAACGTCAACCAGATGATCGAGGGCGGCGTCTGGGCCGATCCCGATGAACTCGCCAACGCCTTCGAGAGCAACAAGGGCTTTGCCTACGGCATCTCGGGCAAGCCGGTGCAGCAGCGCGAACTGCTCCAGAGCGCGCTCGGCACGGTCGATTTCACCTACCAGAACCTCGAAAGCATCGAGCTCGGGATCAACGATGTCGACCAATATGTCGATGGCCTCGGCGGCGTGACCCGCTCGGTTGCGCGCGCCAAGGGTGCCGAGACCCCGGTCTACATTCTTGATGCGACCCGCGGTGCCACCAAGGTGCGCACCCTCGCCGAACAGATCGACTTGGAAGCGCGCACCCGTACGCTGAACCCCAAGTGGTTCGAAGGCCTGCTCGAACACGGCTACGAGGGCGTTCGCCAGATCGAGGGCCATGTGACCAGCACGCTCGGATGGTCGGCGACCACCGGTCAGGTCGCGCCCTGGGTCTACCAGAAGATTTCCGAGACCTTCGTGCTCGATGCCGCGATGCGGCGGCGGCTGTCGGACCTCAACCCCAAGAGTGCGGGCCGCGTGGCGAACCGTCTGCTCGAAGCCTGCGACCGCAATCTGTGGGCCCCCGACGAAGCGACGCTCGCCGCCTTGCGCGAAGCCAATGACGAGCTGGAGGACCGCCTCGAAGGCGTGTTCCCGGCGGAATGACCAGAGGGATCTGACAATATGAACCTGCACAGCCCATCATCCAGCTTCAACCCACCCGACGGGGAAGGCTCGGTCCAGGTCGCGCTCGACCCCGCCGACAAGATCAAGGGCGCCAAGGTCTTTGCGGTCTATGGCAAGGGCGGGATCGGCAAGTCGACCACCTCGTCGAACCTCTCGGCGGCCTTCTCCAAGCTTGGCCACCGCGTGCTTCAGATCGGCTGCGATCCCAAGCACGACAGCACCTTCACCCTCACCAAGAAGCTGATGCCGACGGTGATCGACGTGCTCGAAACGGTCGAATTCCACGCCGAGGAACTGCGGCCCGAAGACTACATGTTCGAAGGCTACAACGGCGTGATGTGCGTCGAAGCCGGCGGGCCTCCGGCAGGCACCGGCTGCGGCGGCTATGTCGTCGGGCAGACGGTCAAGCTGCTGAAGCAGCACCACCTGCTCGAAGAAACCGACGTCGTGATCTTCGACGTGCTGGGCGATGTGGTGTGCGGCGGGTTTGCCGCCCCGCTCCAGCATGCCGAACGCGCGCTGGTCGTCGCGGCGAACGACTTCGACAGCATTTTCGCGATGAACCGCATCGTTGCGGCGATTGCGGCCAAGTCCAAGAATTACGACGTGCGCCTCGCGGGCGTGGTTGCCAACCGCAGCCGCGAGACCGACGAGATCGACCGCTTCTGCGACAAGATCGGCATGCAGCGCCTCGCTCACTTCAAGGATGTCGACGCGATCCGCCGCAGCCGCCTCAAGAAGTGCACCTTGTTCGAGATGGGCGACGATCCCGAGGTGATCGCGGCGCAGGACGAATATCTGCGCCTTGCAGCGATGCTGTGGGCCGGCGTCGATCCTTCCACGGCCCAGCCGATGAAGGACCGCGACATCTTCGACTTCCTGGGGTTTGAATGATGGCGACCCGCAATCCTTCCGAATATGACGACCGCCGCGAGGCGCTGGCGACCTATTTCGACAGCACCGCGCGTCAGGCGTGGATCGACCTCACCTCCGACACCAAGGTCAGCGGCATCCGCGCCACGGTGCGTGCAGGGCGCGATGCGATGCGCGCGACCCTGATGGGCTGGCTGCCGACCGACCTTAGGCGCACCCGCCTGCTCGATGCGGGCTGCGGCACCGGATCGCTCGCGGTTGCCGCTGCGTGCCGGGGCGCGGAAGTGACCGGGATCGATGTCGCAGTAGGGCTGGTCGAGGTTGCCCGCGAGCGTACCCCCTCCTTCATCGGCCACGGGCGCATTCACTGGCGGTCGGGCGACATGCTCGATCCCCAGCTCGGCACCTTCGCCCATGTGGTGGCGATGGATTCGCTGATCCATTACGAGCCCGAGGATCTCGTCGCCGCCCTCGCCAAGCTGGCGCAGCGCACCACCGGCTCGATCCTCTTCACTTTCGCCCCGCGCACCACGCTGCTCAGCGCCATGCACAATATCGGCAAGGTCTTCCCCAAGTCGGACCGCAGCCCCGCGATAGTGCCCGTAGCCGAGGGCGAGCTGCGCGAGCGCCTCGCACGGCTTTCGGGATGGAGCATCGGCCGCAGCGAGCGCATCTCGAGCGGGTTCTACACCTCTCAGGCGCTGGAACTGGTGCGGCACGGATGAACCGCCCCGTTCGCCAGGATGCTCCGCAGAGCTTTGCCGAACTCCTGTTCCGGCTGCTCCCCTTTGCGGACGCGGCGAGCGTCGATCTGCCCCTGCCGCGCCTGCTGCGGCTGTCGCTTTTCCAGTTCAGCGTCGGCATGGCGACGGTGCTGCTGAACGGCACCTTGAACCGTGTGATGGTGGTCGAGCTTGGCACGCCGACCTGGCTGGTCGCGCTGCTGATCGCGGTGCCGCTGCTCGCCGCGCCGTTCCGCGCGCTGATCGGCCACAAGTCCGACACCCACCGCTCGGTGCTCGGCTGGCGGCGGGTGCCCTATATCTG
>JAIYEK010000072.1 GCA_027487015.1 Erythrobacteraceae bacterium | reverse complement strand
CATCATAAGCCGGGTTCTGTCTCCTCAGGCGGTATCCTTGCGGACGGGCCTGCGGTGGCAGCCATTCATCTGGGCCGGCGATTGCTCGACGGCTCTAGCAGCCAACCCGGGTCTCTCGGGGCGAAACACCCCTACCCTTCTTGCGAAGGGCGCGAGACCCCTATTCGGCCTTGCTCCGGGTGGGGTTTGCCATGCGGTTGCCGTTGCCGGCCCCCCGGTGCGCTCTTACCGCACCCTTTCACCCTTGCCTGTTCCCGCGAGCAGGCCATCGGCGGTTTGCTCTCTGTGGCACTTTCCCTTGCGCCCCCGAAGGGACGCCGGCGGGCGTTACCCGCCACCCTTGTTTCGTGGAGCCCGGACTTTCCTCGCACGTAGCGCGGCTGCCTCAGGCCCCCTGACCGGGCGGCCTATAGGCACAGCGTCATCGGAATGCAAAATTAACGCGTCCGCCCCTGGTCGCGGTCGAGCAGCAGCTGCCACAGGATCGCCGCCACCTCGCCATCGGGCACGCCGGTGATGCGCTCAGGGCGCCAGCGGCGCTCGAAGGCCTCGACCGCTTTCGCCTGATCGGTGATGTCGTAGCCGAAGCGCTCCAAAGCGAGGAAGAAGCTGCCCTCGTTGTGGAACGGATTGCCCGCCGCAAGGCACTCGGGGCGCGGCAGGCACAGCTTGTAATCGGCGAGGCGGTGCCATGGGAACAGCTCGCCGGGATCGACCTTGCGCATCGGCGCGACATCGGAGTGGCCCACCACATTGGCGCGCGGGATGTCGTACTGCTTCACGATCCGCGCCAGCAGCGGGATCAGCGCGTCGATCTGCGCATCGGCGAAACCGCGATAGCCGAGGCCATGGCCCGGATGGTCCAATTCGATCCCGATGCTCGCCGAGTTTACGTCCGGAATGCCGCGCCAGTAGCTCGCCCCGGCATGCCAGGCGCGCTTGTCTTCGGGCACGAGGCGGATCACCCCGCCCTCCTCGGTGATGAGATAATGCGCGCTGACTTTCGCCGCCGGATCGGTCAGCCGCTCGATCGCGGTGCCGACCGGCTTCATCTCGGTATAGTGCAGCACCACCATGGTGACGGGCATGCTGCGATCGTCGAAATTGGGCGAGAGGCGTTCCTCGTGAACCAGCTCGTCCTCCCCCTCCATTCGCGTAAGCCCCCGTGTTGGAATTTAGCCGATCATGCCTTCAGGCTCGGGCAGCACCGCGCCGAGCACCAGCGCGCCATCGCCCAGCTTGTACTGGAGGCCTCCTTCCATCTCCTCGGCGAGGACGCAGATCATGTGCGCGGCGGCGGTGCGGCTGGTGATCTCGCCTTCGTCGAGATCGCCTTGCAATGCGCGGCCGATGGTCTCGTCAAAGGCGATCCGGTCACCGCGCGCGCGCGCGACGATCTCGACCGCGCCTTCGCGCCGTTCCGCGCCGATATCGAGCGTCCCGCCGCGCACCAGCGCGTCGAGCGCGATCTGGGCGAGGTTGAGCAGCACCTTGACCGCGGGCTTGGGCAGGCTCGGCTCGGCGATGGCCCAGTTGACCTCGACCTTCTTGGCATCGCCCGCCAGCGCATCGATCACGGCCTTGGCCTCATCGACCGGGATCGCCTCGCCAAAGCCCCCGGCCGCGCCGAAAGCCAAGCGGAAGAATTTGAGCTTGTCGGTGCTGATCTTGGCCGATTGCTCGAGCAGTTCGACCACCTGCGCGCGCATGTCCGGGTCCCTCTCGTCGGCGAGCAGCTCCAGCCCGTTGGCGAGCGCGCCGACCGGCGAGAGCATGTCGTGGCACAGGCGCGAGCACAGCATCGCGGCGAGATCGGTCTGGGAGATCATGGGCCTTACCTAACCATCCGTCAGGCATAAGGGAAGTGCGGTGAAGCCCTGCTCCCCGTCGCGCCATAACGTCACGGCGTCTCCGCCGCCAAGGATCGCCCAGACCTTGCCGTCCCCGCTGGCACAGGCGCGGTCGGTGGCGGAAGGGGCGGCCTCGCCCGTGGGGTGGGAGTGGTAATAGCCGATCACCTCAGGTCCCCCGGCGCGCGCGGCGCGGTGGGCATCGATCAGGGCCTGGGGGTCGATCTCGAAATGGGTGTGCGGGGAGGGGTGGACGTTGCGGGTTTCGATGGCCCCAGTGATGCAGGTGCCCTCGCCCAGCAGGATACCGCAAGCCTCGTGCGGATGCGCAGCGGCAGCATGGGCGCGCATGGCGCCGAGGGCTTGGCTTGTCACTTCGAGCCTCATCGCGCATGGCCATAGCATGTCCGAGAGCGAAATCATCACCGGCACGATCCATTCCCCCGCCCGCCTCGACAAGGCGCTGGCCGAGGCCACCGGCCTCTCCCGCGCGCGGGTGCAGAACCTGATCGAGGAAGGCCGCGTCGATGTCGCCGGCAAGACCGCGACCAGCGCGTCCGCCAAGGTCGCCGCCGGCATGCCCTTCCGCATCATCCTCGCCGCCGCCATGCCCGCTGCCGCGCAGCCCGAGGACATCCCGCTTACCATTGCCTTCGAAGACCAGCACCTCGTCGTGGTCGACAAGCCCGCTGGCATGGTCGTCCACCCGGCGGTGGGGAACATCACCGGGACGCTGGTCAATGCGCTGCTGCACCATTGCCGGGGCAATCTGTCGGGCATCAACGGCGTCGCGCGGCCCGGGATCGTGCACCGGATCGACAAGGACACCTCGGGCCTCCTCGTGGTCGCCAAGAGCGACGCCGCGCACGAAGGTCTCGCCGCGCAGTTCGCCGCGCATACCGTCCACCGCCGCTATATCGCGGTCTGCGCCGGGCACCCCTCCCCGCCTGAGGGCACCGTCGACGCCCGGATCGGGCGCTCGGACGCGGACCGAAAGAAAATGACGGTGCTCCCCAACAATTCCTCGCGCGGGAAATCGGCGGTGACCCATTACAAGGTGCTCCAGCGGCTGGATCACGCCGCGCAGATCGAATGCCGGCTGGAAACCGGGCGCACCCACCAGGTGCGTGT
>JAIYEK010000168.1 GCA_027487015.1 Erythrobacteraceae bacterium | reverse complement strand
TGGCTGGGGGGCGGCTTCGGCGGTGCCGGGGGAGACGCAGAGCGAGGTGGTGGCGAAGCTCAGGGAATGGGGCTTTCCGGTGTCGCCGCTGTTCACCCGGATCGAGGGCGATGCCACGGCGCTAGTGGCGCATTTCGCCGCCATCGGCCGGGCGCGTCCGAACCTCGCCTATGACATCGACGGGGTGGTCTACAAACTCGACCGGCTCGACTGGCAGGAGCGCTTGGGCTTCGTCGCCAAGGCCCCGCGCTGGGCGCTGGCGCATAAGTTCCCGGCCGAGCGCGCCGAGACGGTGGTGCAGGGCATCGACATTCAGGTGGGGCGCACCGGCAAGCTCACCCCGGTCGGCCGCCTCGCGCCGGTGTTGGTCGGCGGGGTGACGGTCACCAACGTCACGCTCCATAACCGCGACGAGATCGCGCGATTGGGCCTGCGCATCGGCGACCGCGTGGTGATCCAGCGCGCGGGCGATGTGATCCCGCAGGTGGTCGAAAACCTGACGCGCGAGGAAGAGCGCGAGAGCTTTGCGTTCCCCGATCGCTGCCCCCAATGCGGGTCCGAGGCCGTCGCCGAGGAAGGCGAGGTCGATGTGCGCTGCACCGCCGGCCTCATCTGCCCGGCGCAGCGCACCCAGCGGCTCGAACATTTCGTCAGCCGCAAGGCGCTCGATATCGAGGGGCTGGGCGAGAAGACCATCGCACAGTTCTTCGCGCTCGGCTGGCTCGAAAGCCCCGCCGACATCTATCGTCTGAAAGACCGCCGCGCCGACATCCTCAAGCTCGAGGGCTGGCAGGACAAGTCTGTGGATAACCTGTTGGCAGCGATCGAGGCCAAGCGCGCGCCCGATGCCGCGCGGCTGCTCTTCGCGCTCGGCATCCGCCATGTCGGCGAGGTCACTGCGCGTGATCTGATGAAGCATGTCCACGAGCTTCCCGCGCTGCGCACACTCTCGACCCGCGCCCACGCTGGCGACGCCGAGGCGGCGGGCGAGATTACCGCGATCGACGGCATCGGCCCTTCGGTGGTCGAAGCGCTCGGCGACTTCTTCCATGAGCCGCACAATGTCGCGGTGTGGGAGGACCTGCTGAACGAGGTCACCCCCCCGCGCTACGAGGTGAAAACCGTCGCCAGCCGCGTCGCAGGCAAGACTGTCGTCTTCACCGGCAAGCTCGAAACCATGAGCCGCGACGAGGCCAAGGCGCAGGCCGAACGCCTCGGTGCCAAGGCCGCGGGCAGCGTGTCGGCAAAGACCGACCTGCTTGTGGCCGGGCCGGGGGCGGGCTCCAAGCTCAAGAAGGCTGCCGAGCTCGGGATTGAGACCACCGACGAGGCGGGCTGGGCGGCAATCGTGGCCGAGGCGCTGGGTTAGCCGGTGCGATGACCGCGCGCATCGCCATCGTCACGCCCTACTGGCAGGAACCGCGCGCCGTTCTCGAGAACTGCCTTGCCAGCGTCGCCGCGCAGAGCGTGGCGTGCGACCACCTGCTGGTCGCCGATGGCGCCGCGCAGGACTGGCTCGACGGAGCGGGCGTGCGGCATCTGCGGCTGGACCGCAACCACGCCGACCACGGCAATGTAGCGCGTGCGATGGGCGCGCTGCTGGCGGCGGGCGAGGGCTATGATGCGATTGCCTTTCTCGATGCCGACAACCGCATTGATCCCGACCATGTCGCGCTGTGCCTTGCGGCCGCAGGCGAGCAGGACAGTGCGCCCGACGTCGTCGTCGCCCGGCGCCGCATCGAACTGCCTTGCGGCACGCCGGTCACGGTGTCCGAGGAGCCCGGGCTGATCGACACCAACTGCCTGTTCCTGCTGCCCGGCGCCTATCCCGTGATCGCCCGCTGGGCGCTGATCCCCGGCCCGCTCGCAGCGATCGGCGACCGGGTGTTCCACGCCGCGCTTGTCTCGGCAGGCTGCCGCATGGTGCACACCGCGCGTGCGAGCGTCACCTATGTCAGCCGCTGGGTGGTGCACTATGCCGCAAGCGGCAGCGCGGTGCCCGCAGATGCGCAATCGCTCGATTTCGACAGCATCGCAGGCTGGGTCGCCGCGCTCTCGCCCGACGAGCGCCGCGCGCTCGAACGCCGCGTGGGCGCGCGGATCACTTTGGCGTGACGGGGGCGCATGTCGGATGATCATTGAAGAGCTCCACCCGCAGGCGCTGCGCATCGCGGCCCTGCTGCGCGCGCGGGGCGAGAAGGTCGCAGTCGCGGACGGGGCCACCGGCGGCTTGATCGCCGCAAGCCTGCTCACTGTCCCGGGCGCGCTCGATTTCTTTGTGGGCGGGGGCGTGGTCTATTCCTTGCGGGCGCGCGACGTGCTGTTCGCTCTCCCGCGCGAGGCCTATCGTGGGATGCGCGGGGCCTCCGAGGAATACGCGATGCTCCAGGCGCGCGCGATCCGCGAGAATTTCGGGGCGGACTGGGGGCTCGCCGAGAGCGGATCGGTCGGCGGATCCTCGCACCCGAGCGGCGCGCCGGCGGGACGCAGCGTTGCCGCGCTGGTCGGTCGGGGCGGGGAGCATACGCGCCTTCTCGAGACCGCAAGCGACGATCGCATCGCCAACATGGCCGCCTTCACCCGCAATGCGCTCGCGCTGCTCGAAGAGACGCTCGGGAAATAATTTTCCCGCCCCCTGTCGAATCCCGCTTGGCAGGCGCGTCTCCCTGTCAGAGCCTTGCCATCCCGGCGAGGACTTGGACGGAGATGTGCGATGCAGTTCATTCTGATGATCAACGAGGACGAAAGCCCCTATGCCGGCCCTGACGGCGCGGCGCTGATGGAGGCGACGCTGGCGGGCCACATGAAGCT
>JAIYEK010000254.1 GCA_027487015.1 Erythrobacteraceae bacterium | reverse complement strand
AGGTCCACCGGACCCGGCCCCGCGCCGACAAGATAGATGGTGCCAACGTGCTGCATGAAAGGGCAAATGGGCCAGCGGCCCGATCCGTTCCAGCGAGAATGGGTTGGCGGGCGCGTAGCTGAGCTATACCCGCGCCAAGGCCTGCCCCAGATCGGCGATCAGATCGTCGGCATCCTCGAGCCCGATCGACAGGCGCAGCGCGGGCGCGCCGCCGGTTCCGGCCATGCAACTGCGATAGTCC
The DNA here is from genome assembly GCA_027487015.1 of Erythrobacteraceae bacterium. GTDB lineage: Bacteria > Pseudomonadota > Alphaproteobacteria > Sphingomonadales > Sphingomonadaceae > Erythrobacter. The sequence goes on along the minus strand of JAIYEK010000254.1, from coordinate 10,021 downwards.
TCGGGCCGGATCGGCAGCGCGAGGCTCTCGAACCCGCCCCAGCTGTAACCGATGCCGAACAGCGCCAGCGCGTCCGCCACCCGCGCCGAGGCCTGCGGATCATCGCTCGCCAGCACGAAAGAAAACAGCCCGCAGCCGCCGGTGAAGTCGCGGGTCCATAGCCCATGGCCGGGGTCCGAGGGGAGCAGCGGGCACAGCACGCGGGCGACCTGCGGCTGGCTTTCCAGCCACTCCGCCACCTTCAGCGCCGCCGCGGTCTGCGCTGCCAGCCGCACGCCCATCGTCCTGAGGCCCCGCGCCGCCAGCGCGGCATCGTCGGGCGAGACCACCTGGCCGAGCTCGTGGCTCACCCGCCGCAGCGCCGTATACCAGCGCTTGCCCGCGCTCGCCGAGCCCATCATCAGGTCGGAATGTCCGCCGACATGCTTGGAGAGGCTCATCATCACGATGTCGCAGCCATGCTCCAGCGCGGCGAAGCCGAGGGGGCTCGCCCAGGTGTTGTCGATCATGGTGACCGCGCCGGACTCGCGGGCGATGCTTGCCAGCAGCGGCACGTCGCACATCTCGAAGGTGAGGCTGCCGGGCGCCTCAAGCCACACCGCCTTCGCGCCCGCCACGGCGGTGCGGAAGCTTTCGATATCGCGCGGGTCGAAGAAGGTCGTTGCCACCCCCAGCCGCGTCAGCAGGCCGTTCGCCATGTTGCGGGTGGGGTCATAGGCGTTGTCGCTCATCAGCAGCCGGTCGCCGGGCTTCAACACCGCGAGCATCACCCCCGCAATCGCCGCGACGCCGCTCGGGTAGAGCACCGTGCCGTGCGCGCCGGGTTCGATCTCAGTCAGCGCCTCGGCGAGCGCCCATTGGGTCGGGGCGCCGCGCCTGCCGTAGAAGAACTGCCCGTCAGCATTGTTGTGGCCTGCCGCCTGCCGCTCGGCATCGGTTGCGTAGAGATGGGTCGAGGCGCGCCAGACGGGCGGGTTGACCACCGGCCCGGTCCATTCAGGGCGCCGCCCGCCGCGCACCAGACGGGTGGCGGGCCTCAGATGCTTGTCATCGCCGCCGCCGCTCACGGATTGGGGCCCTGCTGCTTGGGGGTGGCGGGATCGGCGCTCCATTCGCTCCAGCTGCCATCATAGAGCGCGGCGGTTTCGATCCCGATGAGGTGGAGCGCGAAGAGCAGCACGCTCGCGGTGACGCCGCTGCCGCAGGTGGCCGTGAGCGGCTGGGCGAGATCGACGCCAGCGGCCTCGAAGGCGGCGCGCAATTCGACCGGCGATTTGTAGGTGCCGTCAGGGTTCAGCACCTCGGTGAAGGGCAGGTTGAGCGCGCCGGGAATGCGTCCGTTCTGCCCGCCGTGGACGGGGTCGATCCCGCTGCCATAGACCCGGTCGGCACTGCGCGCGTCGAGCACCTGGCTTGCGCGGGTGTCGAGATTGGCGAGCATGTCGGCCTTGGTCCGCACCCGGTTGGGTGCGGTGAAGGGAGAGGGGGCGGCAGGCTCGGCCGCGTTCGCTCCGGCCTCGAGCGGCAGGCCCTCGGCCCGCCACTTGGCCAGGCCCCCGTCGAGGATCGCGACATTGCTCCTCCCGCTCGCCGCCAGCACGAACCACGCGCGGGCCGAGGTGCGGATCGCGCTGTCGTCATAGATCACGATCGCGTCATCGGGGCCGACGCCGAGACTGGCGAGGCGCTCGGCCAGCTGCTCGGGGGTGGGGAAGGCATAGGGCACGGCCGAGGCGGCATCGAACAGGCTCGCCAGCGCGAGGAACCGCGCGTCCGGGATATGCCCGCCAGCAAACTCCGCGGCCGCGTCACGCGCAGCGGCGGGGAGGTGATAGGAGGCGTCGAGCACGGCAAGGCTGGGGCTGCCGAGGTGCTCGGCGAGCCACTGGGCCGGGACAAGTGCGGAGGGGAGCTGGGTCATGCGCGCGACCCTAGCGCGCACCGCGCGGCGGCGCAAAGCCCGCTATCGCTCAGGCGGCGGCAGACGCCGGTTGCGCCGCGACGGCTTGCGCCACCAGCCCCGCGATGCCGCCGGGGGGCGTATCGAGCTTGATCGGGTGGATGCGGCCACTGGGGCTCGGCGTGCCGATCACGAAAGTGCGGGCCTGCGCGGCAAGGCTCTCGCCCTCCAGCGTCACGTGGACCAGCGGAACGAAGAGCGGGGTCTGCCCCTGCCGCAGCGGCGCGATGGCGGTGAGGGGGAGCCGTAGCGTGCCGGTCACGCTGCGCGCCTGATGCGGGCCGATGCGATCCACCGCGGCCAGCGCCTGCGCCGCGCCTGCCGAAGGGGCCGCGCGGCCATCCGTCGCGGCGCTCGCCCGCGCGCAGGCGAGCTCGGCTGCGGTGTGGAGATCGCCCACCGCGCGCTCCGAGCGGTTGGCGATGGTGAGGCGGTACTCGAGCGTGAACATCATGAGGCTGCGGCTCGCCGAGGTGATCTCGAGCGTGAGGTCGAGGCGCGGCGGCTCCTGCGCTGCCGGGGCTGCGGCGGGGGAGCCAGCGACTGGCGCGGCGAGGCGCAGCGGCTTGGCCTTGCGGCTACGCCACAGCAGCACGCCTGCACCAAGGAGTACCAGCGCGCCGAGCCCGCCTGCGGCAAAGGGCCACCAGTCGGGGAGCGCGAGTTGCGCGGCGGCGCCCAGCGGTTCCCCAGCCGCTCCGCCTGCATCGGAAGGCGCGCTCGCCAGCGGCGGCGCTGCGACCGAAGCCGAAGGCGAGGGCCCCCCCGGTGCCTGCGTCTCCGGCAATGCTGCGGCGGGGCCGGGGACGGGCGTTGCCGCGGGCGGGGCTGTGGTGGCGGAAGGAGCGCTCGTGCGCGGCGGAGGCACGCTCGCTCGCGGCACGGGGCGCGGCGTCACGGTGGGTGAAGGTGCCGGAGTCGATGCAGTCGTCGCGGTCGCGGTTGGCCGCGCCGTCGCCACCGCGCGCGGCGGGATGGCGACGCCTGCGCGCTCGTCCGCAGGACCGGCCGGTGCAGGCGTGGGCGCCGGGCTTGCAGGCGGCAAACTGTAGGTCTGCTGCGCGGCGAGCGGTTCGGCCATCGCAAGCGTGCTCGCCAGCACGGATGCGGCAGGGGCCAGACGGATAAGGCGGGCAATCAGGCGGTTCATGGCGCGTTGGACTTTGGCGGGACGGTTCGTCAGGTGCGGCAGATGCCGCGTTCGGATGGTCGGCGAGCAGGTGCGGGAGTGTGCGGGAGCCGGTGTGAACCCGCGCTGTCTTGCCATAGTCAGGTCGCCCGCCCCGCGTCCAGTTCCGGCCTTGCGTGCGCGCACGGAACGCGGCAACAGCGCGGCATGGATACCACACCCCCCTCCAAGCCCCAGCCGCAATTCCTCGGCAAGGATACCCCGCTCCCGACCTCGCCCGAGGAAGCTGTGCTCGACTACGTGCCCAACCCGCGCCCGGGGCTCACCTATCTGGTGCGCTTCGTCTCGCCGGAATTCACCTCGCTGTGCCCGGTCACCAACCAACCCGATTTCGCGCATCTGGTGATCGACTATGTGCCGGGCGAAACGATCGTCGAGAGCAAGAGTCTGAAGCTGTTCCTCGGGTCGTTCCGCAACCACAACGGCTTCCACGAGGATGTGACCGTCGGCATCGGTGTGCGGCTGTTCGAAGAGATGCGCCCGCAGTGGCTGAGGATCGGCGGCTACTGGTATCCGCGCGGGGGAATCCCGATCGACGTGTTCTGGCAATCGGGGCCGCCGCCGCAGGATCTGTGGCTGCCCGATCAGGGCGTCGCTCCCTATCGCGGGCGCGGTTGAGGCCGCGCGGCGGTCATCACATGGTTGTCGCCGCGTAGGCGAGTGGTTGCAGGTTCGTTCGATGTTCCACGTGGAACATCGCGGCGTGGTTCAGGCGCCGGGAATGCTCAGTTCGAGCTGGACGAACTTGGGCACCGACTTGTTCGCCTCGCGCCATTTGGCAAGCGGGAAGGCCCCCGCGCCGAGCGCCGCCAGCGGGATACCGGCTTCGGCGAGCGAATAGGGCGAGATGCGGTGGCGGGTCATGAAGCCGCCGCTGCCGTCGGAAATCAGCGAGGTCTCGAACTTGAGGCCCTGGCTGTTCTCGGTGGCGTTGGCGACCTTGCTGACCACCAGCTGCCCGTGGCCGAGATCGAGCACCACGTCGGTCCCGACCGGCACCCCGGCCAGCCCGGTGATGCGCGCCCCGGTCTTGGAGAGGTTGCGCAGGATCACGTCGTAGTAGTGGTCCTCGTGGATCAAGCCGACCTTGCGGAAGATGGTGATGCGCTCGGCGCGGTGGCGCGGCGGGCCGCTGGGGCGGAACACGCCCGAACCCTCGGCGAACTGGGCGAGCACCTGCTCCTGCGTGATGGGCTTGGAGTAGATGTAGCCCTGCACCAGGTCCGCACCGCGCTGCTTGACCAGCGCAAGCTCGTCCATCGCCTCGACCCCCTCGGCGACGGTTTCCATCCCCAGCGCCTTAGCAAGCGCGACGATCGCGGTGATGATCGCGGGGTTGATATCCCCGTTCTCGGTGCAGCCGCGCACGAAGCTCTGGTCGATCTTGATCTTGTTGAAATGGCCGTGCTTGAGGTAGCCCAACGAGGAATAGCCGGTGCCGAAATCGTCGAGCGCAAGGCGCACGCCCAGCTTCTTCAGATCGCGGAAGATCGCGTCGACCGTCTCCAGATCGCCGACGAACACGCTCTCGGTGATCTCGAGCTCGAGCCGCTGCGGCGGCAGGCCCGAGGCGGCGAGCGCGGCGGCGACGGCCTTGCGATAGCCGGGGCGGATGAACTGCTTGGCCGAGACGTTGACCGCGACGCGGATCGTATCGGGCCAGGCCAGCGCGTCGATGCAGGCCTGCCGCAAAGCGGCCTCCCCGATGCGGATGATAAGGTCGTCATTCTCGGCGACCGGAATGAACTGGGCGGGGCTGATGTCGCCCGCTTCCTCGTCGTGCCAGCGCAGCAGCGCCTCGAAGCACTTGACCTCGTTGGTGACCGGATCGACGAGCGGCTGGTAGGCGAGCTTCAGCTCGTCCTTGTCGACCGCGTCGCGCAGCCGGTCGCCGAGCATCGCGGTCTTGGATGCCGCATCGCGAAGTTCGCTGGTGAAGAAGCAAAAGGTGCCGCCCCGAGTTTCCTTGGCGGAATAGAGCGCCATGTCCGCGGAACGGGTCAGCTCATCAGCCTCGAGCCCGTCATAGGGCGCGATCGCGATGCCGACCGAGGTGCCGATGATCGCACGCCGACCGTTGATCTGGTAGGGCTGCGAGATCGACTGGACAACACGGTTGGCCAGTTCGCCCAGCGAGCCGCGGTCGTCCATATCGGGCAGCAGCACTTGGAATTCGTCGCCGCCAAGCCGGCCGACCTCGCCGTGGTTGCCGACGATCGATGTGAGGCGCTGGGCGACCTGCTTGAGCAGCTCGTCGCCCGCCGGGTGGCCCATCGTGTCGTTGACCTGCTTGAAGCGGTCGAGATCGAGCATCATCAGCGCGCAGCTGCGCCGGCTGACGCGGAAGGCGGCGAGCATGGCCGAGAGGCGTTCGTTGAGCTTGCGGCGGTTGGCGAGCCCGGTCAGCTCGTCGACCTGCGACTGGCGTGCGACCTGGGTCTCGTAGGCATATTGCGCCGAGATATCGATCGCGCTGCCGCGATAGCCCCTGAAATTGCCCTCGGCATCGAGCAGCGGGCGGCCGTTGAGCCGCCACCAGCGGGTAGTGTCGCGCGCATCGGTCACCGCAACGATCTGCTCGTCGAGCTTGGAGCGGGCCTTGAGCTTGAACGAAAGGCTGCGCTGGGTCGGTGCGCCGGTCTCTTCCTCGATATCGTTGAAGACGCGGATGAGGGGCTTGCCGATCAGCTCATCCGAGCCGGCCCCCAAGTCTGCCAGCGCGCGCTGCGAAAGGAAACTGAGGTTGCCTTCCGCGTCGGTCGCCCAGAACATCCCGATGCCGAGTTCCTCGACTTCGCCAAGCACCGCGGCGCGATCGGGCGTGATACCGCCCTGCGCCGTGCCCTTGTCAGGCGCGGCGTTTCTGGATTCGCGCAGGGTCTTGCGAAAGCCTAGCGGCATACCTCGTCCTTGCTGTGTCGTCCGTCATGGTTAGGCGACCGTTACCTGACATAGACCCGGCGTGATTGAAAAAGCGTTACTCCTGCTCCCGCCCCCCGGAACGCGGCAGGCTGAGGCGTCTGGACGTCGAAGGGAGCGGAACTCTTTACGAGCAAGGGCGTTATCGGCTCGTGGTCCTCGCGCGGTCTTTTGTTTCTCGCGGGCGCTGCAACGTGTAATTTTGCTGCAACACCGCCGGCGTTCGGGATCACGCCCCAGCGAGTTTTGCACCCGGCTTGAGCAAGCCGGTCTTTGCGATAACGGGGGGATGACGTCATTTCTGTCGATACTCTGCTGGCGAGCCCGCCCGAGGCGCTGACCAATCCCGTTCGAAACCGTGCCGACTGGGAGGCGATGCGCGCCGCCGCGCTCGCCGATCCGGGTGCGTTCCACGGCGAGATCGCGGGCCGCAACATGCACTGGTTCGTGGCCGAGGCGGGCCCGGCAGGCGCGTGGCTCGCGCGCGGGGAAGATGGCGGCTGGCACGGCTGGGATGCGGCAAGCGGCGCGCCCGTCTCGCCTGCGCTACCCTCCGGCTTCACCCCCTGGCACACCGGATTTGACGGCTCCAACCCGCCGCATTGGCGCTGGTTCGTGGGCGGGCGCACCAATGCCGCCTTCTCCGAACTCGACCGCCATGTGCTCGCCGGTCACGGCGACGAGGCGGCGCTGGTGTTCGAAGGCGACCGCTGGGACATGTCGGCGCTGGGCGGCAAGGGCGCGCCGATCGACTGCTTCACCGTCACCCGCAAGCAATTGCTGCTCGAGGTGGCGAAGTGCGCGGTGGCGCTGGAAGCGCTGGGCCTCAAGCCCGGTGATCGAATGGCGCTCAACATGCCGAGCATCGTGCCGCAGATCTACTGGACCGAGGCCGCCAAGCGCATGGGCGTGGTCTACACGGCGGTGTTCGGCGGGTTCTCCGACAAGACCCTGTCAGACCGCATCGCGGATACCGGCGCTCGGGTGATTGTCACCAGCGACGGTTCTTACCGCAACGCGCAGGTTGCGGCCTTCAAGAACGCCTATACCGATCCCGCGCTCGACAATTTCGTGCCGGTGACGACCGCACTGGAAATCCTTGGCGGGCTCGATCTGGGCCTGCCCGAGGGCGGGCACGCGGCGATCCTCGATACGGTGCGTGAGGCGCTGGCGGGCGAGATCACGGTCGACCGTTCGGACGTGATGCGCGGCGTGGGCCGGGCGCTGATCAATCTCGGTGCGGAAGGCCGGATCAGCACTGCTGACGCCGCCCGCGTGCGGATCGCGATCGCCTCGAGCCTCGTCACCCTCCCGCCGCGCGTGGAAGCGGTGATCGTGTGCCGCCACACCCACCAGCCCGACATTATCTGGCGCGAGGAGCGCGACCGCTGGAGCCACGAGCTGACCGACGCGGCGCTCGTGACTGTGCTGGAAAAGGCGCGCGGGGCGGGCTTTGCCGTGCAGACCGAAGCCGATCTGCTGGCGCTCTCCGACACCGATTTCGTCCGCGCGATCTGGGCCTCGTCCAAGGCTATGCCGGTCGATGCCGACTATCCGATGTTCTTCATCTACACCTCGGGCTCGACGGGCAAGCCCAAGGGGATCGTCCACAGCCACGGCTATGCAGCGGGCGTGGCCGAGACGATGGCGGCAAGCTTCGATGCGCGCCCCGGTGATACGCTGTTCGTGGTCGCCGATCCGGGCTGGATCACCGGGCAGAGCTACCTGATCTGCGCGCCGCTGATGACGCGGGTAACCTCGCTGGTCTCCGAAGGCTCGCCGGTCTTCCCCCATGCGGGCCGCTTCGCCTCGATGATCGAGCGGCACGATGTGAAGATCTTCAAGGCGGGCGTGACCTTCCTCAAGGCGATCATGTCCGATCCGGCGAACCTCGCCGAGGTCGAGCGCTACGACATGAGCGGGCTGCGCGTGGCGACCTTCTGCGCCGAGCCGGTCTCGCCGTCGGTGCAGGCCTTCGGGATGGAGCACGTCACCCCGCGCTACATCAACTCCTACTGGGCGACCGAGCACGGCGGGATCGCGTGGACGCACATGTTCGCGAACGACGATTTCCCGCTGCGCCCCGATGCCCACGCCTATCCGCTGCCGTGGATCGTGGGCGATGTGTGGGTCGAGGATGACGAAGGAACAGGGGCCGATGCGCCCTTCACCCGCGCCGAAGCGGGCGGCGTGCCGTGGCGCAAGGCCGACATCGGCGAGAAGGGCGAGATCGTCATCGCCGCCCCCTATCCCTATCTCGCTCGCACCATCTGGGGCGATATTGCGGGCTTCACGGTCGAAGATGGCCGCGTCGATCCCGCCTGGCGCGGCGATGCGGCGCGCTGGGAGGACGGCTATTGGCGGCGCTGGAAGGGCGCATGGGCCTATACCCAGGGCGACTTCGCGATCCAGCATGCCGACGGTTCGTTCTCGCTCCACGGGCGTTCGGACGACGTCATCAACGTCTCGGGCCACCGCATGGGCACCGAGGAAATCGAGGGCGCGGTGCTGCGCGACAAGGCGCTGGCGCCGGACTCGCCGGTCGGCAATGTGCTGGTCGTGGGCGCGCCGCACCGTGAGAAGGGGCTGACCCCGCTCGCCTTCGTGGTGCCGGTTCAGGGGCGCAAGCTAACCCACGAGGACAAGCGCCGCCTGTTCGACCTCGTGCGCACCGAAAAGGGCGCGGTGGCGGTGCCGGCCGACTTCATCGAAGTCTCGCAGTTCCCCGAAACCCGCTCGGGCAAATACATGCGCCGCATGGTCCGCGCGCTGGTGGTGGGCGAGGATGTCGGCGACGTCACGACGCTCAGGAACCCCGAGGCGCTGGACGAGCTGCGCACCGTCATCAACGACTGGCAGCGCAAACAGCGCATGAGCGACGAACAGGCGCTGTTCGACCGCCACCGCTATTTCCTCGTGCAATACAATACCGTCGCGCCCGGCAAGCAGGTCGCGACCGTCACCGTCACCAACCCGCCGGTCAACGCACTCAACGAACGCGCGATCGATGAGCTGGTGCTGGTCACTTCGACCCTCGCGCGCGACGATAATGTCGTGGCGGTGGTCTTCACCGGCGAGGGCACCTCGTCCTTCGTGGCGGGGGCCGACATCCGCCAGATGCTCGAGGAGATCCACAGCGTCGACGAGGCGATGGTGCTCCCCAACAACGCGCACCTCGCCTTCCGCACAATCGAGAGTATGAACAAGCCCTGCGTCGCGGCAGTGCAGGGTGTGGCGCTCGGCGGGGGCATGGAGTTCGCGCTCGCGTGCCATTACCGCGTGGCGGAGCCGGTCGCGCGCTTCGGCCAGCCCGAGATCCGGCTTCGCTTGCTCCCCGGCTACGGCGGCACCCAGCGCTTGCCGCGGTTGCTCGCTGACCGGCGCGGCGCGGAAGGCCTGCGCGATGCGCTCGACCTTATCCTCGGCGGGCGGAGCATCACGGCCGAGCAGGCCGCCGAGATCGGCGTGGTCGATCAGCTCGTCGATGGCTCCGAGGATGCGCTGTCGGCCGCCCATGCGGCAGTGCGCGATTTCGTCAAGAATGGCCCCGGCAGCGCATTGGGCTTCGCCTTCATGGAGCGGCAGGCGGCAACCGTACGCTGGGAAGGCGCGGCGGAGGTCTCGCTGGATGACGTGCTGGAGGACGATTTCCTCCAGCGCATCCTGCGCCAGCTCGAATGGGCCGGCCGCGATGTCGCGGGCGCGCGAGCATTGGATGCGGTGCGCACCGGTCTCGAACATGGGATCACGCAGGGCACCGCGCGCGAAGCCAAGCTCTTCTCCGAAGCCATTGTCGACCCCGAGGGCGGCAAGACCGGCATCCGCCAATTCATGGACAAGGTTGCGCCCCCGCTCCCGGTGCGGCGCGACGGCGTGTGGATTGACGCCGAGCACGAAATGCGTGCCCAGGCGTTGGAAGCAGCAGGCGATCTGCTTCCTGTGGGAGCGCCGTT
>JAIYEK010000109.1 GCA_027487015.1 Erythrobacteraceae bacterium | reverse complement strand
CGAATTCGAATTCCTCGTTCTCAACTTCCGCTAGAAATTCAGGAGTTTCCTCGCATGGCCGAAGCCGCAACCCTCACCGGCTGGACCCGCGACCAGATGGCCGCCCGCGCCGCGCGCGAGCTCAAGGACGGCTATTACGTCAATCTCGGCATCGGCATCCCGACGCTGGTGGCGAACCACATCCCCGAGGGCATGCTGGTGACGCTCCAGAGCGAGAACGGGATGCTCGGCATCGGGCCGTTTCCCTATGACGACGAGGTCGATGCGGACCTGATCAATGCAGGCAAGCAGACCATCAGCGAGCTGCCGCACAGCGCCTATTTCGACTCGGCGACCAGCTTTGCGATGATCCGCGGCGGGCATATCGACCTCACCGTGCTGGGCGCGATGGAAGTGGCTGAGAATGGCGACATCGCCAACTGGATGATCCCGGGCAAGATGATCAAGGGCATGGGCGGGGCGATGGACCTCGTCGCGGGGGTCAAGAAGATCATCGTGGTGATGGACCACACGGCGAAGGACGGCAGCCCGAAGTTCATCCCCGCATGCACCCTTCCGCTGACGGGGGCAGGGGTGGTCGACATGGTGATCACCAACCTCGCGGTGTTCCAGCGACCCGCGAAGGGCGAGCCGTTCCGGTTGATCGAAACCGCGCCGGGCGTGACCGCGGCCGATATCGCCGCGACCACCACCGCGCATTACGTCGTCTGATGAAGCGTAGGCTCGCGATCGGCGGCCTCGCGCTGGCGGCGGCGGTGGGCGGCGTGCTGGCCTTCACCTCGCCGCCGCGGCTGCTCTCGTGGTACGACCGCGTGACCGGCGGGGCGAGCGGCGCGCGACTGGTGGCCGAGGGCGTGCCCTTTGGCAGCCACGGACAGACGCTCGACATCTGGGTTCCCGAAACCGCAGGTGAGGGCCCCCTCCCGGTCGTGATCTTCTGGTACGGCGGCGGCTGGGCCAAGGGGGACCGCACCTCCTATGCCTTCGCCGGGCGGGCCTTGGCACGAGAGGGGTTCCTCGTGGTGATCCCCGATTACCGCAAGGTGCCGGACGTCCTCTTCCCCGCCTTCCTCGATGACGGGGCCGAGGCGGTCGCTTGGACGCAAAAGACCATCGCGCAGCACGGCGGCGACCCGAAGCGCATCGCCTTCATGGGGCACTCGGCGGGGGCCTATGAGGCGGTGATGCTGGCGCTAGATGCCAAGCGGCTGGTGGCCGCCGGGGCCGATCCAGCGAATGTGAAGGCCGCGGTCGGTCTGTCGGGCCCCTACGACTTCTACCCCTTCGACAAGCCGCGCTCGATTGCCGCATTCTCGCAGTGGCCGCGCCCAGAAGAGACGCAGCCGATCGAGTTCGCCCGTGCCGACGCGCCGCCGCTGCTGCTCGTCACCTCCGAGGGCGACGAGACCGTGCGGCCCAAGAACGCCAACAATCTCGGCGCCAAGCTGCGCGGGTTGGGCGCGCCGGTGGAGGTCAAGAACTACGGCGCGCTGAACCACGAGGAGGTGGTGATGGCGCTCTCGGTGCCGTTCCGCAGCAATGGCCCGGTGCTGGCGGACTCTGTCGCCTTTCTGCGCAGGCATCTGGGCGAATGACCACGTGGCTCGCCGAACCGCGCAACCCCATCGCGCCGCTCGCAGGCCTCAAGGTGGTTGAGCTGGCGCGGGTGCTGGCGGGGCCGTTTTGCGGGCAGATCCTCGCGGACCTTGGTGCTGACGTCATCAAGGTCGAAAGCCCCGAAGGCGACGGCACTCGGCTGTGGGGCCCGCCATGGGTCGAGCGCACCGACGCTTCGGGCACAGTCCACCGCGAGGCGGCCTATTACCATGCGTGCAACCGCGGCAAGCGCTCGATCATCGCTGACTTCGGCGACGCGGGCGACCTGGCGCGGGTCAAGGACCTATGCGCCGACGCCGATGTGGTGATCGAGAACTTCAAGACCGGCAGCCTCGTCAAATTCCGGCTCGACTACCCCAGTCTTGCCGCGGCCAACCCCGGCCTTGTCTATTGCTCGATCACCGGCTTCGGCCAGACCGGCCCGCGTTCGCATGAGGCGGGTTATGATTTCGTCGCGCAGGGGATGAGCGGCCTCATGTCGCTGACCGGCGAGCCGGAGGGCCATCCGGTCAAGATGGGCATCTCGATCAGCGATTTGGCGACCGGGGTCTGGGCCGCGAACGGCGTGCAGGCCGCGCTGCTGATGCGGGCGCGTACGGGCAAGGGCCAGCAGGTCGACATGGCGCTGCTTGACTGTTCGGTGGGGCTGCTCGCCAACCAAGCGACCTACTACTTTACCACCGGTCACAACCCCCCGCGGATGGGCAACGCCCACGCACAGGTCGCGCCCTATGGCGTCTTCGCGGTGAGCGACGGTCACGTGATCCTCGCGCCTGCCAATGACGGGCTGTTCCACAAGCTGATGGCGGTGCTTGGGATGGAGCACCTCTCAACCGACCCACGCTTCGCTGCCAACGGGGACCGCACCGCCAACGCCAAGGCGCTCGATGCCGAGATCGCTGCCGCCACCGCAGGCTGGACCAAGCAGGGCCTGCTCGATGCCTGCCATGCGGCGGGCGTTCCGGCGGGGCCGATCAACCGGCTCGACGAGGTCTTCGCCGATCCGCAGGTGATCGCGCGCGGGATGCGGGTCGAGCTTGGCGGGATGGCGGGGGTGCGCAGCCCCTTCACCTTCTCGGACGCCGAACTGGCGCTCGACCGGCCCTCGCCGATCCACGGGGAAGACGGTTAGGCCAGCGCCCGCGCGGCCCGCCGCCACAGCCGCTCGAATGGTCCCTGCCCGATTGTCTCGACCCACAAGGGCGACCACAGCAGCATCGCCGCGACCGGCACCAGCCCGAGCGCGAAGGCCTGCCAGCGGGTAACCTCGCCGAACAGGCCGAGACCCCAGCTGGCGAAGATCGCCGACAGGATCACGCTGGTCATCAGATAGTTGGAGAGCGACAGTCGGCCGACATCGGCGAGCCGCGCCGTCACCGCACCCGGCTTGCCGAGGAAGGCCATAGCAAGCGCGGCATAACTCAGCGCCAGCGCCACGTCGAAGGGAGCGGACAACAGCAGCGCGACCGGCCCCACCAGCGCCGCGGGAAAGCCCGTGACCACCAGCCATCCGGCGAGCCCCAGCAGCCCCGGCAGCGCGACCAGCGCGGCGATCCCCGCGACACGCTGGAGCCGGAAGGTCCGCCATTCGCCCTTCAGCATCCCGCCGCGCCACAGCCCCATGCCGAGCGCGATCGCCGAAAGGTTCAGCGGCAGCGCGCCGACCAGCGCGGTCATCTGCACCGGAATCCCGAGGACGCGCCGCACCACGCGCGCCGAAAACGCCTCGCGCCCCTGTTCGAGCAGCGCGGTGATCGCGGCGGGATCGCGCCCGAACTGGCGCTCGGCCCAGAGCAGCATCTCGGACCCCTCACGGCCCGTCAGCCACGCCGCCATCGAAGGCCCGAGCAGCGCCAGGCCGAGGAACAGGTGGACGCCCAGCAGCCCCAGCGACACCGTCACCAGCGCGCGCGCATTGAGCCCCGCCAGCAGCGGCAGGGCGAGGCCCGCGAGCGCATAGGCGCGCAGCACGTCATTGCTGGCAAGCAGGGTCGCATGGACGAGGCCGATGGCGAACAGCACGAACATGCGGGCGTAGTGGGCGCGCCACGGTGAGGCACTACCGCTCGCTTGGGCGCGCTCGATCAGAATCAGGCACCCCGCGCCGAACAGCATGGCGAAGAGCGTGCGGAACTTGTCCTCGATGAAGACGAAGCTCGCCAGCCACACCCAGTAATCGGGCGGGCTGGTGCTGCCAAAACTCTGGGGGTTGTAATAGGCCGGCCCCGGCACCGCGAAGGCGAGCACGTTCATGCCGACGATGCCGATGACCGCGACCCCGCGCAGCGCATCTAGCGCGAGGATGCGGTCCGCAGGGGGAGGAGTGGGTGCCGTCACGGACAGCACCCTACCCGAAAATCAGCCGAGCGCAGCCTTCAGATCGTCGACCAGATCGAGGCGTTCCCACGGGAAGAAGTCGCCTTCCGCGGTGCGGCCGAAGTGGCCGTAGGCGGCGGTCGGCTGGTAGATCGGCTTGTTGAGGCCGAGATGCGTGCGGATCGAACGCGGGGTCAGGCCGCCGAGCTTGGCGATGCCGAGGATCGCCTGCTCGATCGCGTCGTCGCCGACGGTGCCGGTGTCATGCGTGTCGACATAAAGCGACAGCGGCTTCGACACGCCGATCGCATAGGCGATCTGGATGGTGCAGCGCGTGGCGAGGCCCGCGGCCACCACATTCTTGGCGAGGTAGCGGGTGATGTAGGCCGCCGAGCGGTCAACCTTGGTCGGGTCCTTGCCGCTGAACGCGCCGCCGCCATGGGGCGATGCGCCGCCATAGGTGTCGACGATGATCTTGCGGCCGGTGAGGCCCGCGTCACCATCGGGGCCGCCGATTTCAAAGCTGCCGGTCGGGTTGATGAAATATTCGGTCTCCCGGAGGAGAACCGGCGGGATCACGTCGGCGATCACGCCCTTGACGTAAGCTTCGAGCTCGGCCTGCTTGGCCGGGTCGTTCTCGTCATAGCCCGGAGCGTGCTGGGTCGAGACCACCACCGCGGTCGCGGCGACGGGGAGCGAGCCTTCGTAGCGCAGGGTCACCTGGCTCTTTGCATCGGGTTCGAGGAAGGGGGCGGCGCCCGAGTGACGGTCGGCGGCCATGCGCTCGAGGATCTTGTGGCTGTAATAGAGCGTCGCGGGCATCAGGCCGGGGGTCTCGTCGGTCGCGTAGCCGAACATGATGCCCTGGTCGCCCGCGCCTTCATCCTTGTTCTCGCCCGCGTCCACGCCTTGCGCGATGTGCGCCGACTGGCCGTGCAGGCGGTTGATGAATTCGAACTTCTCCCAGTGGAAGCCGTCCTGTTCATAGCCGATGCGCTTCACGGTGGCGCGCACGGCGGCTTCGATCTCTTCCTGTGCGCCGGGTGCCCATTCGCCGTTCTCGAACACGCCCTTGCAGCGGATTTCGCCCGCCAGGACCACCAGCTGGGTGGTGGTCAGGGTTTCGCAGGCGATGCGCGCTTCGGGGTCCTTGGAGAGGAACAGGTCGACGATCGCGTCCGAAATCTGGTCGGCGACCTTGTCGGGGTGGCCTTCGGAAACGCTTTCCGAGGTGAAGAGATAGTCGTTGCGCATTGATGTCCCCCGGGGGCTGGAATGGGCGGTCGGGCGGGGCGAGCACCTTATAGAGATATAAGGAAACCTTTATGTCCCGCTTTATTGCGAAACGCCCTAGCCGCGCGCGCGGACAAGCGCAAGCACTCTCGGAAGCGCGAGGCCGAGGGCGAGGAACAGCGCGGCCCATGCCAGCGTGAGGACGTGGCCGAGTTGTCCGAACAGCGTCGGCGGGTTGGCGGCGGGGACGAGCCCCTCGAGCTTGTCGGCCTTGCCCGGCGCGATGGTGCCGCGCACCACGCCGTCCGCGTCGATCACGGCGCTGATCCCGGTGGTGGTCGAGCGCAAGACGGGCAGGCCTTCCTCGATCGCGCGCATCCGCGCCTGGGCCAAGTGCTGCGGCGGGCCCCAGGTGCCGAACCAGCCGTCGTTCGAAGGGTTGAAGATGTAGTCGGGGCGATTCGCCCTGTCGGCGACATGGCCCGAGAAGACGATCTCGTAGCAGATCATCACCCCCGCTTTGCCCTGCGGCCCGAGATCGAGCGTGCGCGGGCCGGGGCCGGGGAGGTAGTCGATGCTCCCCGCCACCAGCCGCGACAGCCCGAGCGGTTCGAGGATCGGACGCATCGGCAAGTATTCGCCATAAGGCACCAAGTGCGCCTTGTCGTAGCCCGCGAGAATGCGGCCCGAGCCGTCCAGCGCCATCACCGAATTGCGCGCACTGACCGCGCCGGGGCGGCCATCGGGCATCCGGCCGATATTGAGATTGACCACGCCGGTCAGCAGCGTCGATTGCGGACCGATGACAGCGCCGATGCGGCGGCGGGCGTAGTCGGGATCGCCATTGGCGGTCATCGCGTAGTAGTAACGCTCGGGGTAGCCGTCCTCGAGATAGTCGGGGACACCGCTCTCGGGCCACAGCACGATCCGCGGCTGGCCGTCGCCCTTGCCGGTGAGCTTGGCGAGGCGCTCGAACTGCTCCTCGAACTTGGAGGGGTCGTTGATTTCGGACTGCGGGATGTAGGGCTGGACGAGGGTGTAGCGCAGGCCCTTGATGGGCGGCGTCACTTCAAGCGCCGGGAGGTGCATGGCAATGCCGACGAACAGGAACGGCGCGAGCAGGCTCAACATCCGCCGCTCGGTGGCAATCACGGCAGTGCCGGCGGCGAAGAAGATGGCCAAGCCTGACAGCGCGTAGGTGCCCACCCATGGCAGCACCATTGCCCACCCGGGCTTATCCCACCCGCCCAACAGCATCAGCCCGAGCGGCGGCCACGGATAGCCGGTGAACACCCAGCCCCTCAGCCACTCGGTGACGATCCATGTGCCTGCCAGCACCAGCCCGAAGGCCGAGAGAGAGCGCCCTCGCGCCAGCAGATGCGCCGCCAGCGCGGCCAGGGCGGGATAAATCGCGAGGTAAATGCACAGCAGCGGCACCGCCGCCCAGCCGAGCGCCTCGGGCATCTTCGCCTGATGGGTGAAGGCAGTCGCGATCCAGTTGTTGGCGAGCGTCAGATGCGCCCAGCCGAAGCACCACCCCCACCACAGGGCGCGGCGCCAATTACCGGCGGAATGGATCAGCCACACGAACCCTGCGAGTGCGGCAAGGCCCAGCGGCCACAGATGGAGCGGCGGGTAGGCGCAGGCAGCCAGCAGGCCGAGCACGATGGCCGCCAGCGCCGGACGGCGCTGCGCCAGCGCGGGCACTGCGGCCGCCGCTGCCGCCAGCCGCTCCCGCATGGCGTTTACTCGACGGTTTCGAGCGTGCCGCTGTCCCCGCCCGTATCGTCACCGCGGATCGAGGGCGGGAGGATCGAGCTGTCGATGCCCAGCTGCTCGCCGTCATCGGCGCTCTTGCGGGGCTTGCGGGCGCGGGCGGGCTTGTCGGCCCGTTCGGCGACAGGACGTTCGCTGCGCTCGGCGCGTTCGGCGCGTTCAGGGCGCTCTGCGCTGCGCTCGGCGCGTTCGGGCCGTTCGGCACGTTTCTCGCCGCGGTCCGGGCGGCCCGTATCCTTGGGCTTGCGCTGAGGCTGCTGCTGGCGGCGCTGGCCGCGCGGGCGGTCCCCACCCCGGTCGTCGCCGCGTTCCTGACCGCGGTCATCGGACCGGTCGTCCTGACGATCGTCGGAAAGGAAGCTTTCGCCCTCCTGCCCGGTTTCGCCCTCGGACATGTCGGCGTTGCCGAGATTGTCGTGCTGTTCGTAGGGCGAGCGCGTCGGCGTGTCGTTGCGGCGGCCGAAGTCGAAATCGTCCTCGTAATCCTCGGCAGAATCGCGCTCGTCATTGCGGCGCGGGCCGCCGTTGCCACCGCGCTGCTCGTCCTGGCGGGCCTTGTTGTCGGCGATCACGCGGAAATAGTGGTCCGCGAACTGGAGGTAGTACTCCATCTGCACCCGGTCGCCGTTGTGCTGGGCGTCCTGCGCAAGCTTCTTGTATTTGTCGAGCATTTGCGGGGCATTGCCGCGCGCCCGGCTGTCAATGCGGTTCAGCTGGGCGCCATTGCCGCCCTGGTTGCGGTTGCCGCGCCCGCGACGCCGGTTATTACGGTTGTTATTCAAGGAAGATGTTCCTTATCAGCGACCTGCGCGGCAAAACTGATCATACGCGCGGTCAACAGACCCCTTGCCCTTGCGTCACGCTTGGTCATGCCGAAGCGTGCCGCGTGCTCCGCGCTGCGTGCTGTCGGGGGCTTGCCCTGACGGCCGTCTCAGCTGAGTTTAGGAGCTTGGCCCAGCGGTTTGCGCCCTTCGCAATCCATCTGGCCTTGGCAAGACGTAGCGATGCGAAACCGGTTTGCCAAGCCCTGCGCGCGCTTTTTGGTCACCGCAGCACCAAAGCCCGCGCGCGGCCCGCAAGGTCGCGGCGCAGCTCGACCGCAAAGCGGGAGGCGACCGCGAGGGCGCTGACCGCTTCGGTCTGATTCGCCCCGATTTCGAGGATCGCCAGCGCTTGCGGGGTCATCAGCGCGCGCAATTGCGGGATCAGCACGCGGTAATCGTCGAGCCCCTCGGGCCCGGCGAAGAGCGCGCTGGCCGGCTCGAAATCGCGCACCTGCGGATCGAGCGCGGCAGAGCTTTCCACATAGGGCGGGTTGCAGAGGATAAGGTCGTAGGTGCCGAGGCCGTCCGCCCACCCGGCGGCATGCCAATCGCCTTGCCGGAAATCCGCTTGCGGCCGCAGCCCCAGCTGTTCGGCATTGCGCGCCGCGACCACCAGCGCCTCGGGCGAGCGGTCGATCCCCACCCCCTGGCCCTCGCGGCAATGGGCCAGCACCGCGAGCAGCAGCGCGCCCGATCCTGTGCCCAGATCGAGCACGCGGGCCGCATCGGGCTTGGCCGCCAGCGCGGCCTCCACCAGCGTCTCGCTGTCGCCGCGCGGGATCAGGGTCGCATGCGTGACGATAAAGGGCAGCCCGTAGAAGTCCTGGCGCCCGGTGATGTAGGCGACCGGCTCGTGGCCCGAGCGCCGCTCAACCAGCGCGGGGAAGCCCGGTGGGGCGGGGTCGCGCATGTGGCGCAGCAGCATTTCGGAGCGGGTGACGCCGAACAGATGCGCCATCAGCAATTCGGCATCGAGCCGCGCGGTGTCGCTCACCGGGGCAAGCGCCTCGGCAGCGGCGCGGATCGCTTCGCCTGCGGTCATGCCCAATTCCGTTCGTGCTGAGCTTGTCGAAGCACCGTTCTTCTTCCTCACGTTCGGACCAACAGAAAGACGGCCCTTCGACAAGCTCAGGGCGAACGGAGAATGAAGTTATTCGCTGAGCGCCGCCAGCCGCTTGCCTTCGTCCTCGGCGATCAGGGCATCGATCATTTCGCCAAGACCTGCCCCGGCGAGCACTTCCTCGAGCTTGTGCAGCGTCAGCCCGATCCGGTGATCGGTCACGCGGCCTTGCGGGAAATTGTAGGTGCGGATGCGTTCGGAACGGTCGCCGCTGCCGACCATCGCTTTCCGCGCCTCGGCCTCCGCGCCCTGGGTGGCTTCGCGCTGGGCGTCGTAGAGCCGCGTGCGCAGCACCTGCATCGCCTTTTCCTTGTTCTTGTGCTGGCTGCGCCCGTCCTGGCAGGTGACCACGGTGCCGGTCGGCAGGTGAGTGATCCGCACCGCCGAATCGGTGGTGTTGACGTGCTGACCCCCGGCTCCCGAGGCCCGATAGACGTCGATCTTGAGGTCCTTGTCCTCGATCGAGACGTCGACTTCGTCCGGCTCGGCCAGCACCGCAACCGTGGCCGCCGAGGTGTGGATGCGCCCGCCGCTTTCGGTCACGGGCACGCGCTGGACGCGGTGGACGCCGCTTTCGAACTTCAATTTGGCGAACACGCCGGTGCCGGTGACGTTGGCGATCACTTCCTTGAAGCCGCCGATGTCCGAGGCAGCGATGCTGACCGGCTCGACCTTCCACCCCTGCTCGGCGGCGTAGCGTTCGTACATGCGGTAGAGATCGGCGGCGAACAGCGCGGCTTCATCGCCCCCGGTGCCGGCGCGGATTTCGAGCATCGCAGGCTTGGCGTCGGCGCTGTCACGCGGCAGCAGCGCGATGGCGAGACGGCGTTCGAGGTCGGGGAGGGTGGCCTTGATTTCGCTGAGCTCCTCCTCCGCCATCGCCTTCATTTCCGGATCGGCGAGCATTTCGGCCAGCCCCGCCATCTCCTCGCGAGCGGCCTTCACTTCGGCAGCGATCTTGGCGACGGGTTCAAGCTCGGCATAGTCGCGCGAGGCGCGCACGAAGGCCTCACCCTCAAGCGTTCCGCTCGCCATGCGCGCTTCGAGCTCCGCAAAGCGGTGCGCGATCTGGTCGAGGCGTTCGGGGGGGATTTGCATGGCTGGTTTCTAACTCACCGTCCCGGCCACCGAGCCGGGACCCCGCTTCTATTGGAGCGGCGAAAAAAGGAAAGCGGGGCCCCGGGTCAAGCCCGGGGCGGGGGAGGATCACCAGCGGTATTCCGCAAAAAACGGACCCAACCTGGGTAGTTCCTCTGCAATTTCAAGCGACCGAATACTGGCCCCTATCCCATCTTCGCCTCTTCCAAGCACGACTAAACTACGAGGGTTTTTTTTGACTGCTTTGTCGAACCGCTTGCGAGGCGAGCCGCTAGCCATCAGCTCAGCACTGAAATCGGCTTTTCTCAAATCGGTCAGGAGTTTGATGCCAGACAAGAGACTGTTGTCATCTTCAATGACAATACAAATGTCGCTCCGCTCCTCCTCCCGCGCCCCCACCAGCATAGCCAACCGCTCGATCCCCGCGGCCCAGCCCACCGCAGGCGTCGGCGCGCCGCCCAGCGATTCCATCAACCCATCATAACGCCCACCGCCCAGCACCGTGCTTTGTGAACCCAAAGCCGCTGCCGAGGCGCTGCCCTCGTCAGGAATGAATTCAAACGCCGTGTGGCGATAGTAATCGAGCCCGCGCACGAGGCTCTCAGCCCGCACCCACTTCACGCCTGCCGCGTCCAGTCCCGAAGTCACCGCCGCGAAGAAGGCGCTGGCCTCGTCCGACAAAAACGCATCGATCTTCGGCGCATCGGCGAGGAACGGCTTGTCGCGCGCATCCTTGCTGTCGAGAATCCGCAGCGGGTTCTTCTCCAGCCGCTCCTGCGATTCCTCCGACAGCTCACCCGCAACCGCCCGGAAATACGCGATCAATGCCGCGCGCCACGCCTCCCGGCTCGCGCCGTCGCCGAGCGTGTTGAGGTGCAGCGTCACATCCGCGATCCCCAGCTCCTTCAACAGCTGGTCCGCCATCGCCAGCAGCTCGACATCGGCCTGCGGTTCGCCCGCGCCGATCACTTCGGCGTCGATCTGGTGGAACTGGCGGTAGCGGCCCTTTTGCGGGCGTTCGTAGCGGAACAGCGGGCCGTGGGTCGCCACTTTCAAGGGCGCATATTGCTGCCAGCCATTGGTGAGGAACGCGCGCGCGATCCCGGCGGTGAATTCGGGGCGCAGGGTCAGGCTCTCCCCGCCGCGGTCGTCGAAGGAATACATTTCTTTCGACACCACATCGGTCGTCTCGCCCAGCGAGCGCGCGAACACCTCGGTCTTTTCGAAGACCGGCATTTCGACCCGGCGGAAGCGGTAGAGGCGGCGGACGCGCTCGAAGGTTTCGACCACGAAGGCGAAGGCCTCGGCATCGGCGCCCAAGATGTCCTGGGTGCCGCGAATGGCCTGGGGTGTTTTCTTGCTCATAGCGAGCGCGCAGTTAGGCCCACACAGCCCCTTTCGCAATCCTGCGCCACGCATTAAGGGGGCGCGTCGCACTCCAAACCTCTCGGCCGCAAGCGAAGACGCGCGGCCCCAGCCAGATGAGATATCCATGCGCATCGACAAGATCCCGACCGGCGTGAATCCCCCCGACGATCTCAACGTGATCATCGAGGTGCCCACCGGCGGCGAGCCGGTGAAGTACGAATTCGACAAGGAAAGCGGCGCGCTGTTCGTCGACCGTATCCTCCACACGCCGATGCGCTATCCGGCCAATTACGGCTTCGTGCCGCACACGCTCTCGCCCGATGGCGATCCGCTGGATGCGCTGGTGATCTCGCGCTCGCCCTTCATCCCGGGCTGCGTGGTGCGCGCGCGGCCGATCGGCGTGCTCAACCTCGAGGACGAGCAGGGCGGCGATGAAAAGCTGATCTGCGTGCCGGTGAACGAGACCTTCCCGTACTACGCCGATGTGGTCGAGACGAGCGATCTGCCGAACATCATCTTCCAGCAAATCGAGCACTTCTTCACCCACTACAAGGATCTCGAAGCCGAGAAGTGGGTGCGCGTGGGCAAGTGGGGCAACGCCGCCGAAGCGCGTCAGATCACTATCGAGGCGATTGAAAGATATCAGGCAGGGAAGTAAGGGGGCTTGATGGCAAACCCGCCTCCGCGGGTTTGTCCTCGGCGCTGTTCCTCCGCTGCGCTCCGGGCGCCTGCGGGCGGCCGTTCGGCCTTGCGGTCCGTCCGTTGGCGGACCGAACCAGTGTGAACACTAAAGGGATGCGCTGGGATCGGTCGCTTTAGCGACCGCAAGCCCGACCGGGCGCCCTTAGCGATGCGGCCTTCAGGCCGCGTGAGCGAGGATTTCGCGCGCCGGATGGCGTGCGGAACTCAAAAAACGCGCGGGGGAATTACCCCAATCAAAACACTTCCAACAACATCTTGAAGATCAGCGTCAGGCCGAAGGGCAGGCCGATCGCCATGGCCCACAGCGCGATCACGTCGCGGCGGAATTCGCCCGACAGTGCCGGGTCGGCCGCTTCGGCGTCGGACAGCACCGCCCAGCGCTTCTCGAACCAGCGGCACACCGGGATGATCCCGGCGACCAGCACGATCAGCGCCAGATAGGGGAGCGCCGTCGACGAGCCCTCCGCCAGCGCCTTGACGGTCACGAAAATCTGCAGCGCGGTATAGGCGAGCAGGCCGTATGCGACATGGTCGCTCATGGCCTTGCGCCAATCGCGCGGGCGGGCTGCGGGTAGCGCAGCGCCTTGGCTGCGTTCTTCAGATTTCACCATGCGTGCCGCTCCCCAACGGTGTGATGTAACCGTCGCAGTATCGCAAAGCTGTAGCAGAGTTGCAATAAGCCGCGTGGCGACGCCATATTGTTGCGCGCGGCGCAAGACCCGCAGAGCAAGCCGCTCTATTCGTGCCACCTTCCGCTGGCTGACGCGGGATTGCCGCAGCGCTAAGCAAAAATCCTGCCAAATGCACTGCGCCACTTTCCTCACCCCGCCATGGTGCTAAAGACTCGGGCGCAATGAACACCGCCACTCTCTCTGGCCCGCAAGGCGAGGCCGCTCCGATCCAGCCGCTCGGCAGCGGGCTTGAGGTGATTTCGATCGCCAAGAGCTACGACAAGCGCGCGGTGCTGACCGATATCTCGTTCTCGGTGGCGAAGGGCGAGGTGTTTGGGCTGCTCGGGCCGAACGGGGCGGGCAAGACGACCTGCTTCTATTCGATCATGGGGCTGGTGAAGCCGGATTCGGGCCGCATCCTGATGGACGGCGAGGATGTCACCAAGCTGCCCATGTATCGCCGCGCGATCCTCGGGCTCGGCTACCTCCCGCAGGAGACGAGCATCTTCCGCGGCATGACGGTGGAGCAGAACATCGCCTGCGTGCTCGAACTGGTCGAGCCTGATCGCGCCACCCGCGCCAGCGAGCTGGAGCGGTTGCTCGACGAATTCGGCCTCGCCCGCCTGCGCGAGAGCCCGGCGATGGCGCTGTCGGGCGGGGAACGCCGCCGCTGCGAAATCGCCCGCGCGCTCGCGGCCAAGCCCTCGATCATGCTGCTCGACGAGCCTTTCGCCGGGATCGATCCGCTCTCGATCAGCGACATCCGCGATCTGGTGAAGGACTTGAAGCAGCGCGGCATCGGGGTGCTGATCACCGATCACAACGTGCGCGAGACGCTCGACATCGTCGACCGCGCCTGCATCATCTACGGCGGGCAGGTGCTCTTCGCCGGGTCCCCGCAGGAACTGGTCGCCGATGAAAACGTAAGGCGGCTCTATCTCGGCGAGAGCTTCACGCTTTAGCGGGCAAGCGATGGCTCTCGGCCCCCGCCTCGATATCCGGCAGACGCAATCGCTGGTGATGACGCCGCAATTGCAGCAGGCGATCAAGCTGCTGGCGGCCTCCAACCTCGAGATCGAGACCTTCATTTCCGAGGCGATGGAGGCCAATCCGCTGCTCGACACCGGCGGCCCCGCCGATCCCGGCGCCGAGCCCGAACGCATCGAACTCGCCCCGCCGCCGGGTGAAGGCGCGACCGCTGACCAGCTGATGCTGGCAGGCGGGGGCGAGGGCGACGCGCCGCTCGACCTCGGCTCGGTTGACCGCGATTTCGACACCGGGGACGGGGCGGGGCCGAGCATGCGCGATGCCGAATGGGGCGCGGCGGCGGGCAGCGGGGGCTCCGGCGACTTCGACGACATGCCCGATTGGGAGCAGCTGCGCGCTGCCGAAGTCACCCTCGCCGAGCATCTCGAAAGCCAGGTCGGCGCGCTCGCCAGCGATCCGCAGACCGCCTTCATAGCGCGCCACATCATCGGATTGCTCGACGACGCGGGCTATCTCACCTTGCCTCTGGAGGAGGTGGCCGATGACCTTGGGGTCGATATCTTTGACGCCAAGGCGGGGCTTCGACTGGTGCAATCGCTCGACCCCTCGGGCGTCGGCGCGCGCAACCTCGCCGAGTGCATCGCGATCCAGGCGCGCGAGGCCGACCGCTATGATCCCTGCATGAAAGCCCTGATCGACAATCTCGATCTGGTCGCGCGCGGGGAAGTCGAGCGGCTGAAGCGCCTGTGCCGCGTCGATGACGAGGATTTCGCCGACATGCTGCGCGAGCTGCGCAGCTACAACCCGCGCCCCGGCCTCGCTTTCGCCCCGGCCGAGACCGGCACCGTCGTCCCCGACATCCTCCTCACCGCCAACGCGGCCGGCGGCTGGGACATCGCGATCAACGAGGAGACGCTCCCGAAGCTGATCGTCAACCGCGGCTATTATGTCGAACTCAACGCAGGGGCGACCAACAAGGAATCGCAAGGCTGGCTGAAGGAGAAGCTGGCCGACGCGCACTGGCTGATCCGCGCCCTGGACCAGCGCCAGAAGACGATCCTCAAGACCGCCGCGGAAATCGTGAAGCAGCAGGACGGCTTCTTCCGCCGCGGCGTTGCCGAACTGCGCCCGCTCACCTTGCGCGAAGTCGCCGAACAGATCGGGATGCACGAAAGCACCGTCAGCCGCGTCACCAGCAACAAATATCTCGCCTGCGCGCGCGGGACCTTCGAGCTGAAGTACTTCTTCACCAGCGGGGTCGCCTCGGCGGATGGCGAGGGCGCGTCGAGCGCGGCGATCAAGGCCCGGATCAAGGCGCTGATCGACGCCGAGACCGCCAAGAACATCCTGTCCGACCAGCAGCTTGCCGAAATGCTCCAGAAGGAAGGCTTTGATCTGGCGCGGCGCACCGTTGCCAAATATCGCGAGGCGATCGGCCTCGGGTCGAGCGCCGAGCGGCGGCGGGCCAAGAAGCTTGCCGGGGCATCTTAGCATTTTCCCTCAGGCGACGGGCCAATCCTAAACCCCTAGCCTTGCCCGGATTTCGCGCCCGTCCGGGGTGTGACTCGAAAGACTCACTCCGAAAAGTTAACGACCTAAACTTCTTATTAACCTTTTTTGGTGAGAAGTGGCGTG
>JAIYEK010000304.1 GCA_027487015.1 Erythrobacteraceae bacterium | reverse complement strand
TTCGTCAGCGTTGATGACGAGGAAGCTCGGACGGCCGTCGCGGCTTTCCTTGGGCATGAAGGACCACTTCAGACCCGTCGGGAAGCCCGCCCCGCCCCGCCCGCGCAGGCCCGAGGCCTTGATTTCCTCAATGATCGCGTCCTGCCCGCGCGCGAGCAGCGCCTTGGTGTCGTCCCAATCCCCGCGCGCCTGCGCTGCCTTCAGGCTCCAGTCCTGAAAGCCGTAGAGGTTGGTGAAGATGCGGTCCTTATCCGCCAGCATTGCTGCCATCCCTTTGTTTGGCGCGCTTGATGCGCACCAGCGAAATTGTCTGGAACACGAGGCCGAGCCCCATGATGATCACGCCCATCTCGAGCGGGCCGGTCGCGGTCAGCACCGCGCCCAGCGCAAAGCCGGTGAGGCCGAGGATCGCGAGCAGGAGCGTCAGCGGGTTCATCCGAACACGCCCCCCGTCCACATCCCATAGAGCACCGCGATGATGAGAATGATCACGCCGATGCGGATCACGCCCATCAGCAGCTTGTAGGCGATGAACGCCAGCAGCACCGCGCCGAGGAGGGAGATGGCGGCGGTCACCGGCCAGCTCGCACCAAACTGACGACAGCCCAGAAGAGCAAGAGGCCTGAGCCGCCCCAAAGGGCTACGGTCGCAAAAGCTTTGCGCTTAAGCTCCCACGATTCTTGGTCGCCAACAAGCCAATCGAAGAAGTCCGGTTTCATCACCATTCCCCCCGATAGTCATGGTTGGCATCGACCATCGCGGTGAGCGTCGTCACACCGCCCGAAGGTTCCGAGGTGTGCCGCCCCGGCTCCTGCGTGCCCGCCTTGGGCGTCTCGCCTGCCGCGAGCGCATCAAGCACCGCGTCGAGGCGTTCCGGCGTCAGGTCCTCGTAATTGTCGTCGTTGATCTGGACCATCGGCGCGGTGGCGCAATTGCCCATGCATTCGACTTCGGTGAGGGTCCACAGCCCGTCCGCCGAGATCCCGCCCTTCACCATCCCGCGCTTCTTGCACGCCGACATGATGTCGTCCGAGCCGCGCAGCATGCAGGGCGTGGTGCCGCACACCTGCACGTGGAATTTGCCGACGGGCTTCAGGTTATACATGAAGTAGAAGCTGGCGACCTCGAGCACGCGGATCACCGGCATGTCGAGATACTTTGCGACATACTCGACCACCGGCAGCGGCAGCCAGCCCTGCGTATCGGTCTCCGCGCCGACCTGCCGCTGGGCGAGATCAAGCAGCGGCATCACCGCCGAGCGCTGACGCCCTTCGGGATACTTGGCGATGTGCCAATCGGCGGTTTTCTTGTTCTCCGGCGTCCACACAAAGCCGCCCCAGCGGGCGCGCAGTTCGGGGGTGTCGGGTGCGGGGGTACGGTCAGCCATTGGAGTTTTCCATATTCATGCGCTCGGCCCGGCGCGCCGTGATCCGGGGATAGGCAAAGCCCCACCAAATGGCGTTCCACAGCGCCGCAGGGAGTATAGCGAGCCAGCCCGGAAGCGGCAGAAGGACCGGGACCGGCACATCAACGAACCCGGCATATTCGGCGCAGCTCGCCGCGAACCACGCGATCGAAAGCGCCGCGAGCAGCACGCCGAAACGGTCCGCGAAGGTATCCCAGCGGTCGATGAGATCATCCATCACCGGTTACGCTCCTTCCGCGAATGCGGCGCAGTTGCCCCGTGCGCGCGCAGCTTGAGGGTGTCGGGAGCTGGCTTGCGGAGAGCCATCAGCGGATGAACTCCACGCGCGAACACTTTTCACCTTCGAAGGAATAGACGGCAACCACCTCAAACGGCTCGACCAGCGGCGAGCCATCGGTGGCAGGGCCGCGCGTCACGTGTTCACGCATCAGCACATAGTTGCCGATGGCCTGCGCCTCCACGATTTCAGCCCGGTTCTGCGGCCAGCGTGCGAAGGCGGCGGCGAGGCCGGAGCGGGTGCCTTCCTTGCCTTCACGCACCACATCGCCGCGATAATTCGCTTCGCAGGCATCGTCGGTCATGAACGCGACATAGGAGTCGACGTCCTGCGCGTTGTAGGCGTCAATCATCTTCCGGGCGGTGGCAAGAGGACCGGCGCGCAGTTCGGGAGTGTCGCGAGCGGCGGTACGGTCAGCCATCAGTTTGCCCTCCGCGTAGACGGCGGCACCGTGGGCAAACAGTTTGGGGTATCCTTACTCTTCTCACCGATCTGCAAAGTCTCATAGGTAATAACTATAAACAGATTCCCTGAAGAACAGGGATCTACCGACGCTCTATCGTTACATGATAGGCTAAGAGACATCGAATTAGACATGAAAGTAGGATTACGTGCGCCATCGATTGAGCAGTTGGAAATTAATGCCAAAGCCTGTTCTGCATCGATGACAGAGGTACCGTTATAATCTTGCCCTTCCGTGAAGTATATGATCATCTCGGAAAGGAGATTGGCATTTCTTGAAGATATTGCCTCAACGATCTTATCAGCTGTCTTCGTGTTCACTTCTTGCGCCGACAGGTTTTGAGCCATCGCGTTGACGGAAAGGCAGCATGAGGCAAGCGCGAAGAGCAGAAAATTCCTCACCGATCACACTCCCCGAACACCACGTCGATCGCACCGAGGATGGCGGTCGCATCAGGCAGCATGTGGCCCTTGGACATGAAGTCCATCGCCTGGAGGTGCGAGAACGCCGTGGGGCGGATCTTGCAGCGGTAGGGCTTGTTGGTGCCGTCGCTGACGAGATAGACACCGAATTCGCCCTTGGGGCTCTCGGTCGCCACATAGACCTCGCCCGCAGGCACGTGGAAGCCTTCGGTGTAGAGCTTGAAGTGATGGATCAGCGCTTCCATCGACTGCTTCATCTCGCCGCGCTTGGGGGGCACGACCTTGCTGTCGCTGCTGGCGATCGGGCCGGTGGGCATGTCGCGCAGGCACTGGCGGATGATCTTGGCGCTCTCGTAGACTTCCTTCACGCGCACCATGAAGCGGTCGTAGCAGTCCGAATTGGTGCCGACGGGGATGTCGAACTCCATGCGGTCATAGACGTCGTAGGGCTGCGACTTGCGCAGGTCCCACGGCAGGCCCGCGGCGCGGATCATCGGGCCCGAGAAGCCCCAGGCAATCGCATCATCGCGGCTGACAACGGCGATATCGACGTTGCGCTGCTTGAAGATGCGGTTGTCCATGACGAGGCTCATCGCGTCCTCGAACAGCTGGAAGAAGCGGTTGTCGAGCCAGTCGCCGATGTCGACCAGCAGCTTCTCCGGCACGTCCTGGTGGACGCCGCCCGGACGGAAGTATGCGCTGTGCATACGCGCGCCCGAAGCCCGCTCGAAGAAGTTGAGGCAATCTTCGCGCAGGTCCATGATCCACAGGTTCGGCGTGAAGGCGCCGACATCGAGGATGTGCGCGCCCATGTTGAGCATGTGGTTGCAGATGCGGGTCAGCTCAGCGAACAGCACGCGCAGATATTGCGCGCGGATCGGCACTTCGAGGTTCAAGAGCTTCTCGATGGCGAGCACATAGGTGTGCTCCATCGCCAGCGGCGAGCAATAGTCGAGGCGATCAAAGTAAGGCAGCGCCTGAAGGTAGGTCTTCTGCTCGATCAGCTTTTCGGTGCCGCGGTGGAGCAGGCCGACATGCGGATCGATCCGCTCGATCACCTCGCCGTCGAGCTCCATCACCATGCGCAAAACGCCGTGCGCGGCGGGGTGCTGGGGGCCGAAGTTGATCGTGTAGTTAGTGATGACCTCGCCCGTGGTGGTGAGCGATTCTTCGCGTTGCATGCTCATTTCTTGGCCTCCCCGGCAGGCGGCGCAGGCGGAGCCTTCTCGTCACCGGGCAGCACATAATCGGCGCCTTCCCAAGGGCTGAGGAAGTCGAAGGTGCGCATTTCCTGCGCCAGCACGACGGGTTCGTACACGACGCGCTTTTCCTCCTCGGAGTAGCGCAGTTCGGTGTAGCCCGTCATCGGGAAGTCCTTGCGGAACGGGTGCCCCTCGAAGCCGTAGTCGGTGAGGATGCGGCGAAGGTCCGGGTTGCCCGCAAAGGTCACGC
Source organism: Erythrobacteraceae bacterium (assembly GCA_027487015.1). GTDB lineage: Bacteria > Pseudomonadota > Alphaproteobacteria > Sphingomonadales > Sphingomonadaceae > Erythrobacter. The sequence goes on along the minus strand of JAIYEK010000304.1, from coordinate 10,253 downwards.
CGTACATGTCAAACACCTCGCGCTCGAGCCACCCGGCGTTGGGCCACAAGGTGGTGGCGGTGGGCACCGGGGTGTCCTCGGAGGCCGAGCACTTCACCATCACGCGATGGTTCTTGGTCAGGCTCTGGAGCATGTAGACGACTTCGAAGCGCTCAGGGCGGCTGGGGTAGTCGACCCCGGCGATCTCCATGAGCTGCTGGTAGGCGTGGTCGTCACGCAAAATCTGCAGCACACGCGCAACGGCGTCGCGCTGGACGCGGAAAATCACCTCGCCGTGGGCTTCGGTCGCCTCGATCAGCCAGACCGAGATGGTCTCGCTGATAGCGTCGATCACGCCTTCATTGGAGGCGAACTTGGGGGCGGAGTGGAGGACGGTCATGGCGCCGTGATCCTGAGCGATTGGGCAAAACGTTCGAGCGCGGCGGCGGCGTCGACGTCCTGTCGCACCTTCCCGCCGGAGGAAATGAGGATGATCGCCGCCTTGTCGACCTCGACGAACCCGGCGTCGGCGAGCATCCCGTCCTTGAGCTCGCGATTGATGAAAGCGCGTCGGCCATCGATGGTCACATCGCGCTGGACACCGGCGGCTGTCTTGTTGGCCAGGACAGCCTCGCGGATCGTATCGAACACGGGCCGCTCACCGGTCTTGGCAGCGGGCTCGGTCAGGGCGCCGGCCATGTAGAGCCAGTCATCGGCAAGGCACATCACGCGGTTGGCGGGATCGAACGGCGTGCCCACCCCGACATCGGCCGGAAGCTGCGCGACACGCGCGACCTCTTCGGCCGCGCACGGCACCTCGACCGAAAACAACGCGCTCGGCGCGGAAAAGCGGGTCCAGGGCGCGGCTTCCTGAGCGCCGGCGGGCGACGCCAGCGCAGCCACAGCCGCCAGACAGGAGAAAAGCGCTACCCTCACCGCTCGATCGTCCCGACGCGGCGGATCTTCCGCTGCAATTGCATCACGCCGTAGAGCAACGCCTCGGCGGTCGGCGGGCAGCCGGGGACATAGATGTCGACCGGCACGATCCGGTCGCAGCCGCGCACCACCGAATAGCTGTAATGGTAATAGCCGCCGCCATTGGCGCAGCTGCCCATCGAGATGACGTATTTGGGGTCCGACATCTGGTCGTAAACTTTGCGCAGCGCCGGGGCCATCTTGTTGCACAGAGTGCCCGCAACGATCATTACGTCCGACTGGCGCGGGGATGCGCGCGGGGCGGCGCCGAAGCGCTCCATATCGTAACGCGGCATGTTGACGTGGATCATCTCGACCGCGCAGCACGCAAGGCCGAAGGTCATCCACCACAGCGAGCCGGTGCGGGCCCACTGGAACAGCTCCTCGGTCGAGGTAACGAGGAAGCCCTTGTCGGTGACCTCGGTCTGGAGCGCGGTGAAGAAGCTCGCGTCAGGCGCGCGGACCTCGCCGCCTACCGCGGTGGTCAGCTTCGAAATGTCGGGCAGTCCTTGGGGAGGAGAAACGATGTTATTCATTCCCAGTCCAACGCCCCTTTCTTCCATTCATAAGCGAGGCCCACCGCGAGGATGAACAGGAATACCATCATGCCGGACCAGCCCACCCAGCCCGTCTCGCCGAGGCTGACGGCCCAGGGGAACAGGAAGGCAGCCTCGAGGTCGAAGACGATGAAGCTTATCGCGACGAGGTAGAAGCGCACATCGAACTGGCTGCGCGCGTCCTCGAAAGCCGGGAAGCCGCACTCGTATTCCGAGAGCTTTTCCGCATCGGGATTGTGCGTGCCAGTGAGGCGCGAGACCGCCATCGGGGCCACGACGAAAAGCACCGACAGCCCGAAGGCGACCAGCACGAATAACAGTATCGGCAGATACTGACTGAGGTCGATCACGACGATGTCCAAGCTATTAATCCCGTGGGTCGCCCTAAGCCTGTCGCGCGCGGGGCGCAAGCCTCCGACTCGGGGAAAACCCCCCATAGGTGTTGCACGAAATCGAACAAAGGTTGCGGCGGGGTGTGCGCGTCAACGTCCGGCAAGCGGCAGGCGGCGGATCACGGTCGGAAGCGCCTCCACGCCATCGCGCAAGGAGCCCTTGTCGTAGCGGTCCCATTGCCCGGTCGCGATATAGTAGAGCGCATCATCGGCGATGCTGCCGCCGAGAGGCTCGGTCCATTCTGGATGCGCCTGTTCCAGCACGCGGTGGCCGATGATGCGGGTGCCGTCGTCGGACAGGCGGAAGGCGCTGATCCGCATCGGGCTGGTGCCGTTCTGGACGGCGATGAGTTCGCCCTTGTGGAGCCAAAGTCCGTCCACCCCGTCGAGCGCGGCGGGCACATCGCTGGCAAGCCGCGTCACCGCGCCGCTGGCAAGATCGACCACCGCAAGCCCGTAGCGGAAGTCTGAGACATAGAGCCGCGCACCGTCCTCACTCACCGCCAACCCCTGGGGCGAGCGCAAGGTGCCGGGGCCGACCAGAAACGCGAGCTTCTCTGCGCCCCGCCGAGCATGGAGAATCGCGCCGCCTTGCGGATCGCTGGCAAAGATCCGCCCGTCCGGACCGGCCGCAAGGTCGGACACCAGCACGCCTGACGGCGCGGCGATGAACTCCAGCGCATCGAAATCACCGGTCAGCCCGATCAGTCCGGTAAATCGGGCCGGGTCGGCAGGCGAATTGTCGATAGGGGCCGATGCGATCCACCCGATGCTGCCGTCAGGCGCCGATGCGATTCCCGACAGGGCATGGGCGCGCGGGATCGGCACTTCCACCCACTCCGCACCCGCCCCGTTAACGAAGATCGACTTGTTGCTCACAGAGGTCGCCATTGCGCCCTCGTTGCCGGGCGGTACGAACAGGGCTTCGACAAGACCGGCGCTTGCCGGGATATCGTCAGATATGGTGCTGGCGGCGCGCACTTCCGGCGCCCGGATGAGCAATCCGCGCGCGGTCTCGGCATGGGCCGGGCCAATCAGAGCGGGGATCTGTGCCCTCGCCCGTTCCCCAAAGACATGACCCCGCGCCGCAAGCCAGCGCAGGCTGGCGAGCGCGCCTTCGCCCTCGCCCGCTTCCAGCTGCGCGTTGAGTAGCCGCAGCCGCACGCTGGCGCTGTCGGGAAAGTCGCGCGCCAGCTGTTCGAGGCCCGCGACGTCGGCGATCTGCCCCGTCGCCGCGTCGACCGCGCGCCACGCTGCTACATCTTGCGCTCCAAGCGGAGCGGCAAGACCCAGCAGAAGGGCGGCGGCCAGCAGCTTCATTTCATCATCCGCGCCGCCGCACCCTCGGTCGCCTTGCCGTAGGGCGGCTTCAATCCGCCGAGCTTGGCGATGTCGATCTTGGGCTGGTGATAGACCGCGCGCGCATGGCTGAACTCGCGGAAGCCCTCGATCGCGTGATAGCTGCCCATGCCCGAGGGCCCGACTCCGCCAAAGGGCAGGTCTTCCATCGAGACATGGAACACCACGTCATTGGTGGTGACCCCGCCCGAAATCGTGCGGGTCAGCACGCGTTCCTGCTCGGATTTGTCCTCGCCAAAGTAATAGAGGCCGAGCGGGCGGTCATGCTCGTTGATGTAGTCGACCGCCTGATCGACCGACTTGTAGGTCATCACCGGCAGGAGGGGGCCGAAGATTTCCTCCTGCATCACGGTCATGCTGTCATCGACCCCGCGCAGCACCGTGAGCGGCATCTTGCGCTGGTTGGCGTTGCCGAAGTCCTCGCCCGCCGGGTTGACTTCGATTACCTCGGCGCCCTTGCCGCGGGCATCTTCGACGAGGCTTTGCAGCCGCTCGAAATGGCGGTCGGAGACGATCGAGGCGTAATCGTCATTGTCCAGCACGCGCGGATACATCGCCGCCGCTGCGCCGGTGACCCCCGCGACTGCCTCGTCGGCCTTGTCCTCGGGGACGATCAGGTAGTCGGGCGCGAGGCAGATCTGGCCTGCGTTCATCATCTTGCCGATCGCGATGCGCTCGCCCGCCTTGGCGAAGTCGGCGCTGCGGCCCATGATCACGGGCGACTTGCCGCCCAGTTCGAGCGTCACCGGCACAAGATTCGCCGCCGCCGCCTGCATCACGCGGCGACCGGTGGCGGTCGATCCGGTGAAAACGAGATGATCGAAGGGCAGCGAGGAAAACGCAGCGGCGACTTCCGGCCCGCCGGTGATCACCGCGACCTCCTCGGGCGCGAAGTATTCGGCCGTCAGCTCTGCCATCAGCTCGCTGGTGCGCTCGGTGAATTCCGAGGGCTTGATCATCGCCCGGTTGCCCGCGGCAAGCACCTGCATCAGCGGGCCGAAGGCGAGCTGCACCGGGAAGTTCCAGGGGGAGAGAATGCCGATCACGCCCTTGGGCTCGTACCGCACCTCGGCGCGCGCGCCCATGAGGCCGAGCGGGAACTGGACTTTGCGCTTCTCGGGCTTGGCCCAGCCATCGAGGTGCTTGAGCGCATGGCTGCCCGCGCCGACGGTGGCGGCGATGTCGGTCAGCATCGACTGGTGGTGCGACCGGTTGCCGAAATCCGCGCTCATCGCTTTGGCGAAGGCCTCGCCATGCTCCTTCACCAGCGCCATCGCGCGGCGGATGCGGTCCTTTCGCTGCGAGAGCGGCTCGGGGCGCGAGGCGCTGAAGGCGGCGCGCTGACGCGCCAGAAGGCTTTCGAGTTCTTCGCGGCGGTCATCAGCCATGTCGTTCTCCCGTTCGGACATATGCGTTTTCATTTGCGACGTGTTCTTGCGGAATACGCGCAAGGACGCAAGGCGCATGGGTGCCTCGCGATTGCCATGCGCGCCTGCCAGCATTACATCGCGCCCCATACCCCCGTCTCGCATAGGACTTTGCCATGACCCAGTTCTCCGCCGCCGATCCCGTTGTGATCCTCTCCTACGCCCGCACCCCGATGGGCGCGATGCAGGGCGCGCTGGCCGAGGTGGCGGCGACCGATCTGGGCGCGATCGCGGTGAAGGCCGCAGTTGAGCGCGCTGGGATTGCGGGCGAGGATATCGACCGCGCCTATATCGGGTGCGTGCTTCCCGCCGGCCTTGGCCAAGCCCCGGCGCGTCAGGCAGCGATCAAGGCAGGGCTCCCGCTCAGCGTCGAGGCAACCACCGTCAACAAGGTCTGCGGCAGCGGCATGCAGACCGTCATCATGGGCGCCGAGGCCCTCGCCAGCGGCACCATCGACGTGGTGGTCGCAGGCGGGATGGAGAGCATGTCGGGCGCACCCTACCTCCTCAAGAAGCACCGCTCGGGCGCGCGGCTCGGCCATGACACGGCCTATGACCACATGTTCCTCGACGGGCTGGAAGACGCCTACGAGCCCGGCCGCGCAATGGGCACCTTCGCGCAGGAGACCGCCAACGCCTACCAGATGACCCGCGAGGAGATGGACGCCTATTCCATCGAATCGCTCGCGCGAGCCAATCGCGCGATCGCGAGCGGCGCCTTTGCCGACGAGGTAGTGCCGGTGACCGTCTCGACCCGCGCGGGCGATGTGGTGGTCGAGCATGACGAGGCGCCCGGAAAGGGCCGCCCCGACAAGATCCCGCAGTTGAAGCCCGCCTTCGCCAAGGACGGGACAATCACGGCCGCAACCTCCTCCTCGATCTCGGACGGCGCGGCCGCATTGGTGCTGACCCGCGCGAGCGTGGCCGAAGCCAAGGGCCTCACCCCGATCGCCCGCGTGGTCGCGACCGCCGCCCATGCCCAGGCCCCGGCACAGTTCACCACCGCGCCGATCCCGGCGATCCAGAAGGTGCTCGCGCGCGCCGGCTGGGGCGTGGACGATGTCGACCTGTTCGAGGTCAACGAGGCCTTCGCCTGCGTCGCGATGTTCGCGATGCGCGATCTCGGCATCCCGCACGAGAAGATCAACGTCAACGGGGGCGGCACCGCTTTGGGCCACCCCATCGGCGCGAGCGGCACGCGGATCATCGTCACGCTGATCGCGGCATTGAAGGCGCAAGGGCTCAAGCGCGGCGTCGCTTCGCTGTGCATCGGCGGCGGTGAAGCGACCGCGGTTGCGATCGAGCTGGTCTGAGGGCCAATCGCCGGGCGGCGGCCTTATTCGTCGCCCGGCAAGTCCTGAGAGCCCCACAGGCGCTCGGCGGCCATGAAGCCCTTGCGCCCGGCGATGTCGACCTCGCACCATCCGGCCTTGCACTTCTTCATCCGCGCAATCACGCCGGGCTCGGCCCGCCACTTGATCGCGGACGCCGCATCAGGCCCCGCGCGCACTTCGGCAACGCCTGTGCCGATCACCATGCCGCCGCGCTCGGGATCGAGCTGGCTTGCCGAAATCCAGCCCTGCGTGCCCTCGTGGTCCTCGACCAGGCGCCAGCCCTCGCGGATACGCACGACCTTCACCGGGAATCCTTTGCGCAAATAGACCCAGATGACCGGATATTCGGCGCTCGGGCCCACCCGCATGTTGACCTTCTCGAACCGCAGCGCCGCCCAGTAGGGCAGCACGCGGTCCTGCGCGCTGAGCGGCGCGACCAGCGCGCCGGCGGCGAGCACGAGCGCCAAGGCAAAGGTGAAGATGGAGCGCAATCCCTGCATGCCCGATGCGATAGCGCCTTAGGCCTTGAAGATTCAAGCCGCGCGTAGCGATCCGCGCCTTGACCGGCGAGGCCTTGAAGGATTAGCCCTCGGGCCATGACCCAGCGCCCCCCTCGCCCGCTTGCCGCTCCCGCACGCGTGATCGTCACCCGCCACCTGATGCCGGGGGTCGAGGCGCGGATGCGCGAGCTGTTCGACGTGGTACTGAACGAGGACGACGTGCCGATGACCCGCGAACGACTGGCCGACGCCATGCGCGAATGCGACGTGCTGGTGCCGACCGTCACCGACAAAATCGACGCCGAACTGATCGCAGGCGCGGGCGAGCGCCTGGGCCTCATCGCCAGCTTCGGCGCAGGTACCGAGCATATCGATCTTGCCGCAGCCGCTGCGCGAAAAATCATCGTCACCAACACGCCGGGCGTCTTCACTGACGACACCGCCGACCTCGCCATGGCCGGAATCATCGGCGTGCCGCGCCGTATCCGTGAAGGCACCGCGCTGGTGCGCCGGGGCGAGTGGACCGGCTGGGCGCCTTCGGGGCTGCTGGGGCGCAAACTCGCCGGCAAGGTGCTCGGGATCGTCGGCATGGGGCGGATCGGCCAGGCGGTCGCCCACCGCGCGCGGGCCTTCGGGCTCGAGATCGCATACTACAACCGCAAGCCCTTGCCCGAAGCTTTGGAGCGGATGCTCGGCGCGCGCTATGTCGGTGATATCGACACGCTGATGGCTGAGGCCGACATCCTCACCCTCCACTGCCCGCTGACCGAGGAAACCCGCCACATGGTCGATGCGCGCCGGATCGCGCTGATGAAGCCGGGCAGCAGCATCGTGAACACCGCGCGCGGCGAGTTGATCGATCAGGAAGCGCTGATCGCGGCGCTGGAGAGCGGCCACCTCGCGGGCGCCGGCCTCGACGTCTACCCCGACGAACCGCATGTCGACCCGCGCCTTATCGCCCACCCCAACGTGATGACCCTCCCCCACATCGGCAGCGCGACCGCCGAGGGCCGCGAGGATTCGGGGCACAAGGTGATCGCGAACATCCGCATGTGGGCCGACGGGCACAGGCCGCCCGATCAGGTGCTGACGGCGCTGGTGCGGGGTTGAACGCGGTGCGGGTCCTGCCTCGGCTAGGCCTCGTCGTCTCCGCTTTCGCGCTGATCGGCGCAGACGTTCCCGAACGCGAGGTGCCTCCCGGCGAGGGAGTGCTATGCCTCGGCGCGATGATCTATTTCGCAGATATTCAAGCCCGGTCGTGCCATGCGGGAGAGGACCGGGAATTTCAGGAAAGACTGTCGAGCTATGTCGAGCGTTTCGATTCCTATCTGATCCGCAATTCGCCGGGCGGTGAAGCGGATTTGAAGCGCTTCAAGGAACTGCAGGGCCTCACGCCCGAAGCAAGGCCCGACATCTGCGAGAGCGGTCCACAGAACGACATCTATAAGGCGATCCGCGAAGGCGGTCAGGCAAAGGTCGATGTCATGGTGGACAAGATGCTGATGCGCGACGGCGCGCCCTCTTTCGGCGACTGCGTCTAGCCAGCCAGCGCCCTGCCCAATTCCGTCACCACCCGCGCAATTGCAGGCCGGGTCGAGGCGAGCGCAAAGTGGTGGAAGGGAACTTCAATCTCGGCATCGCGCTCATGCGACATCCCGCGCGCGGCGGCGGGGGCGATCACGCCGTCCTTCCGCGACCATAGCGCGATCGTGGGCACCGGAGGCTTTACAGCCGGATCATCGGGCACCGGCGGCGCATCGACCTTATGGTCGTTGATTGCCTCGTAAAGCCGCCAGGCATTGTTCGCGCGCCGGTCGCCCGAGAAGGGCGTGCCCAGCGTCATCACTAGCTCGACCAGCTCGGGATGGCGCTGCGCCAGCACCCGGGCGTAGAGCCCGCCGAGACTCCATCCCACCAAGGCAACTTTGCGCTGCTCGGCCTCGGCAATCGCGGCGAGGCGGTCCGCCGCCCGGGTGAGCGTCGCGGCCTGGATCCCCGTCATAAAACCGAGCTCGGAGGTGTAGCCGCGGTATCCGGACAGTTCGAGCGTGCGGCGCAGCAACGCGGTGGCGTTGTCGCTCGAGAGGATGCCGGGAATCACTATCACCGGCTGCCCCGCCCCCTCCCGCGCGCCTGCCACCGGCTGCGGCCGGCGCAGCGGGCTGAGCGCAATCGGCACCGTGATCGGCAGCTCGCGCAGCCAAAGCGAGAGGGGCGGCGGGGCGCTGTCGTCCATCGCCGCCGCCGGCTCAGTCGCCCGTCAGGATCCGCTCGACCAGCTCGCCCACGCTCGGGGTGTAGCCGTTCGAGAAGAAGGGATCGGTCTTGAAGCGGTAGGCGGCGTGGCCCGCGAAGGCGAGGTTGTTGTCGGGGTCGTCGCCGTGGGCGATGTCCTGCAAGGTCTTCTGGATACAGAAGCTGCGCGGATCAGCGAGACGGCCCGTGGTGTAGTCGTCGTGATCCTTCCACGCCGAAAAGCCGCAATGCGACAGGCAGCCCATGCAGTCCTGCTGGTCCTTGCGGATGGTGTCGCGGGCTTCCGGCGTCACGAAAACGATCGTGCCCTCGGGAGTCTTGAGCGGCTCGGTGTGCCCGGCGCGCATCCACATCTCGGCCTTAAGCTTGTCTTCCGGCTTGATCCAGAAACTGCGCGCCTTGCCGTCTTCGCCGAGCTGGACCGTGCCCTCTTCCTCCCCGCGCTTGAAGAACGGGATCTGGCGCTCCGAGCGGTGCATCAGGTCGTAGAGGAACGGGGTCTTGACCGCGCTCGAATAGAAGCCGGTGGGCGAGAACTTGTGGAGCAGCACGTCGCCTGGTTCCACGGTGCGCAGCATGTCCTTCCAGATCTGCGGTATCGGGCTTTCCTGTGTCAGCAAGGGGCGCGTGCCGAACTGGAAAGCGATCTTGCCGAGCTCGGGATTGTCGATCCAGTTTTCCCATTCGCGCAGGTACCAGACGCCGCCCGCCATCACGATCGGCACATCGTCGCTGACGCCCTCGGCGCGCATCGTCTCGCGCAGCACTTTTACGCGCGGATAGGGATCCTCAGGCTTGGTCGGGTCCTCGGCGTTGGAGAGGCCGTTGTGGCCGCCTGCCAGCCACGGGTCCTCGTAGACCACCGCTGCCATCAGGTCGGGGACCTTGTTGTAGCTGCGCTTCCAGAGCGCCCGGAAGGCGCGGCCCGAACTGACAATGGGGAGATAGTTGACGTTGAAGCGCGCCGCGATCTCGGCGAGCTTGTACGGCATGCCCGCCCCGCAAGTGACGCCGGTGACGAGGCCGCGGGTGCGTTCGAGCACGCCTTCGAGCACGGCCTGCGCCCCGCCCATTTCCCACAAGACGTTGATGTTGATCGCACCTTGGCCGTTCGCCATCTCGTAGGCCTTCTTGACCTGCGTGGTGGCGCCTTCGATGGCGTAGGCGATCAGCTCTTGGTGGCGCTCCTCTCGGGTGCGGCCGTGGTAGATCTGAGGGATGACGTTGCCATCCGCGTCATAGCTGTCGGCGTTGACCGCGCTCACCGTGCCGATCCCGCCCGCTGCCGCCCATGCGCCCGAACTGGCATGGTTGGTTGCCGACACTCCCTTGCCGCCTTCGACCAGCGGCCAGACTTCACGCCCGCCGTAGACGATCGGGCTCAATCCCTTGAACAATGAAGATCCCCTTTGCGTCCCTGTGACGCGGTATTTCCAATTCTCGCCATAGTGTGCACCGCCGCGTGCCGCAACCT
>JAIYEK010000039.1 GCA_027487015.1 Erythrobacteraceae bacterium | reverse complement strand
TCAAGCACAACAGCACCGGGATCGAAACCGGCGAAGAGGCGCGTGCCTGACACTACGGCGGAGAGCGCGCCCGAGGCATTCGTGGCGCGCTTTTCGATTCCGAAGCTCATGGTGTGGGCCGCGCTCTCCGGCGCGATGGGCGCGGCCGGCCTGTTCATGGCGGTTCGTGGCGGGGACGCATTCACCTTGCTGGTGGGGGGCGCAGGCGTGCTGTTCTTCGGCGGGATCGCCGCAATCCTCGCGCTGCGCCTGTTCGACCGGCGCGCGCAGGTCATCATTGACAGCGAGGGACTTTACGTGCGCTCGCATGGCGAGAAACGGATCCCCTTGCGCGCGATCAGGACCATGCGCACGGACGGCCACTCGCGGAACATGATCAAGCTCGCGATCTTCCTCTACAAGCCCGCCAAATATCCGATCGAGACCCGGCACCGCCGGTTCATCTGGCGCATCAACGGCAGCGGTGCGCGTGATTTCTTCGGCGATGTGTGGATCTGGACGACCCATCTCGACCAGCCGGTTGACGCTGTCATCCGGGCAATCTGGGCACACCGCCCGGCGACCGAGTTCGAGAAACAGCTCTGGGCGCTGGAGGACGGCGCGCAGGCATGACGGCGAGGCGGTGATGGGCAAGCTGCTGGGCATTCCGGAATGGATGGCGATGACGGGGCTCGTATTCGGCTTCTCCGCAATCCTGTTCGGGATCGGGTGGCTGAATGTCCGCGGCGCCCAGCTCCGGGTGGCCGCCCGTCGCCCCAACCCGACGGAGGCCGAGTTCCTCGCCATGATGGCGCAAGACTGCTCCCCCGAAGCGGCGCGCTTCGTGTGGGCGCAGGCGCTACCCCAAATCGAACCGCGCCTGACCCCGCACCCCGATGATCTGCTGCTGGAAGATCTGTGCATCAACGATGACGACGTCGAGATGTTCTGGTCCCGTGACTGGGTCGAACAGCAGGGATTCTCTTCACCCGAACTTCACGAATGGCCAGAAAGCTGGCCGCTGACGGTGCGCAACTTCGCGCGCTGGCTCGATCTGGCGCGCCCTAGCGCCGCCGGGTGATCAGCAGCGCCTCGGGATTGGCGGGGGGGACGACCGGACCTTCCTCAGTCTCGGCCGGAGCCGCAGCCTCCGCCGCTGCCGACGCCGCCTTCAACTCCTCCAGCTCCTCGAGCCACAGCCGGTCGCGTTCGGAAATCGGCTCGCCCTTCAGCTGCGCAATGTCGCGGCGGCGCTGGGCGAGGTAGGTCTCGCGGCGCAGGCGGTAGGGATCATCGGAGGCGCGGATGCTGGCGATCTCCTCGTCGAAGGCCAACCGCTGGTCGAGGCCGTTGATGACGAAATAGGTCGCCGCATATTCGATCCGGTTGAACGGGTCGCCCACCACGAAGGGCAGCAGCGCCTGATCGAGCGTGCTCCCCGCCAGATCGCGCAAGGACGTCGCGCCCGTCACCGGCAGATAGAGGTAGGGGCCGGGGCCCACGCCGTAATAGCCGAGCGTGTTGGCAAAGCCGTTGCGGCGATAGGGCAGGTCCGCCTTCTTGCCCGCGACATCGAACAGACCGCCCGCCCCCACCGTGGTGTTGATCGCCATCCGCCCGAGCGCCCCGAAGGCCTTGCCCACCTTGCCTTGCAGCAGGAAATTCAATGCATTGCTCGGCTCGCCAAGGTTGCGCACCACATTGCCCAGCCCGTCGCGCACCGGCTCGGGCAGGCCATCGCGGTAGGCGTTGGCGACGGGCTCCACCACCGCTTGGTCGACCGCCTGGGTGACGCGGTAACTGCCCTCGTTGACCGCCTCCATCGGATCGCTCTTGGGCGGGCCGACCTGGCCCTCGACCACGATTTCGGTGACCGGCGGCTCGCCTTCTTGGGGCGGGGGCGGGGACGGCTCAGGGGCGGCGTCCTGCGCGGCGGCGAGCGACCAGCCCAGCGGCAGCACGGCAGGGGTCTCGGGCGCTTCCGGCTCGGCAGCAAGGGCCAACACCGCCGGATCGAGCGCGACACGCGGCTCGCTCATGTCGGGCACGGCAGCGCCGAGCGCGGCGCTCAGCAAGGCGGGCGAGATGGGGAGCAGCGCAAGTCCGGGCATTGCATTCCTTTCGGTTGCGCCTCTGCCCCCCACTTAGGCGCGCGTCTTCCACGTTTCTTGCCCTTTACGCGCCTGATCTTTACGCAAGCCTGACCAAATCTCGCTAGCTGTGAAAGACCCGCATGTCCCTGATCCAGATCACCCGCGAAGGCCCCGTCACGATCCTCACGCTTGACCGGGCGGAGAGCATGAACCCGCTCGGCGCGCCGGGCGACGGGGACGCGTTCGTCAGTGTCGCCAATGCGATAAACCGCGACATGGAATGCCGGGTGGTAATCTTGACCGGCGCGGGGCGAGCCTTCAGCGCAGGCGGCGATGTGAAGGCGATGCAGAACAAGACCGGCACCTTCGGCGGCACCACGCCCGCGATCTCGGACGGCTATCGCGACAACATCCACCTGATGCTGCGCGCGCTTTATGGCCTGCGCGTCCCTCTGATCGCGGCGGTCAACGGCCCGGCGATCGGCTTGGGGTGCGATGTCGCCTGCCTTGCCGACATCCGCATAGCTTCCGAGAGCGCCAAGTTTGGCGTGACCTTCCTCAAGCTCGGGATCATTCCCGGCGATGGCGGCACGTGGATCCTCCCGCGCGTGATCGGGATGAGCCGGGCGGCCGAGCTGTTCTACACCGGCGACGTGATCGACGCCGCGACGGCAAAGGACTGGGGCCTCGTCAGCCGCGTGGTCGCTCCCGAGGCGCTGATGGACGAGGCGCGAGCGTTGGCAGGCCGGATCGCGCTGCTCCCCCCGCATGCGCTGCGCCACACCAAGAACCTGCTGCGGCAGGGCCAACAGATGAGCTACGACACCGCGCTGGAGCTTGCCGCCAACACTCAGGCGATGATGCACACCACCGCCGACCACGCCGAGGGCGTCGCCGCGCTGATCGAGAAGCGCGCAGGCGTGTTCACGGGGGAATAGGGCGATGCGGCGCTGTGCCTCGCGCATCCTCGGCGCGCTGGCGCTCGCCTATGCGGCGGGGGTGGGCGGGCTCTATCTGGCGCAGGACCGCTTCATCTACCCCGCCCCCCAGACCCGTCACGCTCCCGCGCAGGGGTTTACGGCAGAGACGCTGACGACCGAAGACGGCCTCGCGCTGCAAGCCCACTGGCGCGCGCCCACCGTGGGCCGGCCGAGCATCGTCTTCTTCCACGGCAACGGCGGCTCGCTCGCGCTGGCGGCGCAGGAGACCCAAGGCTTCGCCGCACAGGGCTACGGCGTGCTGCTGGTCGAATATCGCGGCTATGGCGGCAATCCGGGGAGCCCGTCGGAGGATGGCTTTTACCGTGACGGGCGCGCGGCGTTGGCGTTTCTCGCCAAGCAGGACATCGCGCCGGAGCGCACCGTCATCATCGGCCATTCTCTCGGCACCGGCACGGCGAGCCAGATGGCAAAGGAAGTCACGCCCGCCGCGCTGATTCTGCTGGCGCCCTTCACCTCGCTGCCCGATGCCGCCGCCGAGGCCATGCCTTTCGTTCCTGCCCGCTTGCTGGTGAATGCCCGGTTCGACAATCTCGCCAAGGTGCCCGCGCTCAAGCTGCCAGTGCTGATCATGCACGGCACGGCAGACCGCGTGGTGCCCTTTGCGCTGGGCGAGCGGCTCGCCAAGGTCGCTCCGCGCGGGACCTTTCGACCGCTGCCCGGCGCCGGTCACAACATCTCGCTTGAGCCTGAGGTACAGACCGCCCAGCTGGAATGGCTAGCCGCGCAAGGGCTCTAGCCGATCCACTTCCACACGCCCGCCGGGATGCCTGCCGAGCACAGGTGCCACCAGCTGCCTGCCAGCCACAGCGCCGTCCCTGCGATCAGCGGCACCGCGCCGACGCTGAGGAACTGCCCCCAGCGCGGCCAGTAGGAGGTGCGGCTCGACCATTCGCCCCACGCCTCGCCCATCAGCGTCGCCTTCTTGCCGTCCTGCAACCGCGAGCCAACCAGCGCGAGCGTCCCCATGGCGAAGGCGGTGATCATGGTGCGCGTGCTCCAGAACAGCACCATGTGCGAGATCGCCCATAGGCCGATTCCCCACATCATCGGGTGGCGGGTGACGCGAAACACGCCCTTGGGCTCGGCCCTCGCCTGCGCTTCCGCGAGCGGAGTGGGGAGCGCGGGGTTGCCGACGAAAGAGCCTGCGAGCAGCACCATGGCGAGCCATGTCAGGACGCTTGCAACGATCCACCCTGCCTCGCCCGAACCCGGCAAGTCCGCGCCCGGTGCGGCGACGAAGGCGAAATAGACCCACGCCAGCGTCGCAAAGCTCACCGCCGCGTAGGCGAGGGTAAAGCCCCCCGCCCCCAAAGCCTTCACCATCGGCGCGCGCAGCGGGTGCGACATGGCGAAGTGCGAACCAACGAAAGTGGCATTGGCCGCGGCGAGCGTGATCAGGTCCCCATCCATGACCGCACAGCTAACACGGGTCGGCTGGCCCTGCTAGACGGTGATCCCGGTCGGTACGATGGTCGCCTGCGCAGCGGCGACGTGGATCGGGGCCTCCCCCTCGGTCTCGGCCCAGACATCGGCGCGCACCACCACCTGGCGCTTGCCTGCCTTCACGACCTTGCCCTTGGCGCGCAGGCGCTTGCCTTCGGCGGGGCGCAGGAAACTGATAGTGTAGCCTCCCGTCACCACATCGCCCGCCACCGATGCGCCGGCCCAGGCGCAGGCATTGTCCGCCATCAACCCGATGATCGCGCCGTGGGCATAGCCGTGATGCTGGGTCATTTCGGGGCGCAGTTCGACGGTAAGCTCGCTCTCGCCCTCCCACGCCTTGAGCGGCTCGACATGGAGCCAGCTGGCAAAGCCCGAGCGCGCGACCGCGACTTTCTTCATATATTCAAGGGCAGCTTCGGGGGTGGGGAACAAGGCGGGGGGCATGGGAGAGGCTCCTTAAGTCTGATTTACAGACTTTATGGTGCTTGCCTTGCCCCTTGCCAAGTCTGATAACCAGACGATGAAGACCTATTCAGCCTCGCGCGCGCCCTGCCCCATCGCCCGCGCCGCCCGCGTGCTCGGGGATCGCTGGGTGCTGATGATCCTGCGCGATGCCTTCATGGGGGTGGAGCGCTTCGAGGATTTCGTCGAAGGGCTCGCGATCAACCGCGCCGCGCTGACCTCGCGGCTGGTGATCCTGCAGGAAGCGGGGCTGATCGTGCGCGATCCGCCCGAGGGCAAGCGCGCGCGGTACTGCCTCACCGAGAGCGCACAGGCGCTGGTGCCGGTCTATGCCGAGGTCGCGCGCTGGAGCACGGTCTATCTTTACGCCGAGGACGAGACCGCGGCGCCCTGGCCGCGAAGCATCGACTAGCCGCCGATTGCGATCAGTTCGACCTTGAACACCAGCGTTGCATTGCCCGGAATCGGCCCGCGCCCGACCGGTCCGTAGGCGAGGTCCGCCGGAATCGCGATCTCGATCACCTCGCCCACGCCCATCTGGGGGATGGCGATCTGCCAGCCGGGCACCAACCGCGCGAGCGGGAATTTGGCGGGTTGCCCCCGTGCATAGGAGCTGTCGAACACCGTCCCGTCGAGCAGCTTGCCCTCATAATGGACGGTGACGATGTCGGAGACCTTGGGCTTCTTCTCGGACGCCAGATATTTCAGCCAGCGCCAGCGCAGCCCGCCCTCGGCGGTATACCAGCCGTCCTCCGCCTTGAGGCCGAAGAGGTAGAGCTGCTGCTGCGCGTGCCACGCGGGGTTCTGCGCGTTGGGATCGGCCGGGCGGTCCTGCGCGGCCGCCGGTATTCCGGCAAGCAGCAGCGCGGCGGCGAGCGCTGCGCCGGTTCTGCCATACATCATCTGCATCACCAGTCGTAAGCCTCGGGCCGCTGGCTCTCGTCGAGGTCCTTGTAGCGATCGCGCAGGCGGGTCTGGTGGTTGGTGAGGTCCTGCTTGATCCCGCCGATGAACACCTGCGTCGGCACCGCGCCCGCCTCGAGTGGGTCCTCGGTCCAGATCACCACATCGCCGAGCGCACCGGGCTTCAAGACGCCCGCCTTGCCGCCCATCCCGCTGATATCGGCCGGGATCGAGCTGATCGCGGCGAAGGCCTGCCCCCAGCTCAACCCCGCCGCCCCCGGCAGCCGGTTCAGCGCGACGAGATTGCCCGCCGCCTGCTGCAACCGGCGCGGGTTCTGCAGGCTCGCGGCATTGATCGCGACCTTGACCCCGGCCCGGACCAGCCGCCCGGCGTTGGACTGGGTCGCGCCCAGTTCCTCGAAGGTATCGGGCAGATCGTTGAGGCCATTGGCGATCACCGGCACCTTGGCAGCGGCGATCTCGGAAGCGACCAGCCAGCCTTCGCTCGCCCCGACCAGCACCAGATCGAGCGCCGGGAACTCGCCCTTCAGCGCCAGCGCGGCGCGGATGTCGGAGGCACGTTCGGCCTTGACGTAGAGCTTCTGCTTGCCGGTCACCACCGGCACCAGCGCCTCGGCATCGAAGCGGCTGAGGAGAACTTCATCGTCCTTGGTGATCTCGGTCGTCTGCGGCAGACCGGGCTTGCCGGTGAGCGCCTGCGCCTCGCGCAGGGCCGCGCGCAGCAGCGCATGCGCTGCCGGACGGCTGCCGCCTCCGAGCCGCGCGCCGTTCTCGCTGAGGTCCACCATCTGGAACGCCCGCGCCTGCACGATCGGGCTAGCATCGCCATCAAGGTCGATGATCGCGCCCTGGCCTGCGAAGATCGAGCCGGTGGGGGACAGGGCGGTCGCCGCACGGGTGACCCCGGCAACGCGGTGGACGAGGATATGCTGCGAGACCGGGTTGATGCCGGTCGCCGCGTCGAGCGACGCGCTGAAAGGCGTTGCGGCAGCGCGCGAATCTTCGGTCTCGCTCACCGCCGAGACATCCGAGAGGCCGAGCGTGGTCACCGTCGCGAAAATGCCGGGGGTGACATAGGCGCCCTTGGCATCCACGCTTGTCCCGCCTGCCGGTGCGCCGCTCGCGGGGCCGGCATAGACGACCTTGCCGGCCGCGACGACCACGGTGCCGCCCTCGATCGGCTCGCTGCCGTCACCGATGACGAGGCGCGCGTTGGTGATGGTGACGTCCTGCGCAAAGGCGGGCGCAGCGGCGAGAGCAAGCGCGCTGACCGCGCCGAGGGAGAGGAGCTTCTTCACTTCACATCTCCTTCACCGGGCTGGCCAAGCTCGAAATCGCTCACCGGACGCGTCTTGGGATTGAGCGCATCGAACATCAGCGCACCATCGACCCACACCTTCTCGGGCCGCGAATAGACCGAGAGCGGATCGCCGTTCCACAGCACCACATCGGCCATCTTGCCGGTCTCGAGGCTGCCGGTCTGTTGCTCGATCCCCATCGCCTTGGCGGGGTTGTAGGTGAGCCAGCCGATCACGGTTGCATCGGTAATGTCGATCCCCAGCCGCTGCCCCGCGGCCTGCGCCTTGGCTGCTTCCTGGTTCAAGCGCTGAATATCATTGGCATCGTCCGAGTGGATCACCACGCAGGCGCCCTCGCGCTGGAGGAAGGCGGCGTTTTCCAGAATGCCGTCATAGCTTTCCATCTTGAAGCCGTACCAATCGGCCCAGATCGCGCTGCACACGTCGTTCTCGCGCAGCAGATCGGCGATCTTGTAGGCCTCGACCGCGTGGTGGAAGGCGGTGACCTTGTAGCCCATCTCCTTGGCCATATCGAGCACTAGCGCCATCTCGTCGGCGCGGTAGCAGTGGTTCTGGATCAGGATCTCGCCCTTGAGCACGCCGACCAGCGTCTCCTTGGCGAGGTCACGCTTGGCCTTGGGGTCATTGGCATAATCGATCGCGGCGAGCCACGTCTCGCGGTTGACCGCAAGGTTGCCCATCCGGGTCGAAGGCATCCGCCCCTTGGAACCGTAGACCCGCTTGGGGTTCTCCCCGCAGGCCATTTTCATCGAATAGGGCGCGCCGGGGAACTTCATCCCCTGCATCGTGCGCGCAGGCACGTTCTTAAGCGTCACCGAGCGCCCGCCCATCAGGTTGGCCGAGCCGGGGAGGATCTGCAAGCTCGTGATCCCGCCGTTCGCCAGCGCGCGGCCGAAGCCCGGGTCCTGCGGCCAGACCGAGTGCTCAGCCCACACCTCGGGCGTGGTCGGGCTGGTCGCCTCGTTGCCGTCCGAATGGGCATCGACCTGCGGCGAGGGATAGTCGCCGAGGTGCGAGTGGATGTCGATGATCCCGGGGGTGACGAACTTGCCCTTGCCGTCGAGCACCGTGATGTCGGCGGGGATCGGCGTGTCGGGGCCGCCCACGGCGGTGATCTTGCCGCCGCTCATGAAGACGACGCCGTTCTCGATTGTCTTGCCGCGCCCGTCATAGACGGTGGCGCCGCGGATCGCGGTGGCGACGCCGGGGTAGGGCTTGTAGGTCGAGGGGTAGACCGGATCGTCGGCCTTGATCGCAGCCAAGGCGGGGGCCTCGGCGACCTCCTCGTCCTTGCCCTTCTTCTTGTCGCGCTCCTTGGCGTCAGCGACGGTAGCGCCCGCGATCAGCGCAATCGCGCTCGCGAGGGTAGCCAGCGCGCCTGCCCGGGCGCGCCACTTCGTGTCTGCAAACATTCAAACCTCGCGTATTTCCGCTCCAAGGGTGTTGGAACGGAAAACGCGAGGTTTGTCCATGGTGTTGGACGAATTTTGTGTCCGGCGGATGTTACTCGGCCGGACGGGCGGTGGGCGGGGCGTCGCCGAAGACGTCTTCGATCTGGGCCTGCGAGCTGTCGTCCTTGAGGCTGTCGAGGTGCATCAGCTTCTTGATCAGCGGGCTGACCAGCAGCACCCCTGCGCCGACGGCGACCGCGATCCAGCCGATCTGCGAGTAGACGTCGAGCACCACCTGCTGCCCCGCGCCCTCGCCCGAGGCCTTCTCCGAACCCGTCGCCGCCGCGATCAGGCCGGCGGCAAAGTTACCGGTGGCCGAGGCGAAGAACCAGGTGCCCATGATCAGCGAGGCCATGTGCGCCGGAGCCAGACGGTTCATCGCCGAAAGGCCGACCGGGCTCAGACACAGCTCGCCGGTGGTGTGGAGGAGGTAGATGAGGAAGATGAACAGCACCGGGGTCGCCACGCCATTGGCTGCGCCTGCGACCAGCACGAGGAAGCCCGCACCCAGTTGGATCAGCGCCAGGCCGAACTTGGCCGGTGCCGACGGCTCCAGCCCCTTATTGCCGAGCCACGTCCAAGCTGCCGCGAACAGCGGGGCGAGTGCGACGATGTAGAAGGCGTTGATCGACTGGAAGGTCGAGGCGGGCCACTCTATGCCAAGGAACACGCGATCAACATGGCGATCGGTGTAGAGGTTTAGGCTGGAACCCGCCTGTTCGAACAGCGCCCAGAACAGGATCGAGCCGATGATCAGGAACATCGCGGCGAAGATCCGGTCGCGGTCCTCAGCAGGGAGCTTCACCACCGCGGTGAACAGCACATAGGCGACCAGCACCCCGCCCGCGAGGCCGAGCAGCGCGCCCACAACCGACTGGTTCTGCACCATCCACCAGCACACGCCGACAGCAACGACACCGATGGCGTAGAGGCCCCACTCGAGCCCCTTGGTCAGCGCGATCGGCGGCTCGCCGCGGCCGAGCAGCAGCGGCTTGAACACGGTGAAGACGATGAGGCCGAGCAGCATCCCGAAGCCCGCCGCGCCGAAGCCGTAGGACCAGCCATAGGTCTCGCCCAGATAACCGCACAGCAGCGAACCGAGGAAGGCGCCGAGGTTAATCCCCATGTAGAAGATCGTATAGGCCCCGTCGCGCCGCACATCGGTGCGCGGGTAAAGCTGGCCGACGATCACCGAGATGTTCGCCTTGAGGAAGCCCGAACCGACGATGATGAAGGCCAGCGCCAGCCAGAAGATGTTGAGGCTCGCCGCGTCCTGCCCGCCATTGCCCTCGAAGCCCATCAGGAAGTGGCCGAAGGTCAGCAGCACCGCGCCATAGGTCACGGCCTTACGCTGGCCGAGATACTTGTCGGCGAGATAGCCGCCCAGCACCGGGGTGATGTAAACGAGCGCGGTATAGGCGCCGTAGATGACGCCTGCCTGCGCGTCGTCGAACAGCCAGTGCTTGGTGAGGTAGAAAATCAGCAGCGCCCGCATGCCGTAGTAGGAGAAGCGCTCCCACATCTCGGCGAAGAACAGGACAAACAGACCCTTGGGGTGACCGAGGAAAGTCCCGGCGCTGTCCCCGTGCGGAAGCTCAAGCGTGGCCATGAATATTTGAATCCCTGAAGTGCGCCCCTCTCGCGAGCGCGGTCCCATGGGCGCGCACCCTAGCGCGTGTTTCACTTGTGTGAAGGGTGCAATTGACCCTGTCTGAATACGTCGCGCTGGCGCGCGATGCAGACCCCCCGCCCCGCCTCCCCACCCGGCCACCATAACATAGTGGTACTATTGGTGGCCGGGTGGGGAGGCGGGGCGGGGGGTCTGCGCCACCGGTAGGTGGCCTAAACAAATTGACCGCATGGCTGTATTATGGCACTGAGGCACCTATGAACCCCAACCGCCCCAGTTCGAACAGGCCGGTCTATCTCAAGCTGCGCGACCAGATCGCGGCGG
>JAIYEK010000314.1 GCA_027487015.1 Erythrobacteraceae bacterium | reverse complement strand
TCGGCCACGACGCGGGCGAGTTCGGGAGCGAGCGTGTCGAGCGATTGGCCGAGTAGATCCTCGGGCAGTCCGTCATGCGCGAGCATGGCCTGCGCCGAGGAGTTCATCAGCGTCACCCGCGCGGCGGCATCGACCGAGACGACGCCGGCGGTGACGGATTCAAGCACGGCTTCGGTAAAGGCGCGGCGGTCGTCGATCTGGCGGTTGGCGCTGACGAGGGCCTGCGTCTGCTTTTCGAGCTGCGCGGTCATGCGGTTGAAGGCGCGGTTGAGCAGTCCGATCTCGTCCGCCCCGGTGCGCCCCTCGAGCCGGAGCGCGAAGTTCCCCTGCCCCACCTTGCGCGCCGCGCCGACGAGGTTGGTGAGCGGCTCGACCTGCCGGTCGGCAAAGCGCAGCGCGAACCAGATCGCTAGGCCCACCAGCAGCAGGCTCACCGCGACCAGCGCGATGTTGAAGCGCAGCTGGAGCGCGCGCGCGCTTCCGGTCAGCCGGTCATAGGCGGTGACAATCGACTGCGCCTTGGACCACGAGTTGAACATCGTCTCCTCGGTGGTGCGCGCATTGTAGAGGTAGACGCCGGTCTGCGCGTCGATCGGGACCAGTGCCTCGATCCGCTCGGGGCTGCCGACCACCACCGCCAGCTCGCCGCGATCCAATCGGGGGAGCGCGGCGCGGCTGAAGGCGAGCGGGCTGCCCGCCTGCGTCAGGTTGAGCGCGGCCGCCGTGCGGAAGGATCCGTCCTTCATCCGCTGGAGGATCGCGCTCTCGGAAATCTCGCGGGCCTGGGCCTGATAGGCATAGAAATCGGGGAAGTCGGGATCGGTGATCGGCACCCGCGCCAGCGTGTCGCGCATGTCGGTCGCCATGGTGACGGAGTTCTGTTCGACGTCACGCTGGTTGGCGTCGTAGTAATTCTGCGCGAGCGCGTTGGCGTTCTCCATCAGCCCGCGCGATTCGTCGGAGAACCAGAAGTCGACCCCGGTCTGGAACAGGAAGGCGGCGAACCCTGCCACCAGCAATGTCGGCAGCGCGGCGACCATCGAGAAGAAGAACACGAGCCGCACGTGCAGCCGCGCGGTGCTCCCCGCCGCGCGGCGCAGCGCGAGGCGGCGGCCGATCAGCACCAGCAGCGCCATCGCCGGCACCAGCGTTGCCATCAGCAGCACCGAAGACTGCATGGTCGGCAGCAGATCGTCAGCCGCGCCCGAGCGTCCGTAGGTCGACCAAGTGGCGACAATCGCGGCTCCCAGCGCGATGATCGCAGCCCCCTCGAGCCAGGCGAAGACATTGGCCCGCCGCGCTGCGAGCATGGCCCTCCGCCACCAGCGCGGGGGCTGGCGCAGAGCGGGGCGCGTTGTTCGGGGTGAGGTTTCCGCCATCGTTGCTGCTTTACAACAATGGTGTGGCAGATTTGCAAGGCGCAACGCGCGGAAAGCCGCGGTTGTGCGATATTTCGTGCCTCAAGCGCGCCGATCAGGAGGGCGAGAAGCGCTCAGGCTCGAGCCCCAGCTCACCGATCCGCTTGCGCAGAGTGTTGCGGTTGATGCCGAGCAGCTGCGCGGCACGCAGTTGGTTGCCTCCGGTGCGGCCCAGCGCATACTCAATCAGCGGCTTTTCGAAGGCGGCCAGCGCCCGGTGATAGACCGCGCCCGGCGGCGGGCTCTCGGCCGTCAGCCATCCGGCGAGCGCTGCACCGAACCCGCCCTGCCCGGTATCCTGCGGCACGCTGGCGGGCGAAATCTCGGGGCCGATGATATCCGTGACCGCGTCGGAATCGATCCGCTCCTCGCGCGCCATCAGCGCAAGGCGATAGACGACATTGCGCAGCTCGCGCACATTGCCGCGCCAATTGCGCGCCTCGAGCCGCTCGATTGCCTCTTGCGTCAGGACGCGGCGCGGCAGTCCGTCTTCCGCGGCGAGCACCAGAAAGTGCTGGGCGAGCGCGGCAATGTCCTCGCGCCGCTCGCGCAAGGGAGGCAGCACGATCGGCACCACATTGAGCCGGTAGAACAGGTCCTCGCGGAAGGTGCCCGCGGCAATCATAGGGGTGAGATCGCGGTTGGTGGCGGCGATGATGCGGACATTGACCGCGATCTCCTGCCGCCCGCCGACGCGCCGGATGCGCCCCGATTGCAGCGCGCGCAGCAGCCGGGTCTGTGCCTCGGCGGGCATGTCGCCTATCTCGTCGAGGAACAGCGTGCCGCCATTGGCCTGTTCGAATTTGCCGATCGCCTGCGCGATGGCACCGGTGAAGGCGCCCTTTTCGTGGCCGAACAGTTCGCTTTCGACGAGGTCGGCGGGGATCGCGGCGGTGTTGACCGCGACGAAAGGCCCGGTGCGGCGGTTGCCGAGCTCGTGGATCGCCTCGGCCACGAGCTCCTTGCCGGTGCCGCTTTCGCCGGTCACCAGCACGGTCAGATCATTGCGCAGCACCCGCGTGATCATCCGGTAGACGCCCTGCATCGCTGGGCTGCGGCCGACGAGCGGCATCTTCTCGCCCTCGCCCGGGATCGCCACGCTGGTGTCATCGGCCGAGGGCGAGCGTGCGCCCGCCGCCTGCCGGACGGCATGGACTAGCTCGTCAAGGTCGAAGGGCTTAGGGAAATATTCGAAGGCGTCGCTCTCGCTCGCGCGCACCGCGGTATCGAGCGTGTTCTGCGCCGAGAGCACGATCACCGGCATTTCGGGCGCGCGCTCGCGCACCGCCGACAGGCTCGCGAGGCCATCGCCATCTTCAAGGATCACGTCGGTCAGCATCACCGCGAATCGCCGGGCGCTGAGCAGCTTGTCGCGCGCGGCGATGCCGGTGCAATGGGCGATGGCGAAGCCCTCGTCCTCAAGCGCGGCTATGATCACCGTGGCGATCGCGATGTCGTCCTCGACCAGCAGGATCGGATCGTGCGCGTTTGGCATCAGGCGGCGTCCGGGGCCTGCGGCAGATGCAGGCGGAAATTGGTGAGCCCGGCGCGTGTGTCGCGGTCGTGGCTGACATTGCCGTTCATGTCGCGCACCAGCTTGCGGACCAGCGAGAGGCCCAGCCCCTGCCCCGAAGGCTTAGAGGAGACGAAGGGCTCGAACACATGGTCGCGCAAGCTGGGGTCGATCCCGCGGCCATTGTCCGAGACAGTGATCTCGATCGGCAGCGGCACCGCACGGCCATTGCGGATCGCGCTGAAGGCAAGGCCGCTGACGAAGCGGGTCTGGACGATGATCAGGCCCTGCTTGCCGCCTGCCGCCAGCGCCGCGTCGCGCGCATTGGAAACGAGGTTGATCAGCACCTGTTCGAGCGCATCGCGGTTGGCGAGGACCGGGGGGAGCGAGGGATCGAATTCCTCGCGGATCTCGACTTCGCCCAGCGTGCTCCCGGCGGCGCGCATCGTGGCAACCGCAGCGCGGATCGCCTCATGCGGGTTGCAGGGATCGACCGAGGCGGTGCGGGTGCTGCCGAGCTGCTGCATCCGGTCGATCAGGCGGGCGATGCGGTCGACCTCGTCGGTGATCATCTTGGCGAGCTTCTTGTCGGCATGCGGCAGCTTGCGCGCCGCAAGCTGCCCTGCCCCACGGATCGCGGCGAGCGGGTTCTTGATCTCGTGCGCGAGCACCGCGGGCGCGCCGAGCATTGCATCACCGTTTGCCGGATTTGCCGCATCATCGTGGCCGATCTGCGAGAGCGTCACCACCCGCCAGCCCGGAAAGCCGCCAAGCGGCGAGGCGGTGAGGTTGATGCGCACTTCCTGCGTAGCCACCCGGATCGCCAGATCGCGCGCGACCAGCGCCTCGTCACTCGCGGTAAGCCGCGCTTCGACCCGGGGATCGAGCGGACCGATGCGATCGGCGAGCCGCGTGCCGACAAGCCGCACCGCACTGGTGCCGAGCAGGTCCTCGGCGGCGTGATTGACCTCGGCGATGACCCCTTCGCCATCGATCAGAACCACCGCGAAGATCAGGCCGGACAGCTGCGCGCGGGCATCGGGGCGGGGCGCGCCTTGCGGTTCAGCCGGAATGCTCGCCACGCTCAGGCAGCCTGCTGCATCAGGAAGGGGGTGTAGAAGCGCTCGATCTCGCCAAGCACCTGATCGGCGCTGTCGATGAAATTGACCTGATTGCGGAACTCGGCCGAACCATGCAGCCCCTTGGTGTACCACCCGAGGTGCTTCCTCGCCATCTTCACCCCGGTATCGCGCCCGTAGTGATCGAGCATCCGGTTATAGTGTTCCACGACCACCGCATATTGCTCGTCGATCCCGGGCGTCGCGCGCGCCTCGCCGGTGCGCCACCAGTGCATGACCTGGCCGAGCAGCCATGGCTTGCCATAGGCGCCGCGCCCGATCATCAGGCCATCTGCTCCCGATTGTTCGAGCGCCTTCGACGCGTCCTCGATGGTGCAGATATCGCCGTTGACGATGACGGGGATGCTGACCGCTTCCTTGACCTTGCGGATGAAGGCCCAGTCGGCGCTCCCCTTGTACATCTGGTTGCGCGTCCGACCGTGGACGGTGATCATCTGGACGCCCAAATCCTCAGCGATGCGCGAAAGCTCGGGCGCGTTGAGGCTCTGGTGATCCCAGCCCATGCGCATCTTGACGGTCACGGGGACCTTCACTGCCTTGACGGTAGCCTCCATCAGCCGGACCGCGAGCGGCACCTCGCGCATCAGCGCCGAGCCCGCAAACTGGCCGACGACCTTGCGCACCGGGCAGCCGAAATTGATGTCGATAATCGCCGCGCCGTTGCCTTCCTGGATCTTCGCGGCCTCGGCCATGGAGGCAGGATCGCAGCCGACCAGCTGCATCGAGACCGGCTCCTCGATCCGGTCCCACGCGGTCTTCTGCGTGCTGACGCGCGTCTCGCGGATCGCCGCCTCGCTCGCCACCATCTCGGTGACGTTGAGGCCCGAGCCATAGCGGCGCACCAGCGTGCGGAACGGCATGTCGGTGACACCGGTCATCGGCGCGAGCACGACCGGCTCGGCGACCGTGACCGGGCCGATGGCAATCGGCTTCATTGCCGGTGGAGGGGGGAGCGTGGTCATGTCGGGGGCAATGCCTAAAATATGGGCAGCGCATAGTGGATTGCCGAAAGCCCGTCCAGTGCCTAAGCGATGGCACCGATGGCCGGTTCCTCCCCCCTCCCCCCCTTTTCCGCGATCGTGGTCGCGGCCGGCAAAGGATTGCGCGTTGGAGGGGAAATACCAAAACAATTCAGGATATTACGCGGGAAACCCATACTCCGCTGGTCTATCGACACACTCGCACTCGCGGGTGCGGATATGATCATAGCGGTGGTAAGCCCCGACACCGAAGCTGACGCAAGAGCAGCGCTGGCGGGGGTGGACAGCGTGCGCTTCGTCCATGGCGGCGCGACGCGGCAGGAGTCGGTGCGCGCGGGGCTCGAAGCGTTGGCCGATGAGGCGCCCGCTCGCGTGCTGATCCACGATGCCGCCCGCCCCGACCTGCCGGTCGACGTGATCGCTCGGCTGCTGGCGGCGCTTGAGGAGCACCCCGGTGCCATCCCCGTCCTCCGCGTAGTCGATAGCCTCGCGGTGGCGGGTGAAGGCGCAGTGATGACCGGCGCAGCGCAGCGCGAGAGCCTGCGCCGCGTCCAGACCCCGCAGGCCTTCCGCTACGCCGACATCCTCGCCGCCCACCGCGACTGGCAGGGCGCCCCCGACGCGGGCGACGATGCGCAGGTGCTGATGGCGGCGGGCGGCGCGGTGGCGCTGGTCGACGGTGACGAGCGCCTCAAGAAGATCACCTTTGCCGAGGACCTCATGGACCAGACCCAAGCCCCCGCCTTCCGCATCGGCCAGGGCTTCGACGTCCATCGTCTCGAGGCGGGCGAGGAACTGTGGCTGGGCGGCGTGCTGATCCCGCATGACAAGGGTCTCGCGGGCCACTCCGACGCCGACGTCGCGCTGCACGCGATCACCGACGCGGTGCTCGGCGCGGTCGGCGAGGGGGATATCGGCACCCACTTCCCGCCCAGCGACCCGCAATGGCGCGGCGCGCGCTCGGGGCGGTTTCTCGAACATGCCGTCGGCCTTGCCCGCCAAGCCGGATATGCCATCGCCAACGTCGATCTCACGCTGATCTGCGAGGCGCCCAAGATCGGCCCCCACCGCCCCGCGATGCGCACCGAAGTCGCCCGCCTGATGGGCCTCGATGAGGGCGCGGTCAGCATCAAGGCCACCACCACCGAGAAACTCGGCTTCACTGGCCGCGGCGAGGGTATCGCTGCACAGGCCATCGTCCTCATCACCCGCGCCGCTTAAGGAGACCTGCCATGACCCGTCGCATCATCGCCCCCGCCCTCGCCTTCACCGCGCTCGCTTCGGCCACCGCCGCACAAGCGCAGCAGCAGCCTTGCGTCCAGCCTGCCGACCTTGCCGACGCGATGGTCTACGTCATGCCCGTCGCCTATGACGCCGCCCGCACCGCTTGCGGGAACCGCTTCGCGGCCAACGGCTTCATGGCACGCGAAGGCGACGCCTATATCGCGCCGTTCCGCGAAGGGCAGGACAAGGCCTGGCCGGGCGCCTTCCGCTTCCTCAAGACCTTCATGGACGAAGACGCGGCCAAGGGCGGAAAGAGCGCCGACATGGCTGCGACCATCTCCGCTCTGCCCGAAGAAGCGCTGCGGCCTTTCGTCGAAGCGCTGGTCGGACAGATGATCGCTGGCGAGATCAAGCCCGACAGCTGCGGCAAGATCGAACGCGGCGTTGAGCTCCTGAGCCCGCTGCCGAGCGACAACCTCGGCGGGCTGATCGCCTTCATTGTCGAGCTTGCCGATCTCAAGAACCCGCCGGTGTGCGGCGCCGCTGCAAAGAAGAAGTAGGCCGCCCCTCATGACGCTCGCGCCCTTTTCGCTCCTCCCCGATGACATCGCTGCGCTCGCCGCCCGGGTGGTTGCCGAGAACGCGGCCGCGGGCCGCAAGGTCGCGACCGCTGAAAGCTGCACCGGCGGCCTTGTGGCGGGCGCGATCACCGAGATTGCGGGCTCGTCAGCGGTGCTCGATCGCGGCTTCGTGACCTATTCGAACGAGGCCAAGATGGAGATGCTCGGCGTCTCGCGCGATATCATCGAGACCTTCGGTGCGGTCTCGATCGCCTGCGCATGGGCGATGGCCAAGGGCGCGCTCGACCGGTCGAAAGCCGACGTGGCGGTATCGATCAGCGGCGTGGCAGGACCCGGCGGCGGCTCGCCCCAGAAGCCGGTCGGCACGGTGGTCTTCGCCCGCGTGGTCCGCGGTGAAACCGGCGAGCCCGAAGGCGAGCTGAAGTTCTTCGAGGGCGGCGATGGCCCCGGCGGCCGCGCCGAGATCCGCCGTCAGGCGACGCTCTGCGCGCTCGAACTGCTGCTGCCGTAGAGCACCGCCGCGCGCTTCTCGAAGGCCTCGACCATCTTGCGGAAGGCCTTGTCGAAATACTGCCCCGCGATCCGCTCGAACAAGCGGTTCTTGAAGGTGAAGTCGACGAGGAAATCGATCTCGCAGGTGTGGTCGTCCACCGCCCGGAACGTCCAGACGTTGTCGAGGTCGCTCAAAGGCCCGTCGACATAGTGGACGTCGATCTCCTGCGGGCGGGTCTTGGTGACGCGGCTGGTGAAGCTTTCGCGGATCGCCTTGAATCCCACCACCATGTCCGCGACCATCTCGGTCTCGCTGTCCGAGCGCACGCGGGTGGCGATCACCCAGGGCAGGAATTCGGGGTAGCGGGCAACGTCCGCCACCAGATCGAACATCTGCTGCGCGCTGTAGGGCATGCGGCGGGTTTCGCGGATGCCGGGCACTAGAGCTGAACCTTGGCTCCACCCCGCGCGAGCTTTTCCTCACGCGCGGCGCGCATCTTCGCAAAATCATCGCCGGCGTGGTAGCTCGACCGGGTGAGCGGCGAGGAGGCGACCTGCAGGAAGCCCTTGGCCCGCGCAATCGCGCCGTAAGCCGCAAATGCCTTGGGGGTGACGAACTCCTCCACCGCCGCGTGCTTGGGCGTGGGCTGGAGATATTGCCCCATGGTGATGAAATCGACCTCGGCCGAGCGCATGTCGTCCATCACTTGGTGCACTTCGAGGCGCTGTTCGCCGAGGCCCAGCATGATCCCCGACTTGGTGAAGATCAGCGGGTTGTGCGACTTCACCTCTTCGAGCAGCCGCAGCGAGGCGTAGTAGCGCGCGCCCGGGCGGATCGTTGGATAGAGCCGCGGGACGGTTTCGAGATTGTGGTTGTAGACGTCCGGCCCCGCCTCGCAGATCATCTCGACCGCGCGGCGCATCTTGCCGCGGAAATCGGGGGTGAGGATTTCGATGGTGGTGTTCGGCGTAGTGCGTCGGAGCGCCTCGATCACCTTGACGAATTGCGAGGCGCCGCCATCGGGAAGATCGTCACGGTCGACGCTGGTGATGACGATGTGCTCGAGCCCCATCTTGGCCGCGGCGATAGCGGTGTTCTCAGGCTCGAACGGATCGACCGCCTTGGGCATCCCGGTCTTGACGTTGCAGAAGGCGCAGGCCCGCGTGCACACATCGCCGAGGATCATCACAGTCGCGTGTTTCTTCGTCCAGCACTCGCCGATATTGGGGCAGGCGGCTTCCTCGCACACGGTGTGGAGATTGAGCTCGCGCATCAACCGGCGCGTCTCGTTGTAACCCTCGCTCACCGGCGCGCGCACGCGGATCCAATCGGGCTTGCGCTGGCGGGCGGGCCGGTCTGCGGGAGGGCTCGGCTGCGGCGGGCTGGAGAGATCGTTCATCAGCGCCATTTAGTCGCGCATGGCACGTCCCGCAAGCAGGGGGGAGCCTGGCATTCTTGCGAAGAATGCGCTGCGGCTGCATAGCGGCGCAATGTCAGACACCACCTTGAGAAACATCGCCCTCCTGATCGACGCGGACAACACCACCCCGCAGGCGATCGATCCGGTGCTGACCGTCATGGCCGAACTCGGTCAGGTCAACATCCGTCGCGCCTATGGCAATTTTGCCAAGGACAATCTGGCGAAATGGGACAAGATCACCAACAAGTTCGGCATCCGCCCGCAGCAGCAGTTCGACATATCCAAGGGTAAGAACGCGACCGACATGGCGATGACGATCGATGCCATCGATCTGCTCTACCAGGGCAAGGTCGACGGGTTCGGGATCATGACCTCGGACAGCGATTTCACCCCGCTCGTCACACGCCTCAGGCAGGACGGCATCCTCGTCTACGGCTTCGGCGAGAAGAAGACGCCCGAGGCCTTCCAGGCGGTGTGCACGCGGTTTCTCTATATCGACGAGCTGATCGCCAGCACCCGCGACGAAGCGGCTGCGACCCCGCCGCAGAAAACCCACGCCGTGGACGATCTGCAGGAGTTGATCCTTGCCGCCTACCGCGAAGCCAAGCGCGATGACGAAGGCTATGCGCTGCTCCAGCAGGTCGGGCAGATCGCCGGCAACCGATCGAGCTTCGATGTGCGCAACTACGGCTTCAAGCGGTTGTCAGACCTGTTCGCCTCGCTCGACAACTTCAAGGTCGAGCGGCGCGAGAGCCAGCTTTACGTGAAGCGGCTGCGCTAGGCCTGACAAGGAAAGAGCGCCGGAGCGGTGGTCCGCCCGGCGCTCTTGCGATGTTCAAATCTGATCTGCGAAAATCAGCTGCCGGTCGCCGCGCCCGTTGCAGCGGGCTTGGCCTGCTGCTCGGCATAGGCGGTCCACAGCCGCGCGATCGGTGCGCGCAAGCCCGACACCTGCGCGAGGGTCGCCCGCGCCGCCTCGAAATTGCCCGCGCCGATCTGCGCGATGCCGAGACGGGTGAGCGAGGTGTCACGGTCCACATCGGGCAGCGTGAGGCTCTTCTCGTAGAAGCCCATAGCCTTGGCATATTCGCCATAGCTCAGGAAGGTGTCGCCCGCGGCCATGATGGTGCGCAGCTTGGCAGTCGCCGCACTGGCATCGCGCTCGAGCGCGGGAAGCGCAGCCTTGTCCGCTCCGACCAGGCCGCTAGCGGTCTTGTACTGCTCTTCGATCCAGCTGTCGCTGCCCTTGGGGATCGCGCCCGAGACATAGGCATTGTCGATCACCGAAATGACTTCCTGCGGCAGGCGACGGGTATCGGCAGCCTCGACGTAGAAGATGTAATCGTTCTTTTCCTTGAGCGTCCCGACCTTCTTGCCGAGCCGCAGCAGATCGAGGAGCACCGGCCCTTCGAACTCGTTGAGGTTGCGGGTCAGGTTGACCGCATCGCGCCAGTTCTCAGGCGTAGGGTAATCGGCAACCCAGCCCTCGACGAACTCATAGATCTGCGGAACGATTTCGTTCTTGTAAGCGACCGTTACCCCGCGGCGGTAGAGCTTGGCATCAACCGGCTGACCGGCGGCCTTCTTCGCGGCGATGGCGTCGCTCAGAACCTTGAGGCCTTCCACGTTGCGCTCTTCGGCGAAGAACAGCTCGGCCATATTCATCTGTAGGTCGGCAATGGTGACGTTGGGCGCGCTGTAGCCGAGATCGATCGCCTTCTGGAGATAGCCCCGCGCCTTTTCGTATTGCTGGAGCTCGCTGGCGAGCTGGAAGGCGACAACGTTGTAGCGCCCCGTGTCCTCGGGCTTGGTCTTGCCGCTCCCGAGCATCGTTTCGGTGCCCAAGAGCTGGAGCGGCACATCCTTGCTGGTGATACCGGCATTGAACTGCATGCCGCCCAGCGCCAGCTTGTCGTCAGGCGTCGCGGCCAGCGGAATAAGTGCATCGATTTCCGGCTTCAGCGCGGCAATGGCGGCGCCGGGCGCTCTAATCTTGGCGTCGAGCGCCTGATAGGCCTTCACGAAGGCGGGCGTGTAGACAGGCTTGGCGGCTTCTGCCGCGGCTTCCTCGCCCTTCTTCTTCTTTTGCGCATAGGCCGCATCGGTGAACCCCGGAACGGCGAGAACGGCGGTGCCGGCGGCAAGAGCCACGGCAAGCGCGAACTGGCGCGCGATCCGGGCCGGGCGACGGGGCGAAGACATATTGGTCACTGCATCCTCCACAAGAAGCGCAGGCCCTGCCGGAATGGGATGGCCGGGACTGCGGCGAACTTCCGTGCCAGCCTTTGAACGGCTCGCGCGGGATTTGCAATTCCCGCTAGGTGCTGCGGGCTGAACGGGCTTTGAATGCCGCGGCGCGCCCTGCCCCGCGCACCGGCGTGCAAGTGTGGAAAAAAGAGCCGGGTTCTTGGCTTGTTCCGGCGCTATGGTGGCGAAACCCCCGGCATGTGCCTAAATAGAGGGAACCCGCCGGCCCTGTTATGGCCCGGCCCGCCGGATCCGGCACCCGAACACACACAGAAACGGCCCCAACCTTGAGCGACGACAGCGACATCATCGATTCCCCCGCCAGCCCGATGGGCGGCTTTGATCGCATCGACATCGTCGACGAGATGAAGTCGAGCTATCTCGACTATGCGATGAGCGTGATCGTCAGCCGTGCGCTGCCCGATGTGCGCGATGGCTTGAAGCCGGTGCACCGCCGCATTCTGTTCGCCAGCCAGGAAGGTGGCTTCGTTGCCGGGCGGCCCTATCGCAAGAGCGCAAAGATCGTCGGCGACGTGATGGGCAACTACCACCCCCACGGCGACTCTGCGATCTACGATGCCCTCGCGCGCATGACGCAGGACTGGTCGATGCGCGTGCCGCTGATCGATGGTCAGGGCAATTTCGGCTCGATGGATCCCGATCCGCCGGCCTCGATGCGTTACACCGAAGCGCGGTTGGCGCGGGTGGCGAACTCGCTGCTCGACGATCTCGACAAGGACACGGTCGACTTCACCGAAAACTACGACGGCAGTCGGCGCGAGCCGACGGTGCTGCCGGCCCGCTTTCCCAACCTGCTGGTCAACGGCGCGGGCGGGATTGCGGTCGGCATGGCGACCAACGTGCCGCCGCACAACCTTGGCGAAGTGATCGACGGCTGCCTTGCCTTCATCGAGAACCCGGCGATCACCTCGGAAGAGCTGATCCGCTTCATTCCCGGCCCCGATTTCCCCACCGCCCCGCTGATCCTCGGCACCCACGGCGCGCGGATGGCCTACACCACCGGGCGCGGCTCGGTCCTGATGCGCTGCCGCCACGAGATCGAAAGCACCCGCGGCGCCAAGAGCGAGGGCCGCGAGAGCATCGTCTTCACCTCGATCCCTTACCAGGTCGGCAAGTCCAACCTCGTCGAGAAGATCGCCGAGGCGGCCAAGGAAAAGCGCATCGAGGGCATAAGCGACATCCGCGACGAAAGCTCGCGCGAGGGCGTTCGCGTGGTGATCGACCTGAAGCGCGATGCCACGCCCGAGGTGGTGCTCAACCAGATCTGGCGGCACACCCCGGCGCAGTCGAGCTTCCCGGCCAACATGCTGGCGATCCGCGGCGGGCGCCCCGAGACGCTGACCCTGCGCGACATCGTGCAGAGCTTCATCGCCTTCCGCGAAGAGGTCATCACCCGCCGCACCAAGTTCGAACTCGCCAAGGCCCGTGAACGCGCGCACTTGTTGCTTGGCCTCGTGGTCGCGGTCTCGAACCTCGACGAGGTGGTGGCGATGATCCGCTCGGCACGCAATCCGGCCGAAGCGCGCGCCAAGCTCCTCGCCAAGGAATGGCCGATCGGTGACATTGCGCAGTATATCCGCCTTGTCGAAGCGATCGAACCCGATGCCGAGCAGGACGGCGGCACCTATCGCCTCTCGGAACGGCAGGTGAAGGCGATCCTCGAGCTGCGCCTCCACCGCCTTACCGCGCTGGGCCGGGACGAGATTGGCGACGAGCTGAAGGAATTGGCGCTCTCGATCGAGGAATTCCTCTCGATCCTCGCCGACCGCGTGAAGCTCTACGGCGTGATGCGCGGCGAGCTCGAAGAAATCCGCGCCACCTACGCCACTCCGCGCCTATCCGAAATCGCGCCCGCATGGGATGGCCTCGAAGACGAAGACCTGATCGAGCGCGAGGAGATGGTCGTCACCGTCACCCACGGCGGCTACATCAAGCGAACGCCTTTGGATGCCTTCCGCGCCCAGGCCCGCGGCGGCAAGGGCCGCTCCGGCATGGCGACGAAGGACGAGGATGCGGTGGTCGAGCTGTTCGTCACCTCGACGCACAACCCGGTCCTGTTCTTCACCAACACCGGGCGCGTCTACCGCATGAAGGTGTGGAAGCTTCCCGAAGGCGGGCCGCAGACCAAGGGCCGCCCGATGGTCAACCTCTTGCCGCTGGGCGACGAGGAGCGCGTGACCAACGTCCTCCCCCTGCCCGAGGACGAGGCGACCTGGGCCAATCTCAACATCGTCTTCGCCACCGAACAGGGCATGGTCCGCCGCAACTCGATGGACGCGTTTGCGAATATCCCGACTGCGGGCAAGTACGCGATGGGCTTCGTCGAAGGCTCGGGCGACCGCTTGATTGGCGTGCAGCTGCTCACCGAAGAGCAGGAGATCTTCCTTGCCAGCGATGCCGGCAAGGCGGTCCGCTTCTCCGCCACCGACGCGCGCGAGACCAAGAGCCGCACCGGCATCGGGGTGCGCGGGATGAGCCTCAAGAAGGGCGGCAAGGTCGTCTCGATGGCGGTGGTCGATCCGCTCACCGCCGACATGGAAACGCGCGAGGCTTACTTGCGCGCGGCAGTTTGGAAGAACAACGACGCTGTCTCCACTCTGCCCGCAGACCAAGCGGCTGCGATGGAGGAGGCTGAGGAATTCATTCTCACCATCACCGCCAATGGCTACGGCAAGATTTCCTCGGCCTACGAATACCGCACCACCGCGCGCGGCGGACAGGGGATCACCAATATCGGCACGCCCGAGAGCAACCCGGAGCGCAACGGACCGGTGGTCGCCAGCTTCCCGGTCAAGCACGGCTCGCAGCTGATGCTGGTGACCGATCAGGCCAAGCTGATCCGCCTCGGGATCGATTTCCGCCACCTGACCCCCGGCGGGTTCGAGGAGCACAAGGGCTTCTCGATCTCGGGCCGAGGGTCCTCGGGCGTGCGCATCTTCGATGTCGCCAAGGACGAACACATCGTCGGCGCGGCGCTGATCGACGATACGGGCGAGGAAGAAGCTGGCGAGGAAGCGGTAGAAGCGCCTGTCACCTGACGGGCTGCTCTCCGCGGATGCCCCCAGAACAACCCGTCATTTGACGGGTTGTTCGCCCCGCAAGCACTGGATGATTCCGGTCGCGATCATCAGCTGGCCGGCGTAGTAGAGCGGCCAGATGAGGATCGTGTTGGCGGGCTCGAGGTCAAGCGGTCCCATGCGCGCGAAGATCAGCCAATCGCTGATCACGAACAGCACCGCGCCGGTGCCGACCCGGTAGCGCGGATAGTGGCTCATCCACGCGGCGCTCGCCATCGCGCCGAGGAAACTGGCGTAGATCGCAATCTGCCCCTCGCCGCTCAGCAGCCAGCTGACGAGCGGGGTGCCGATCAAGAGCGCCACCCCGATCAGCTTCTGTACCGGCGAAGGGCGCTTGTGGAGGTTCCTGAGGTAAAGCCCGGTCGCCACCACATGCGCCGCAGCGAAGAATGCCCCGCCGGTGACAAAATCGAGCTCGATGGCAATGTCGCCCGCCGCCGCCAGCGCAAGCGCACCTACCAGCAGGAAACCATCGCCGCGGTGCTTGCCCTGCGGTACGCGCAGCGCGACGTAGAGCGCCAGCAGGCCCACGCTCGCCCCCTTCAGCGCGAGGCCCCAGGTGCCCTCCCCCACCGGATTGTCGCGCAAGAAGTAGTATGCGACCGAGACGGCAATGCTCGCCAGCAGCCACGGCCTTTGTTCAATCAACGCGCGCTTCGCCATCGCTGCCCTTCCCTCGCAAACCCCCTTGGGGCTTGCCGGGGGGCTATCACGCAATTACCTGCCCCGCCATGACCCGACATGCGACTTCCCACGATGTGCACATAATCGGCGGCGGCCTCGCTGGCAGCGAAGCGGCCTGGCAGCTCGCGCAGGCCGGAGCGAAGGTGCGCCTGTCGGAAATGCGTGGGTCTGGCGAGATGACGCCGGCCCACCAGACCGATGGGCTGGCGGAGCTGGTCTGCTCCAACTCCTTCCGCTCGGACGACGACACCAAGAACGCGGTCGGGCTGCTGCATCACGAGATGCGGGAACTCTACAGCCTAGTCATGCGCGCTGGCCACGCGGCGCGGGTACCGGCGGGCAGCGCGATGGCGGTCGACCGCGATGTGTTCTCGGCCGAGGTCGAAAAGGCGCTGTCCCAGCACCCCAATGTGACCATCGTACGCGAGCGGGTCGATGCCCTGCCTGACGCCGGCCTCACCATCGTTGCTACCGGGCCATTGACCGCCGAAGCGCTGGCGGGCAGCATCGTGCGCGCCACTGGGAGCGAACGGCTCGCCTTCTTCGATGCCATCGCGCCGATCATCCACTTCGATTCGATCGACATGAGCAAGGTCTGGATCCAGTCGCGCTGGAACAAGGCGACCGAGGCCTCGAACGAGGGGGGCGACTACATCAACTGTCCGATGAACGAGGAGCAGTACCGCGCCTTCCACCGCGGGCTGATGGAAGGCGAGAAGACCGAGTTCAAGCAGTGGGAGAAGGACACCCCCTATTTCGACGGCTGCATGCCGATCGAGGTGATGGCCGAGCGAGGTGTCGAAACCCTGCGCTACGGCCCGATGAAGGGCGTGGGGCTGGATAACCCTTTCGACACCACGCCCGAATTTCCACAGGGGCGCTGGCCCTATGCGGTGGTCCAGCTGCGGCAGGACAACAAGCTCGGCACGCTGTGGAACATGGTCGGCTTCCAGACCAAGCTCAAATATGCCGCGCAGATCGAGCTGTTTCGCACCATTCCGGGGCTGGATAACGCCGAATTCGCGCGGCTGGGGGGCTTGCACCGCAACACGTTCCTCAACTCGCCCGAAGTGCTGGACCGCCAGCTGCGATTGAAGGCCGCCCCGCATATCCGCTTTGCCGGGCAGGTGACGGGCTGCGAGGGCTATGTCGAAAGCGCCGCAATCGGGCTTGTCGCAGGGCTGATGACGGCGGCCGAGTTGGCGGGCAGGACATGGCAGGCACTCCCCGCCACCACGGCGCTCGGGGCGCTGCTGAGCCACATCACGGGCGATGCCGAGGCAGAGACCTTCCAGCCCATGAACGTCAATTTCGGGCTCTTCCCGCCCTTGCACGAGGTCGGCAAGAAGGTCCGCAAGGAGGCCTATACCTCGCGCGCCAAGGCTGATCTGGCGCGCTGGATCGCCGAGCACCGCCGCGAGGCCATTCCGGCCTGACCCTTCAGCACTTGCAGGCGGGTTTCTTGGCCGCCGGCTTGGGCGCGGTCGCGGCAAACTCACGCGGGGTGAGCTGGCCGTTGCCGTCCTTGTCCGCCCCGCCGAAGCGGTCGACGGTGGTGACAGCCCATTCCTCGAAAGTCAGCAGGTTGTTGCCGTCCTTGTCGAGCGCGCGGAAGCCATCGGTGCGGGTTGAGAGCATCTCGTCGCGGGTGATCATCCGGTCGCGGTTACGATCATAGCGGAAGAAGCGCTGCTCCTCCTTGCCGAGCTCGCTCATCTCCGGGGGAGCGGGGCCTTTCTGGCTGCCGGGATCGGCGATGGGCAGCTGCATCGGATCGCGCGATGGCGCAGCGGCGGGCGGCGGCGGGGCGCCCTTTTCGATTGCGGCGCGGCCCTGCCACCAGAACACGCCCACTCCGGCGAGGACCAAGCCCCCCAACACTCCCAGCACGGCCTGTCGCAAGGGTCTGCCCCCCTCTTGCAGCTAACGTGCTCCGTAAATACACGAAATCAGGCGCGAAAGATAGCCGCCCGCAGTGCGACGAGCGACGCGCCCCGCCCTTCCATCAGCGGTCGTCCGCCGCGGGCCAGCGCGCGGACGGACAGAGCCTCGAGCACGGCAAGCCCACCGAGCCCGCGCGCGATGCGTCCCTCAGGCACTTGAGTCGCCTGCCCCGCTTCGACCAGCAGCGCGCGTTCGGCCGGGTCCGAGACCCTCGCCGCTGCATCGGCGAGCGCCCAGCACCGCCCTGCCGTTGCAAGCCGCGCCGCAAGCGTTTCGGAAACCGGAGGATCGGGCAGTCCGGCAAAGAACGCACCGCGCCCCGCTGCGAAAACCTCGGCCTCGTCGCGGCCGAGGCTTTGGGCGGTAACCAGAACCTCCCAGCCATCAACCATTTGCACCAGAAACGCCTCGCGGCCCTCCCACTCGCGGCCGAGGCCGTCGAGCACCGCATCGCCGCGGGGCCGCTGCGCCACCGGCTTGCCGAGCGCATCGCGCCACCACGCCAGGCGCATCTGGCCCAGCATCGGTTCCTGTGTGCGCCCCACGATCCGCGCCAGCCTGCGGTCAAGCTGAAGAGCCATGCTTAACGCACCGCGAACCTTTGGCCCGCTCCAGGCCAGTGCCAGTTCGGCTTCGGGTGGCAGGGGATCGGGGGCCTCGGGCGTCACCGTGCCGCGCCTAGCCGCGCCTTTGCCCGCTTGGCAAGGAAACTGTCCCGGCCCGGCACGCGCAAGCCCGCAGATCACCCTGAGGAGCCGCGCAAGAATTTGTTAACCAAGCTCTTTGGCAATCCGCTTACCAGACTGGATTAAGGGCGGAGGCTGCATCTGGAATGTTCGCGCAAATTCGTCGCGGACGGCAGGGAAGGGCACTGATCCGATGGGGCGAGAAATGCAGGCCAGAACGTCGTTCTTGCGCAGGCTGGCGCACGACAAGACCGCCAACACCCTTGCCATTGCCGCTGCATCGCTGATCCCGATGATGGCGATGGTCGGCGGTGGCATCGACGCGAGCCGTTACTACATGGCCGCCGCACGTATGCAGGCCGCTTGTGACGCGGGCGCGCTCGCTGCGCGCCGGGCCATGCCGACGCCGGTGATGACAACCGAAGCGCGTACCCAGGGGCTCAACTTCTTCGACCAGAACTTCAACGACGGTCTGTTCGGCGTCACCGGTCGCACGCGCGCCTACAATGCCGATTCCTCTGGCAAGGTGACAGGGACCGCGAGCGGCACCCTGCCCTCCACCATCATGGGCGCCTTCGGCTACACCCAGTTCCCGATCTCGGTCACCTGCACCGCGGAAGTGAACGTTTCGAACACCGACATCATGTTCGTGCTCGACGTTACCGGCTCGATGGCCGACTGCCCCGCCACCTCCGGCTGCAACTCGGGCCCGGGCTCGAAGATCGTCGGGATGCGTTCGGCGGTGATGAGCTTCTACGATGTCGTGGAAAGCGCAACCTCGGCTTCGGCGCAGGTGCGTTATGGCCTCGTGCCCTATTCGCAGCAGGTCAATGTCGGCTTTTCGATCCCGCGCGTTCACATGGCGAGCAACAACACGTACCAATCGCGCGTGGCACGGTACTATGAAGCCGCCTATCCCAACAACAACGCAGGCGATACTGTCGTCGTTTCCGATCAGGTCGAATGGTTGCCGCGCCTGACCACGAACTTCGGGTCCACCAGCACGAACGCCTATCGTTACCGCACCGACGGCAGCAATGGAACAACGGCGCGCAATGTCTGCACCAATTTCCCCGCTACCTACAATGTGACCGTCGGCAGTGAGACCCAGTCTTGGCAGGTTTTCGCTGCGACCGAATTCGTCCTCCTGCAGTGGCCCGATGCTGGCAGCGCCAACAACCGCGCCGGCTGCCGCGCGCGTGTGCGAAGGACGCGGACGGTCACCACCACCGATGTCACCCCGCAGTTCCGTGACTGGGTCTATTGCCCGGTCACCACCGGGACCACAGCGCCTTGCGGCGTCACCAACCCCGCACGCAGCCCGGCCGGCTGGGAAAGTGTCAACTTCTCCAGCATCTATACCGGCAACACGATCAATATGCCGATCGGTGCGAACGGTGCGATGACCCCAGTTACGTGGACCGGGTGCATCGAAGAGCCGAGCACGGTGCTCACCGACAATTACAGCCCGATCCCGACCAATGCGCACGACCTCAATATCAACCTCGTTCCCGCCAACGAGACGCAGCGGTGGAAGCCGGCGTTGATCAACGCGGTCTGGAAGCGAGAGGATTCGAGCGGTAATAACCAGATCGACTGGCTCTACCAGACCATTGACGAGGCCCGGCCCGGCTGGACGTGCCCGACGGCCGCGCGCAAGCTGGCAGAAATCACCCGCACCGACTTGCAGAACTATGTCAACAGCCTGACGGCCAACGGCAACACCTATCACGACATCGGCATGCTGTGGGGCGCCCGCTTCCTTTCGCCGCGCGGCCTGTTCGCCTCGGAGAACACCACGGCTCCCAACGGCGATCCGATCTCGCGCCACATCGTGTTCATGACCGACGGTGCACAGGTCAACAGCATCGAGAACTATTCGACCCACGGGACGGAGTTCTGGGACCGCCGCATCACCGGCACCGGCAGCGGCACGACCGAAGTAAGCCGCCGCGCAGCGCGCCTCCAGGCGATCTGCAATGCCGCTGAGCAAGAGAACATCACCGTCTGGGTGGTGGCCTTCGGGACGACGCTGACGCAGAACCTGATCGACTGCGCCTCCCCCGGGCGTGCCTTCCAGGCGACGGACAACGCCACGCTGACAGCGCGCTTCCGGGAAATCGCCCAGAAGATCGCCGCTCTGAGGCTCACGCAGTGATCCGGCGCCGGCTCCTCCTCGCCCGCGGTGTCCTGCGGCACCTGCGCCAGGATCGCGAAGGCGTCACGCTGGTCGAGTTCGCCTTTGTCGGGCCGGTCCTGATCCTGATGCTGATGGGCCTGTTCGATATTGCGCACACGCAATACACCAGCGCGGTGCTTTACGGCGCCGTGCAGAAGGCCGCGCGCGACTACACGCTGGAGTCGGCGACCACGTCGGCGGCAACGATCGACGCGCGTGTGCAGGACCAGATCCGATCGGTGATGCCCAACGGGGCGACGATTACCTTCACCAAGACCGCATTCGACGACTTCAAGAACGTGAACGAGCGCGAGGAATACACCGATCTCAACAACAACGGCACGTGCAATACCGGCGAACCCTATCAGGACGAAAACAACAACGGGGTCTGGGATATTTACCGCGGTCAAAGCGGCCTCGGGACCGCGCGTGACGTCATGCTCTACACCACCAACGTCACCTACCCGCGGCTGTTTCCGATGTTCGGGATGATCGGCCTGCCCGCCAACGTGACGCTGTCCGCGACGACGGTGCTGCGGCGTCAGCCCTTCGACCAGGGAAGCAACATGAGCCCGACCGTGAGGAATTGCACATGAGCCGCTCGTTCCGCCAGACGATCCGCAATCTGAAGCAGGATGTCTCGGGCCTCGCAATGGTCGAGTTCGCATTTGCGGCGCCGCTTGTGCTGGGCATGGGGATGCTGGGCACGGACACTGCCTATCTGGTGATCACGCACCTTCAGGTCAGCCAGATCGCGATGCAGGTCGCCGACAACGCCTCGCGCGTGGGCGAGGAAGATACTCTCGCTGCGCGCCGGGTCTACGAAAGCGATATCATCGACACCTTCCTTGGTGCCGAAAAGCTGGGCGAGAATATTGCGATCTTCACCCAGGGCCGGGTGATCGTTTCAAGCCTCCAGCAAAACGCCCAAGGCGGGCAATGGATCGCGTGGCAGCGTTGCCGCGGGGCGAAGAACTTCAACTCGTCCTACGGCGTACAGGGCGCCGGCGCGACCGGGACCAGCTTTCCGGGCATGGGCGTGGCGGGCCGATACATTACGGCATCGCCCGGGACCGCGGTGATGTTCGTCGAGGTGGCCTACGACTTCCGCTCGATCACGCCGATGAACCTCTTCAACAACCAGCAGATCGTCTACACGGCGGCCTTCAACGTGCGCGACAACCGCGACCTGACCCAGCTCTACACCGGCGGCCCGGTGGCGCGCTGCAACGTCTATTCGGCGAACCGCCCGACCTGACGGAAGGGCGGCCCCCGCTTAGCGCGCGCTACGCCTTGTAGCACACCTTGCGCGCGCCTTCAGCGATGCGCGCGGCATCGATCAGCGCGAGCTTTTCGAGATTGGCGGCATAGGGCAGCGGCACGTCCTCGTTGCACACCCGCAGCACCGGCGCATCGAGGTGGTCGAAGCCCTCCTCCATGCAGATCGCGGTGATCTCCGACGCGATCGAGCAGGTCGGCCAGCCTTCCTCGGCAACGATCAGCCGGTTGGTCTTGGCAAGGCTCTTGAGCACGGTTGCCTTGTCGAGCGGGCGCAGGGTGCGAAGGTCGATCACTTCGGCATCGATCCCCTCGCCCGCCAGCGTGTTCGCCGCTTCCAGCGCGAGGCCCACGCCGATCGAATAGGTAACGATGGTGACGTCCTTGCCCTCGCGCACGATCCGCGCCTTGCCGATGGGGAGCACGTAGTCGTCAAGCTGTGGCACATCGAAGCTGCGCCCATAGACGAGCTCGTTCTCGAGGAAGACCACCGGATCCTCGCAGCGGATCGCGGCCTTTATCAGGCCCTTGGCATCGGCGGCGTCATAGGGTGCGATGACGATCAGGCCGGGCACGCTGGCATACCACGGGCCGTAGTTCTGCGAGTGCTGCGCGCCGACGCGCGAGGCCGCGCCATTGGGCCCGCGGAACACGATCGGGCAGCGCATCTGACCACCCGACATGTAGTTGGTCTTGGCGGCCGAGTTGATGATGTGGTCGATCGCCTGCATCGCAAAGTTGAAGGTCATGAACTCGACGATCGGACGAAGCCCGCCCATCGCCGCGCCCGTGCCGATGCCGGCAAAGCCGTATTCGGTGATCGGCGTGTCGATGACGCGCTTGGGGCCAAATTCGGCGAGCAACCCTTGCGTGACCTTGTAGGCGCCCTGATACTCGGCGACTTCCTCACCCATCACGAAAACCCGCGGGTCCGCGCGCATTTCCTCGGCCATCGCATCACGCAGGGCCTCGCGCACAGTGGTGCTGACAAGCGCGGTGCCAGCGGGAATGGCGGGGTCGGCGGCAGATACGGCAGTGGCAGGCTTCTCGGCCTTGGGGGCCGGTGCTGACGCAGGCGCAGGAGCAGGAGCAGGCTCGGCGGCAGGCGCAGGCGTATCGGCCTCCCCTTCCCCCTTGATCAGCGCAATCACCGCGCCGACCGCGACATCCTCGGTCCCTGCGGGCACCAGAATCTTCTCGAGCACGCCTTCATCGATGGCTTCGAATTCCATCGTCGCCTTGTCGGTCTCGATCTCGGCGATGATGTCGCCCGGCTCGATCCGGTCGCCTTCCTGCTTCAGCCACTTGGCGAGCGTGCCCTGCTCCATCGTCGGCGAGAGGGCCGGCATCTTGAGTTCGATCCCCATGGCTCAATACTCCTCCACGAGAACATCGGTGTAGAGTTCGCCCACCGCCGGTTCGGGCGAGGTTTCGGCAAAATCGGCCGCTTCGGCGACCTCGGCGCGGATCGCCTTGTCGATTGTCTTCAGCTCGTCCTCGGTTTTGCCCGCCTCGATCAAGGTCTTCTTGAGGCCTTCGATCGGGTCGTGGTGTTCGCGCTGTTCCTGCACTTCCTCGCGGGTGCGGTACTTGGCAGGGTCCGACATCGAGTGACCGCGGTAGCGATAGGTGTTGCACTCCATCAGCACCGGGCCCTTGCCCGCGCGGACGTGAGCAAAGGCGACTTCGGCCGCCGCGCGCACTTCGAGCACGTCCATGCCGTTCACTTCCATCCCCGGAATGCGGAAAGCCGTGCCGCGGCGGTAGAAACGGGTCTCAGCGGACGAGCGCTTGGAGGCCGTGCCCATCGCATACTGGTTGTCCTCGACCACGAAGACGATCGGCAGGTTCCACAGGGCGGCCATATTGAAGGTCTCGTAGACCTGGCCTTGGTTGGCCGCGCCGTCGCCGAAATAGGCGAGGCACAGGCCTCCGTCATTATTATACTGGTGCGCGAGCGCGAGGCCCCCGCCCAGCGCCACCTGCGCGCCAACGATGCCGTGGCCGCCGTAGAACTTATGCTCGGTCGAGAACATGTGCATCGACCCGCCTTTGCCGCGCGAGATGCCGGATTCGCGCCCCGTGAGCTCGGCCATGATGACCTTGGGATCGATCCCGTAGGCGAGCATGTGGCCGTGGTCGCGGTAGCCGGTGATGACAGAGTCGCGGCCATTGTCGAGCGCGCTCTGAAGCCCGATCGCCACCGCTTCCTGCCCGATATAAAGGTGGCAGAAGCCGCCGATCAGGCCGAGGCCGTAAAGCTGGCCGGCCTTCTCCTCAAAGCGTCGGATCAGCAGCATCTGGCGGTAGAATTCGAGCATCTCCGCTTCGGACGCGGCGTAGCGCTTCTTCGCTTCGAAGGCGTCCTGAAGCGAATGCAGCAGGAAATCGCTGTCGTCCGCTGGCGCGGCTTTTGCGGGCTTTTTGGCCAAGATAAGTATCCCTCTCTCTGGCGCGCTCATGGGGAGGAGAAGCGCCGTCCAATGCCTTCTTCTATAGGCAGGCTAGAGGGGGTGACGCAACGGCAAGGCGTTGCAGAAAAACGAACGCGCATACGAAATCAGCGCGATTTAGCGGGGGCCGTTCAGCTCACTCGTCTTCGAGCGTGATGACCACTTCGTCCTCGCGCATCACGCCAAGCTGGTCGCGCACTAGCTCGCTGGCGAGATCGGGATCGGCGGCATCAGGATCGAGCAGGCTGACCCGGTTACGCAGACCATCGCGCTTTTCGGTGAGTTTGGCGATCTCGGCCTTGCGGGCTTCGAGCGCGGAGGCGTTTTCGCTCCAAGCGAGGAGGCCCGTGGGGCCCGCCACGGCATAGCCGGTCAGCAGCAGCAGCGCGCCCAGCGCCACCACCCGCTTCAGCCTGCTTTCCGCCACCGGTT
Organism: Erythrobacteraceae bacterium; assembly: GCA_027487015.1. Lineage (GTDB taxonomy): Bacteria > Pseudomonadota > Alphaproteobacteria > Sphingomonadales > Sphingomonadaceae > Erythrobacter. The sequence continues at coordinate 9,439 of JAIYEK010000314.1, read as the reverse complement.
TGCGCATGATGGAAAAAACCGTCCCCTTCGCCCCGCAATCCCGCGCGCGACGTCAGGGTCAACAGAATCATAATTGGCCGCGTGCCGCAAGGGGAATGCGACGCATTGCGCAAGAAACCGGGGGTCTTGCGGCGATTTCAGTAAGATCGCGGCAGACCCAGCACATGCTCGGCAAGGTAGGAGAGGATCAGGTTGGTCGAGATCGGCGCGACGGTGTAGAGCCGCGCCTCGCGGAACTTGCGCTCGACGTCGTATTCCTCGGCGAACCCGAAGCCGCCGAACGTCTGGACGCACATGTCCGCGGCTGCCCAGCTGGCTTCGGAGGCGAGGAGCTTGGCCATATTGGCTTCCTCGCCCGGGTTTCCGCCCTCGTCATAGACCCGCGCGGCGTGGTGGACCATCAGCTCGGCGGCGCGCATCTGGGCGTAGGCGCGCGCGATCGGGAACTGGACGCCTTGGTTCTGGCCGATGGGCCGGGCGAAGACTGAGCGGTCCTTGGCGTAGCCGGTCGCCTTCTCGATGAACCACTTGGCGTCGCCAATGCACTCGGCGGCGATCAGGATGCGCTCGGCGTTCATGCCGGAGAGGATGTAGCGGAAGCCCTTCCCCTCCTCGCCCACCAGCGCGCTGGCGGGGATGCGCAGGTCATCGAAGAACACCTCGCAGGAGGAGTGGTTCATCATCGTGCGGATCGGCTTGATGGTCATGCCCTTGGCCTGCGCGGCCTGCATGTCGACGAGGAAGATCGAGAGCCCCTCGGTCTTGCTCGACGCCTCCTCGCGCGGGGTGGTGCGGGCGAGGAGGAGCATGAGGTCGGAATATTCGGCGCGGCTGGTCCAGATCTTTTGGCCGTTAATGATGTACTCGTCACCGTCGCGGACGGCGCGGGTTTTCAGGCTGAGGGTGTCGGTGCCGCTGGTCGGCTCGGAGACCCCGAAGGCCTGCAAGCGCAGCTCCCCGCTGGCGATGCGGGGGAGATAGGCCGCCTTCTGCTCTTCGGAGCCATACCGCAGCAGCGTATTCATGATGTACATTTGCGCATGGGCGGAGGAGCCGTTGCACCCGCTTGCCTGGATTTCCTCCATGATCACGCAGGCCGCCTCGAGGCTGAGGCCGCTGCCGCCGTGCTCGACCGGGATCAGCGCGGCGAGGAAGCCCGCCTGCGTCAACGCGTCGACGAACTCGGCCGGATATGCGCGCACGGCGTCCTTCGCCCGCCAGTATTCGCCCGGAAAACCATCACACAGGCTGCGCACCGCGCGACGGATTTCGGCGAGTTCCTCGGGCTCGTGGACGGACGTGGACAAGCATGGTCTCCTTTGGACGGGCGCGTGGCTTGCCGCGTCACCGCGTCCAAGTCCACCTCACCAATTTGGGTGCTTTCGGACAAGACACGAGGTCTGGCAATCCCGTTTCGATCTGCTACCGACTGACCACGAGAGGGAGAGACCCCATGCAGATCATCGCCCACGACCCTGCCCGCTTCGCCGACCTGCCGGGCTATGATTTCGCCGAGAACTGGCTAACTATCGACCTTGGCGAGGGCCTCTCGGCCCGCATGCACTACCTCGACGAGGGGCCCAAGGGCGCGCCCCCGGTGCTGCTGTTTCACGGCGAGCCTTCGTGGTCCTACCTTTACCGCAAGATGATCCCGCTGCTGGTCGATGCCGGTTTCCGCTGCCTTGCTCCGGACCTCATCGGCTTCGGCAAGAGCGAGAAGCCGGATGCGCAGGGCTTCTACACCTACGCCCGCCATGTCGACTGGCTCAGGCAATGGCGCGATGCGGTGGTGCCGGAAGTTGCCGGGCTGTTCTGTCAGGACTGGGGCGGGCTGCTGGGCCTCAGGCTGGTCGGACAAGAGCCGGAGCGCTTCGCTTTCGTCGTCGCCAGCAACACCTTCTTGCCCACCGGCGGCGGCAAGGCTTCGGCAGGATTCCTCGCGTGGCGCGAATTCGCTCGGTCCTCGCCCGATTTCCGGATCGCCGGGATCATGGACCGGGGGTGCCAGAGCGAACTCTCCCCCGCCGAGATCGCCGCCTATGACGCGCCCTTCCCCAACGAGCCCTCCAAGGCCGGCGCGCGCGCCTTCCCGCAGCTGGTTCCGGTCGAGGACGACAAGGACGGGGTTGCCGACAACGTCGCCGCTTGGGAGAGCCTTGCAGGTTTCGACAAGCCCTTCCTCACCCTGTTCGGCGAGGACGACCCGGTGCTCGGCAAAGCCGGACCGCTGCTGTCGGGCCGGATCAAGGGCGCGGCAGGTCAGCCCCATGCGATGCTCTCGTGGTGCGGGCACTTTAGTCAGGAAGACCACCCCGAGGCTTTGTCGCAAGGTGTGATCGCGATGGCGCGGAAGGCCGGCTTCCTGACGTGAGCGACGCCCCCGCCCTCGCCTACCTGACCCGCACGCAGGAGCGGGCGCTGGCGCTCACCATCGCGGTAGTGACGGCAAACGCCTATTACATCCACCCGATCATCGGCGAGGTCGCGCGCGCCTTCAACGTGGGCGAGGCGACGATCGGACTTGTGCCGGCATTGAACCAGCTGGCGCTCGCGCTTGGCATCCTGCTGCTGCTGCCGCTCGGCGATTTCTACCGCAACCGCACGCTGTGCCTCGTGTTCGTCGCGGGACAGACGCTGTGCCTCGCGGGGATGGTGCTTGCGCCGGGCTTCATTGCCTTCACTTCCGCCTCGACCCTGCTCGGCTTCTTCACCATCGCGCCCTACCTGATCCCCGCCTTCGCCTCCAAACGCGTCGCGCCCGAGCGGTTGGGGGCCGTCACCGCGCAGCTGACCGCGGCGGTGATCTTCGGCATTCTGGTCGCGCGCGTCGGCGCCGGGATCATCGCCGCGCGGACGGACTGGCACACGGTCTATATCTGTGCGCTGGTGCTGATGGTGGCGGTCACCGCCTTCCTACCGGTCGCGATGAAGAGCGAGGGCGCGAGCGCGAAGCAACCGCAGGCGAGCTACGGCGCGGTGATCGCCTCGGTCTTCGCGCTCGCCGCGCGGCATCCAGACATGCGGATCTCGGCCGCGATCCAGGGGCTGAACTTCGCGATCTTTACCGCGAGCTGGCTGGCGCTGGCGCTGCACCTCACCGGCCCTGCGATGGGCTACGGCACCGACGATGTCGGCTATCTGGCCGGGATCGCCGCAGTGAGCGTCTTCACTACCCCGCGGCTCGGGCGCTGGGCGGACACAGTCGGCCCGCGCAAGGCCCGGATCACGGCGGCGCTGGTGCAGCTGGCCGGGATTGCGATGTTCTATCCGATGGGTTTTTCGATCTGGGCGATCGTGGTGCCGCTGTTCGTCACCAATCTCGTGGGGCCGACAATCGACGTGACCGGGCGGATGACGCTATTCACCCTCGCGCCCGAGATCCGCACCCGGCTCACCACCAGCTACATCGTGACGATGTTCGTCGGCGGCGCGATCGGGAGCGCGCTGGGTACGGCGGTGTTCGACCTTGGCGGCTGGGGTGCAACCTGCGCGCTACTCTTGGCGATGAGCTGCGCGGTAGTGGCGCTGTCGCTCCATGCCGAGCGGCGCTGGAAGGGGCTGCAACGGAACTTGGGGTGATGGTGACCCCGGCGCGATTCGAACGCGCGGCCCCCAGATTAGGAATCTGGTGCTCTATCCGGCTGAGCTACGGGGTCCCGAGCGGCTTCATAGCAGGCGCGGGTTTCAATTCAATTCAACTTGTCCGGCGGCGCGACCGGGAACGGCAGCGGCGCCACCGGCACGCCCTCCTCGATCAATGCCTTGGCTTCGGCGAGGCTCGCCTGTCCGTGGATCGGCGCCTCGTCACGCTCGCCGTAATGCATCTTACGGGTTTCCTCGGCGAACTTGTCGCCGACCCATGTGCTGTCCTTGAGCGCGTCGGCCTGCGCCTTGGCGAGCGCGGCAAGCGCCTTGCGCATTTCGGGCGGCATCGGCGTGTTGGCCATCGGGCGCTGCTCGGGAGGCAGCACCTCCTGGCGCTGGTTGCCTTTGGCCGGGACGGCTGGAGCCATCGGCGCCTTGGTCACATCCGATGCGCCGCAGGATGGGCAGCACAGCAGCCCGCGCGCGCGTTGGTCCTCGAAGTCACCTGAGGAGCCGAACCACCCCTCGAACCGGTGGCCTTCAATGCAAGCGAGGTCGAAAACGATCATGGCCGATCAGGATGTGACGATTTCCTGCCGATTGGCAAGAGCAGGCACCTGCGCGCGGACTTCCGCAATGCGGGCAAGGTCGATGTCGCAAAAGGCAAGGCCTGCGTCCTCGCCGCCCATGTCGAGCAGCACTTCGCCCCAGGGGTCGACCACGAGGCTGTGGCCATAGGTCTCGCGCCCGTCCTCGTGCTTGCCGACCTGCGCTGCAGCAATGACGAAAGCCTGCGCCTCGATCGCGCGGGCGCGCAGCATCACGTGCCAATGCGCCGCGCCGGTGGGTTTGGTGAAGGCGGCGGGGAGCGCGATTGCGTCGCAGCGACGGTCGCCAAGCGCGCCCCACAGGGCGGGGAAGCGGATGTCGTAGCACACCGCAAGGCCGAGGCGGCCGAGGGGGGTATCCTCCACCGTCACCACCGCGCGCCCTGCTTCATAGGCATTGCTCTCCCGCCAACTCTCCCCGCTGGCGAGATCGACGTCGAACATGTGGATCTTGTCATAGGTGACCGGCGCCGCGCTGCCGGGCGCGAACACCATCGAGCGGTTGGCGTTCTTGCCGCCCTCGACTGCCACCGCCATCGAGCCAATCGCGAGCGTCACGCCGGTCTCATGAGCCAGCGCGGCAAAGCGCGGCACGAAGGGCGAGCGGTCCTGCGGCGCGATATGCCCCGCCCCCCGAGCACGATCACGGTCGAGCAGCAGCGACATTTCGGGGGTGAACAGCATCGCCGCCCCCTCCCCCGCTGCCGCCCGCGCGGCATCGGCGATGGCGCTGAAATTGGCCTCCGGGTCGATCCCCGAAGTCATCTGCAAGAGCGCGATCCTAGGCATCAGCCTGCCAGCAACGCATCAAGCTTGCCCTCGCGTTCGAGCGCGGCGAGATCGTCGCTGCCGCCCACGTGGACTGCGCCGATGAAGATCTGCGGCACCGTCATCGCGTTCGGCGCGCGGGCGAGCATTTCCTCGCGGCCCGGGCCGCCCATGGTGATGTCATGCTCTGTGAACACCGCGCCCTTTTCGGTCAGAAGGCGCTTGGCGCGCACGCAGAAGGGGCAGGCGAACTTGGTGTAAATGTCGATCTGGGGGGCGTTCATGGGGACCCTCTTGAAAGCCTGAATGTGAAAACCAGATAAGCACAGTTGCCGCGTTTCGCCAGTCTCGGGAAACACACGGCGACAAGGCGGGCGCTGCATCCGGCAGGCCCGCGTCAGACCCAAATTGCTCGTGAAGAGGATTTGCACATGTCGCGTTTCGATTTCACCCCCTACCGCCGCTCCACCGTGGGCTTTGACCGGTTGTTCGACCTGCTCGAGAACCAGGCGCGCCTCAATGCCGGCGATAATTACCCCCCCTTCAACATCTCGCGCCGCGGTGAGGACAATTACCGCATCACGCTGGCGGTGGCCGGCTTCCGCCCGGGCGATATCGACATCACCGCGCAGCAGAACCTGCTGACTGTGCAGGGCAAGAAGCGCGATGAGGTGGAGGACGGCTCCGAGCTGATCCATGTCGGCATCGCCAACCGCGGCTTCGAGCGCCGCTTTGAACTCGCCGATTTCGTGCGGGTCGAGCGGGCGGACCTCGCCGATGGCCTGCTGATCATCGATCTCGTGCGCGAAGTGCCCGATGCGATGAAGCCGCGCAAGATCGCGATTGGCGGCACCACCACGCTTACCGCGGTTCCCACCAACGGTGATGGCGAGGATGCGGCCACCGCCGCTTAAGCCAATCGTGAACAAGGCCTAAAAATAATAGGGGGCGGATCTTGCGATCCGCCCCCGCGACTTGCGTCGCCTCGGCTGGTCCTATCCGTCCGGGTCGCAGAAGACGGACAAGATCAGCCAAGCTTGTATCGGGGAAAACGCGCGCCTGGCGCACCTATCGAATTGCCGTATTTCCCGAAGCGGCAATTCCGAACGCCTAACGCGTGAGTCCCTAGAAAAACGTGAAAACGTGTCCTGCGTCTAATGCGGATTAGCAAGGTTACGCAAGGCCTATCTGCAAATCTTGTATGGAAACGACACGGCAAGTCCGGCTTGTGAAACAAAGGATTGCAGAGGGCATTTGAGCCTGCCTCGCATGAGGGCGCGCGCGTTCGGGGAAGAGCTGAACGGCCCCGTGAAATGTGACAGGGGCCGCGCTCTAGAGAGCAAGAATCGACAAAAGCGTAAGCCCGCGAGATAGCCGCGGGTGCGATTGGTCCGAATCGGCAGAGGCCTCAGACGAGGCGCGACTGTTCGAGCGCGGCGGCGATGAAGCCGGCAAACAGCGGGTGCGGATCAAAGGGCCGCGACTTGAGTTCGGGATGGAACTGCACCCCCACAAACCACGGATGATCGGGCCGCTCGACAATCTCGGGCAGCAACCCGTCGGGGCTCATCCCTGAGAAGATCAGGCCCTGCTTCTCCAGCGGCTCGATGAAGGCGCTATTGACCTCGTAGCGATGGCGGTGGCGTTCGGAGATCAGCTCCGCGCCGCCGTATATCTGCGAGGTGTGGCTGTTCGGGCTGAGCTTGGCCGGATAGGCGCCGAGGCGCATCGTGCCGCCAAGGTCCCCGCCCTCGGCGCGGCTCTGGATGCCCTCGGCGCTCATCCATTCGGTGATGATGCCGACCACCGGCGCCTCGGTCGGGCCGAATTCGGTGGAGGAGGCATCGGCAAAGCCCGCCGCGCGCGCGCCTTCGATGCAGGCCATCTGCATGCCGAGGCAGATGCCGAAAAAGGGCACATTGCGGGTGCGGGCGAAGCGGACAGACGCGATCTTGCCTTCGCTGCCGCGCTCGCCAAAACCGCCGGGGACGAGGATGCCGTGCATCGGCTCCAATTGGGCGATGATCTGGCTGTCATCGTCGCCTTCGAAAATCTCGGCATCGATCCAGCGGATGTTGACCTTGACCCGGTTGGCGAGCCCGCCGTGGATCAGCGCTTCGTTGAGGCTCTTGTAGGCATCGGGCAGGCCAACATATTTGCCCACCACCGCGATGGTGACTTCACCTTCGGGGTTGAAGTGCCGCTCGGTCACGTCCTTCCATGCGGCAAGATCGGGCTCGGGCGCGTCGGTGATGCCGAAAGCGCGCAGCACCTCGCGGTCGAGGCCCTCAGCGTGATACTGCTCGGGCACCGAGTAGATCGAGGGCGCATCGAGCGCCGGGATCACCGCTTCGGCGCGCACGTTGCAGAACTGCGCGATCTTGCGGCGGTCGCTTTCGGGGATAGGGTGTTCGGCGCGGCACAGCAGGATGTCGGGCTTGATGCCCAGCGCAGCCAGCTCGCGCACCGAGTGCTGGGTGGGCTTTGTCTTCAGCTCGCCCGCGGCCTTGATGTAGGGCACCAGCGTGACGTGGACCGAGACGGTCTCGAACGGCTCGAGCTCGTTCCTGAGCTGGCGGATCGCCTCCATGAAGGGCAGCGATTCGATGTCGCCCACTGTCCCGCCGATCTCGCACAGGATGAAGTCATTGTCGCCCTGATCGGCGAGCGCGAATTCCTTGATCGCGTCGGTGACGTGCGGGATCACCTGGACTGTCGCGCCGAGATAGTCGCCGCGGCGCTCCTTGGCGATGATGTCGCGGTAGACGCGGCCCGATGTGATGTTGTCGGCCTGGCTTGCCGAGACGCCGGTGAAGCGTTCGTAATGCCCGAGGTCGAGATCGGTCTCGGCCCCGTCGTCGGTCACATAGACCTCGCCGTGCTGGTAGGGGCTCATCGTGCCCGGATCGACGTTCAGGTAGGGGTCGAACTTGCGGATGCGGACCTTGTAGCCGCGCGCCTGCAGAAGGGCCGCCAGAGAGGCTGCCATGAGACCTTTGCCGAGCGAGGAGACCACGCCGCCGGTGATAAAAATGAACCGCGCCATGGGATTCGGGCCTTAAGCAACTGGAGGGATTCGGGGCAAGCGAATTGCGCCCCTGTCAGGGCGCCATCCACAGTGCAGTAGAGCGGCAACACAAAAGGGCGCGCCCGATGTGGGCGCGGCACTGATCGTCGGGGTCGCAGGATTACTGCTTGGCGGGAGCTGCGGGCGCAGGCTGGGCCGGCGGGGGCGCGGCGGGGGCCGGCACAACCGGATCGGCGAGCAGATCGGGCTTGGCGGGAGCGGCTGCCCCGGGCGCGTTGCGATCGAGCGTCGTCGTAACCGTACCAACGCTGTTCTCGCGCGCGGCCATCGCGGCCAGCAGGATCGAGAGCGTGACGAAAGCGACCGCCAGCCACTTGGTGGTGCGGGTCAAGAAGTCCGCTGCTCCGCGCGCGCCGAATGCGCCGCCCGGGCTCGAGCCGATGCCGAGCCCGCCCCCTTCGGAGCGCTGCATCAGCACCACGCCGACCAGCGCGGCGGCCACGAGGGCCTGGATCACGGTGAGGAAGATGAACAGGGACATGAAAAACGGTCTCTTGGCAGGGGCGCGCGCGGGCGCCCGGTTGCAATTCTTGCGCGCCATGTAAGCGCGCGGGCCCGTTTGGACAAGCCCGCGCGCCGCGCGCTAGTTGTCGAAGGGCTCGCTGGCGGCGAGGGCGATGCCCATGAAGCTGTCGGCGGTGAGGCTCGCCCCGCCCACCAGCGCCCCGCCCACATCGGGCACGGCGAAGATCGCGGCGGCGTTGTCGGGCTTGACTGAACCGCCATAGAGGATGCGCACCTCAGGCCCGTGCTCTTCGCCCAACAGCTCGATCAGCAGCGCGCGGATCACGCCGTGCATCTCGGCGATGTCATCGGTGGTGGCCGGCGTACCGGTGCCGATCGCCCAGAGCGGCTCGTAGGCGACGGTCAGCCGTTCGCCCAATTCGGCGGGAAGCTCGCCAGCGGGCGGGAGCGAGGCCTTGAGCTGCTTCTTGACGAAAGCGACCGCCTTGCCCGATTCGCGCGTCGCCGCACTTTCGCCGCAGCACAGGATCACCTTGAGCCCGGCGGCAAAGGCCGCCCCCGCCTTGGCGCGCACCACCGCATCGGTCTCGCCGTGCCCGGTGCGGCGCTCGGAATGGCCGAGGATCACGAAGCTCGCGCCCGCATCGGCAATCATCGCGGCCGAGATGTCGCCGGTGTGCGCACCGCCATCCTCGTGGTGACAGTCCTGCGCGCCGACGGCGATTTGCTCGGCCTCGCGATGGATCGGGTGAATCAGCGTGTAAGGCGGCGCAATCGCGACCTCGACCTTCATGTGACGCTGCGCAGCACGGTCAATCGCGCGCGCTTCGGAAAGCATTGCGCGGGTGCCGTGCATCTTCCAGTTTCCGACGATATAGGGTCGGCGGGTCATGACAAGCTCTGCACTTCCTGCAAATTGAGAGGG
>JAIYEK010000121.1 GCA_027487015.1 Erythrobacteraceae bacterium | reverse complement strand
CTGTGGGACCGCCCGCGCCAGACCGCCGCCGAAGTGTGCGAGGATGTCTGCGGGCAACGCGGCTGGAGCCTTGCCACGGTCAAGACCCTGCTCTCGCGCCTCGTCCAGAAGGGCGCGGCTGCGGCCGAACCCGATGGCCGGCGCTTCCTCTATTCGCCGCTGATCGCGCGTGAGGATTATGTCGGGGGCGAAAGCCGCCGCCTCGTCGACCGCCTGTTCGGCGGGAGTGCCGCATCGCTGGTTGCGCATCTGGCCGAGAGCGAGGCGCTCAGCGAAGATGATCTCGCCGAGATCGAGGCGCTGCTGAAGGAGCTCCGGTCGTGAGCGCGGTGTTGCTCCAGACGCTGGTGTGGACCGGCGTGCTGATCGCCGCCGTGCTGATGCTGCGCCGCCCGGTGTCGCGCCATTTCGGACCCGAGGTCGCCTATGCGCTGTGGGCCTTGCCGCTGCTGCGCCTTGTCGTTCCGCCGGTGACGCTGCCCGCATGGATGGCGCCAGAGGCAGCCGCGCCCGCGGTCCCGGTGCTCGCTGACGCGCCGCCCGCACCTGATGCGACCCTGTGGCTGACGGCCTCCGAGGCGCCTGCCGGTTCGGTTCCTGCTCCACTGACGGTGCCGCTCGATGCCGCGCAGCCCGCCGAACCCGCTGGCTTCGACCTGTTCGCTGCGCTCGCCGATCTGCCGATCCTCGAAGCGCTGCTGGTGCTGTGGCTCGGCGGTGCGGCGGTGTTCCTTGCCTTGCGCTTTGCCGCCTATTTCAGCCTGCGCGACCAGCTGCTCGAAGGTGGCCGCGAGCTTGGCCGCACCCGGGGCCTCTTGGGCATGCGCGTGCGCCTCGTCGAGACGCCTGCGACGGGCGCGCCGCTGGCGATGGGCGTGCTCGATCCGGTGATCGCGCTGCCGCCGGGCTTCCTTGCGCTCCACGACCGCACCGGCCGGGATCTCGCTCTGGCGCATGAATTGGCCCACCACCGCGGCGGGGACCTGCTCGTCAACGTCCTCGTCCAGCCGCTGTTCGCGCTGCATTGGTGGAACCCGCTCGGCCGCTTTGGCTGGCTCGCGCTGCGGCGTGACCAGGAGGCGGCGTGCGATGCGCGGGTGATGGCCCGCCGCGCGCCTGCCGAGCGCGCTGCCTATGCCGCGCTCATCGCCCGCTTTGCCGCTGCGCCCGGCACCGCCCACCACGCCGCCCTGACCGCGCCGATGGCCTGCCCGGTGCTCGGCGAGAAATCGATTATCCACCGTCTGAGGAGCCTTGCCATGTCCGATCCCACCCCCCGCCGCCGCATGGCCGGCCGCGCGCTGCTTGGCGCAGGCCTGCTGGTGCTGCCGCTCACCGCCTCGATCAGCTACGCCGCGAACGAGGCCGCGCTTGAGGCTCCCGAAGCGCCCGAAGCGCCAGAGCCGCCCGCGCCGCCCTCGCCCCCGGGCGGGCCTGATGCGCCGCTGCCCCCCCCGCCGCCGCCGCCGCCGCCGGGCATGATCCTCATCGACACCCGCACCGGCACGGTCACGACCGGCGGAGATGGCGACAGCGAGGTCACCGAGCAGGTCTGGCGCGATGCTGACGGCAAGGAGAACCGCGTGCGCATGGTCTTCCGCGGCGGGCCCGGCGGCCCTGCTGGCCCCGACCCCGAGGTCACCGAGCGTCGCATCAAGGCGCTGCGCAGCGACAACAAGGCCGAGCGCGAGGCCGCCATCGCCGAAATGCGCGCCGAGGCCGAGGCGCAGCGCGCCCGCCGCGAAGCCTGGCGCGCGATGGCAGGCCGCATGGACGGCGATGCCGCTCGTCCGCCGATGCCCCCCATGCCGCCGATGCCGCCGCGCGTGATGGTCGTCTCCGGCTGCACCCCGGGCGAGCGCGACATGGTCGAAACGAGGGACGGCAAGGACGGCAAGCAGATCATCACTATCTGCAAGTCCCGGATCGATGCGACCGCCCGCGCAGGCCTCGAGAGCGCCCGCGAAGAAATCGCCAAGGACAGCTCGATCCCCGAGGAGACCCGCCAGCGCGTGCTCCAGACGCTCGATGCGCAGATCGCCCGCTTGCGCGCCAAGGTCGATTGATCGGGAGCCCGAGGCGCTAAAGCCGCGGCGGCGGTGCGGGAAGGGGGCGGGTTACCGCTTCCGACCCGCTGCCGCCGCTGCTGTCTTGGGCCGGGCCGGATAGGCGCAGCCGCGCCCCAGACCCCAGCCCTTCAGGAAAGAGCGCCGCACCATTCCCGCCGTATAGGCCGCCCGCTCGTTGCGCTCCGCCTCGGCCGCTCCGGTCGCTTCGCGGACCACCCCGCGAAACGGGATCAGCGCGCCGACCACACTCTGGCCGATGCGGCCCTGGCTGAGGCGCTTCTCGCCGTCATCCTCGGCGATGTCGTAGTCCGCGCCCAGCACCGTATCGAGTTCGGCAATCGCGTGAACCACCGCGCTGCACTTGGAAAGGCCGCCGGTCGCATAGGGATCGCGCACCGCTGCCTGCAGCACCTCCGGGATGTCGCGCGCATCGATGTTGAAATCGCGCAACGGTGTCTTGGCGACCTCCTTCACATCGGGTTCGGGCATGACCTGCGCCGCAAGGGGCCCCGCCGCGCCCCAACCGAGGGCGAGGGCGGCAATCAGAAGAGCGGGGCGCAGGTGCATCGGTTTCAACCTCCTTGGAAATAGACGTCGCACGCGGTGTCGTCAGCCGCCTCCAGACCGCGCCGCAGCGCCTCCATGCGCTGGCGGCTCGAGCCGTGGGTGAAGCTTTCGGGATTGACCCCCTGACCCGCGTTGCGCTGGAGCGTATCGTCGCCAATGGCGCTGGCGGCTTTCAAACCTTCCTCCAGATCACCCGGCTCGATAAGGTTGCGGTTCTTGCCCGCCCACATCCCAGCATAGCAATCTGCTTGAAGTTCCATCGCCACCTGCAGGCGGTTGCCGGCGGCCGGATTGCTGCGCTGGGCGGCGCGGACCTGATCCGAGATGCCGGTGAGGTTCTGGATGTGGTGGCCATATTCATGGGCAATCACATAGAGCCGCGCGAAGTCCCCGCCGGTGCCGCTCATCTGGGCGAGCTGGTCGTAGAAGCTGGTGTCGATATAGATGCGCTTGTCCGCCGGGCAGTAGAACGGCCCCACCGCCGAAGTGGCGCTGCCGCAGCCTTCGGTATCGACCCGGCCGTTGCGGAACAGGTCGAGCCCCGGCTGCTCGAAGGCGATCCCGGCGCGCTGGAAGGTCGCCGCCCAGGTGTCGTTGAGGTTGGTAAGCGCGCTGCACGCCTCGGTCGAATAGGCGCTGCTCGTGCAGACCTCCTGCTCGCTGAGGTCGCCTCCGGCATCGCGGCTGCCTTGCGCGGGCGCGCCCTGCTGCTGGACGCCCTCAAGCACCCCGATGGTCTGCATCGGATCGAGCCCGAACACGAGAGCGCCGATCAGCGCGATCACCAGCGTTCCGCAGCCGATCCCGCGCGGGCCCATGCCGCCCCCGCCACCGCCGCCGTCGGACGAGCGGACATTGATTTTTGACGTGTCGAACGGCCCCAACCGCATATTCGATTCCTCCCCTGTGGCCCGGTGATATTGCAACAATTTTGTTGGACAGCCGCAGTTGCGGCGGCAAAAGCGATCTCCAATAGCCCATGCGTGCAGGAGTTGCGGCGAATGCTCAAGGACAAGCGTGCTCTGGTGACCGGTTCGACCTCGGGGATCGGGCTGGCAATCGCGCGCGCGCTGGTGGCCGAGGGCGCCGAGGTGATTCTCAACGGTCTGGGCGATGCCGGCGAGATTGCCGCGCTGTGCGAGGAACTGGGCGCGACCTATAATGGTGCTAACCTCATGGACGCCGCCGCCATCGCCGCGATGATGGAGGAAATCGGCCCCATCGATATCCTCGTCAACAATGCCGGGATGCAGCATGTCGCCGCGGTCGAGGATTTTCCTCCCGAGAAATGGGACGCGATTCTGGCGCTCAATCTCACCGCCGCCTTCCACACCACGCGCCTTGCGGTGCCGAGGATGAAGGCGAAGGGCTGGGGGCGGATCATCAACACCGCGAGCGCGCATTCGCAGGTCGCCTCGCCGTTCAAGAGCGCCTATGTCGCGGCCAAGCATGGCCTCGCCGGGTTTACCAAGACCATCGCGCTGGAACTGGCGACCCACGGCATCACCGCCAATTGCATCTCGCCGGGCTATGTCTGGACCCCGCTGGTCGAGAACCAGATACCCGACACCATGGCCGCGCGCGGAATGACGCGAGAGCAGGTGATGAACGACATCCTCCTCGCCAAGCAGCCGACCAAGCAGTTCATCACCCCCGAGGATGTCGCCGCGCTGGCAGTGTTCCTGTGCGGCGATGCGGCGCGCGGGATCACGGGGGCGAATTACGCGATCGACGGGGGCTGGACCGCTGAATGAGCCGGTATCGCGGCTTCTCTTTCCTGACGCTGCTGCTCGGCACCTTGGCGCTTGCGTCTTGCGCGCCGCGGGCGCCCGAAACGGTGAGCGTCCCGGTTGAGGACCGCAATGCGATCGCCGCGCGGCTCCAAGCCGATATTGCCGCGCTCTCCTCCGACGCGATGGGCGGACGCCGGCCCGGCACTCCAGGCGGGCGAGCGACCTATGCTTGGATCGAGAGGCGGATGGGCGAGGTGGGCCTCGTCTCGGGCACGAACGACCCCGGCTCCTACTGGCGCCTGCCTGTGGATCTGCTTGGCGTCCATCCCGAGACCGCGCAGCTGGTCCTCGGTCAGGGCAAGCGGCGGGTGGTGGTCGCAGCCGAGGCTGCCGCAGTTTACACCCCGCGCCGCCGCGCGCTCGCTTTCGGTGGGCCGGGGACCGGCGTGCCGGTGGTGTTCGTGGGCTATGGCGATGGTTCGGTGCTCGGCGATGCGCTGGCGGGCGCGGTGGTGGTGATGCTGGCAGACCCAGGCCGCGATCAGGCGCGCCGCGACGCCTTGTTCCGCCAGCGCGCCACGGCGGTGCTCACCGTGGTCCCCGACAGCGATGCGCTCGCCGCGGTGCGCGCCGCCGAGGAACGTCCGCGCCTCCAGCTCGCCAGCGAGGAGCAGGACACGCTTGCCGCCTACATCACCGACAAGGCCTTCGCCGAGGTGATCGGCGCGCGCCGCTGGACCTCGTGGAAGGCCGAGGCGCAGGACGGCGCCTTCACCCCGATCGAACTCAACCTTGCGGTCAGCATCGAGGCGACCTCGGACCGCCGCGAGTTTCCCAGCCAGAACATCATCGGCATGGTCCCGGGCAGCGAGCCGGGCTCGGGCGCGGTGCTGGTGCTGGCGCATTGGGACCATCTGGGCGAATGCGGCCCCCCCGAAGCGACCGACCGGATCTGCAACGGCGCGGCCGACAATGCCAGCGGGGTGGCGCTGATGCTCGAGCTGGCGCAGCGCCTCAAGAACGGACCGCCGCTCGCGCGTGACATCTATTTCCTCGCGACCACCGCTGAGGAACCCGGGCTGCTTGGCATCCGCGCCTTTGTGAAGGACCCGCCGTTGCCGCTGGCGAGCATCGTCGCGGCCTTCAACCTCGACATGATGGCGGTAGCGCCGGAAGGCAGTGCGGTCGGCTTTATCGGCCGCGGCATGGACACGGCGCTCGATGCGGCGGTGCTCGCGGCGGTGGATCGCAGCGGCCGCGCGGTGGGCGACCAGAGCCTTGCCGACAGTTTCTTGAAGCGCCAGGACGGCTGGGCGCTGGTGCAGGCGGGCGTGCCGGCGGTGCTGCTGTCGAGCACCTATGGTAGCCGCGCGATCCTCGATCCTTTCATCGCCGCGCGCTATCACAAGCCGTCGGACGAGGTGACGGGGATCGAGCTGGGCGGAGCGGTCGACGACCTGCTGGTCCACGAGGACCTGATCCGCCGTATCGCCGACCCCGCACGCTATCCGGCACCGGCGCAGCCCCGCCCCTAGCGCTCGCGGCAAACCGCGGTTACATGGGCCGCCACGAATCTCCCGCCAGAGGAGATCCCCCTCCCGTTCTCAAGCGAAAGTGGCGCTCATGGATATCCCGCTCGGTCTGACCTTCGACGACGTGTTGCTGCGCCCGGCGGAAAGCAACGTCTTGCCGAGCATGGCCGACACCTCGACCAAGCTGACCCGCGACATTCGCCTCAACATCCCGGTGCTCTCCTCGGCGATGGACACCGTGACCGAGGCCGACATGGCGATCGCGATGGCGCAGTTGGGCGGCATCGGCGTACTCCACCGCAACCTCGACATCGACACGCAATGCGCCGCGGTGCGCGCGGTCAAGCGCTACGAGAGTGGGATGGTGGTCAATCCGATCACGATCCACCCCGACGCGACGCTGGGCGAAGCGCAGACGCTGATGCAGCTCCACCGCATCAGCGGCATTCCGGTGGTCGACGCCGCCGGCAAGCTGGTCGGCATCCTCACCAACCGCGACGTGCGCTTTGCCGAGAACCCCGCGCAGCCGGTGCGCGAGCTGATGACGACCGAGAACCTCGCCACCGTGCCGCTCGGCACGGGCCAAGAGGAAGCGCGCCGGCTCCTGCATGCGCGCCGGATCGAGAAGCTGCTGGTGGTCGATGACGCCTTCCACTGCATCGGCCTCATCACGGTCAAGGACATCGAGAAGGCGGTGAACTACCCCCACGCCACCAAGGACGGCACCGGCCGGCTCCGTGTGGCGGCGGCGACCACCGTGGGTGACGCAGGCTTCGCGCGCACCGAGGCGCTGGTCGATGCCGAGGTCGACGTGATCGTGATCGACACCGCCCACGGCCACAACATCGAAGTCGCCCGCGCGGTCGAGCGGGTGAAGAAGCTGTCGAACGCGGTGCAGGTGATCGCGGGCAATGTCGCCACTGCCGAGGCGACTCGCGCGCTGGTCGATGCCGGTGCGGACGCGGTCAAGGTCGGGATCGGTCCGGGCTCGATCTGCACCACCCGCGTGGTCGCCGGTGTGGGCGTTCCGCAGCTGACCGCGATCATGGAGAGCGCGGCCGAGGCCGCCAAGTCAGGCGTCCCGGTGATCGCCGATGGCGGCCTGCGCACCTCGGGCGACGCGGCCAAGGCGCTCGCCGCGGGGGCTTCCAGCGTGATGATCGGATCGATGCTGGCAGGCACCACCGAGAGCCCGGGAGAGGTGTTCCTGTATCAGGGCCGCAGCTACAAGGCCTATCGCGGCATGGGTTCTGTCGGCGCGATGGCGCGCGGCTCGGCCGACCGCTATTTCCAGCAGGACGTCTCCGCGATGAAGCTGGTGCCTGAAGGCATCGAGGGCCAGGTGCCGTTCAAGGGCCCGGCGGCGGACGTCGTCCACCAGCTCGTTGGCGGGATCAAGGCGGCGATGGGCTACACCGGTTCGCGCACCATCACTGACCTGCAGGAACGCGCCAAGTTCGTGCGGATCACCAATGCTGGCCTGTCCGAAAGCCACGTGCATGATGTGGCGATCACGCGAGAGGCACCCAATTATCCCACACGTTAGGCCATCGAGATGACCCCCGCCGCTAGAGTTCAGGCGGCGATCGAGCTGCTCGATACCGTTATCACGTCCGCGCGCTCCAAGGGCGCGCCGGCGGACCGGATCATCGCCGACTATTTCCGCGCGCGCCGCTATGCCGGGTCCAAGGACCGCCGCGCGGTGCGCGATCTCGTCTACCGCGCGATCCGCTTGTGCGGGCCGGTGCCTGCGAGCGGGCGCGCCGCGATGCTGGCGGTGGCCGCGCAGGATGAGGCGGTTGCCGCGCTGTTCGACGGTTCGCCCCACGGCCCTGCTGAGCGCATTGCGGACGAGGAGGTGGCCAGCACCGGCCTTGCCCCCAAGTGGCTCGCCGCAGCCTTGCGCGCCTCGGGCCTTGGCGGGCGCGAGATTGCGGCACTGCTGGACCGCGCCCCGCTCGATATCCGGGTCAATGCGCTGAAAGCCGACCGTGAGGGTCTGACGCTCCCCGAAGCGGGAGAAGTGCTGGCCAGCACGCAAGGGCTGCGCTTTGCTTCCGGCACGCAGGTCGAAGCGTGGGAGGCCTACGAGCAGGGACTCGTCGAAATTCAGGACCTCGGCAGCCAACTGATCGTCGAGGCGCTCCCCGTCAGCCCGGGTGACACGATCGTCGACCTGTGCGCAGGCGGCGGCGGCAAGACCCTCGCGCTCGCCGCGCGCCTTGGCAATGCGTCGAGCCTTGTCGCGGCCGACACCGACAAGCGCCGCCTCGGCAACCTTGCGCCCCGCGCCGCGCGGGCCGGAGCGGCGGTGGATCACACCGTGTTGCTCGATCCCGGCCGTGAGATGCGCAGCCTCCACCCTTGGGTGAAGAAGGCCGACCACGTGCTGGTCGATGCGCCCTGTTCGGGCAGCGGCACCTGGCGCAGGAGTCCCGAGGGACGGTGGCGAATCGACCCGGCGGAACTCGCGCGCCTTAACCATCTTCAGGACCATGTGCTGGATCTCGCCGCACATCTGGTGCGCCCGGGCGGGAGCATCGCCTTCGTCACCTGCTCGGTGCTCGATGCCGAAGGGGCCGACCGCGCCGCCGCCTTCCTGACGCGCCATCCGGGCTGGAAAGCCGAGGATCTGAAGCTGCCCTTCGGCACGCCGCGCGGTGCAGGAATTCGCCTCGATCCGCTCCATCACGGCACGGATGGTTTTTTCGTCGCGTGCCTTCGTTCACCATGATAGCTTGCAGTGTTATGACCCAGCCGTCCGGTTCCCGGTCTCAAGCACTGAAGGAGCTTCTGATGCGTTTTGCGCCTGCTGCCGCCGCCCTCTCGCTGTGTCTCGCCATGACCGCGAGTATTTCGGTTGCAGGCGACGAGGCAGCGCCCGATCCGCGGGCCAAGGCGCTGATCGCGCAAGGGCAAGCGCTGCTGGCCGCAGGAGAGCCGCAGCAGGCGACCGACGCCTTCGAGGCCGCGCTGGCGGTCGATCCCGGATACACCCCGATCTTCATCGACCTGGCCGACGCCGCGCGCCAGCAAGGCCTGCAGGGCAAGGCGATCCGCTACTACCGCGAGGCGCTGGAGCGCGATCCGGGCAATTTCGCCGCGATCTCAGGCGAGGGCGCGGCGCTGGTCGAAAAGGGCGCGCTCGAGAAGGCCAAGCGCAACCTCGCCAAGCTGCAATCGCTGTGCGGGGACGAATGCCCCGAGACGGTCGCGCTGCAATCGACCATCGCGCGCGGGGTTCCGCCGCGGCTGGCGGTCGAAGGCAAGGGCGACGGCGCGGCCTCGAACTGAGGGCCTGCGCCAATTCATTCTCGCGCGAGGGCTTGCTGCCGTTTTGGTCGAGCAAAACAACCAGAATTCGGGGCGCTGATGATTGACTGGCCTGATAATCCGACGCGCGATGATCTTGTCGCATTGGGGGCCTACCGGCGCTTGACCGCAGCCGAGGCCGCGACATTCGCCGATGACGTGGCCGCCGCCTTCCCCGATCTTGCCGAACGCATTACGATTTTTGGCTGCGATTGGCTGGGCCGCGTGTTTGCCGCTGACAGTGGGCGCGGGGGCGAGGTGCTGATGCTCGAACCCGGCACGGCCGAAGCGCTGCAAATCCCGTGCGATGCCGGGGCCTTCGACGATCACGAGCTACTTCACTTGGCCGAGCCTGCGCTGGCGCTGAGCTTTTATCGCGCTTGGCGCGAGGCAGGCGGGGCTGCGCCTGGGCCAGGGCAGTGCATCGGCTATCGCAAGCCCCTGTTCCTCGGCGGTGTGGATGACCTCGAAAACCTCGAACTGAGCGATATGGAAGTCTACTGGTCGATTCTCTCGCAGATTATCTCGCAGTTGAGGTCGCGGAGCGGCTAAGTTAACCCTCGGAACTCCGCCAGCACCTCTTCATAGACCGCGCGCTTGAAGGGGATGATAACCTCGGGCAGCTGCTCGGGCGCGATCCAGCGCCATTCGTTGAATTCGGGCGGATCGTGGGCCTCTAGGTCGATGTCCGCATCCTCGCCGAGGAATCGGCCGAGGAACCAGTATTGCTCCTGCCCGCGATACTTGCCCTTCCACAGCTTGCCGAGGAGCTCGGGCGGCAGGTCGTAGACGAAGGGGCGCGAGCCTTGCGCGATCACCTCGACCTTGTCGGGGCTGACGCCGGTTTCTTCCTCCAGCTCGCGCAGCGCTGCGGCGCGCGGGTCCTCGCCCTTGTCGATCCCGCCTTGCGGCATCTGCCAGAAGCCGTGCGCGCTGGGATCAATTCTCTGACCGACGAAGACGAGGCCATCGCGGTTCACCAGCATGAAGCCGGCGCAGGGGCGATAGGGGAGGCTCTCGGGGTCGATCACGCCGGGTTCTCCAGCATGAACTTCATCGCCGCGACGATGCGTTCGAGATCGGCCTGCGTGCTCGGCACCATCTGCCGCAGGTTGACGAAGGAGTGGGTGGCGCCGCGCATCTCGAGGAACATCACGTCACGCCCCGCATCCACCAGCGCCTTGGCGTAGGCGCGGCCCGAATCGCGGATCGGATCGAGGCTCGCGGTGACGACGATGGTGGGCGGCGCGTTGCTGTGGTCCGACAGAATCGGGAAGCCGCGTGGGTCGCTTCGGTCGGCGGCATAGGCGGTGTCGAAGAAGGCCATCGTCTCGGCGGTGAGGACGAACCCTTCCGAGAACCGCGCCATGCTCTCCGAGCCATTGGCATCGGCGACCAGCGGGAAGATCGGCACTTGCAGCACCACCGGCACGGCGGCGGGGTTGGCGCACAGAAGTTGGCTGACAACCACCGTCGCATTCCCTCCCGCGCTGTCGCCGATGGTGATGATCGCGCTCGCTGCGAGGCCCAGTTCGGCCGGGCTGCCCGCAACCCACCGTGTCGCCGCCTCGCAATCGAGGATCGCGGCGGGGAAGGGCGCTTCCGGCGCGCGGGCATAGTGGACCGCGACCAGCGGCAGGTCGGCGAGCGCGGCGATCTCGGTACAGAGCGCGTGGTGGGTGTCGAGATCGCCGATCACGAAGCCGCCGCCGTGGTAGAAGGTGATCACCGGCGTCGGACCCTCGCGGCTTTCGCGCGCGTCATAGAGCCGCAGCGGGATGTCACCCCCAGGGCCGGGGCACGTTAGGTCGCGGATCACCGGCAGTGCGCGCGCGGGGCGATCCGCGAGGTTGTGCAGCGCCTGATAGGATCCGCGCGCCTCCTCCAGCGAAATGTCCGCGAGCTTTGGCCCCTTCACCTGCGCCATCATATCGAGGAAGGCCTTCATGTCGGGGCGGATGAAAGGCGCGTTGGTCATCGTGGTTCTCTCCCGTGTCTTTGGCGGTGCGATAGGCGAGCGTGCGGCTGATTTCCACTCGCTTGAACGTGAGCGGCGCGCTAGCCAGCGAAGCCATGGACAATCTGACACATAGCCTTGTCGGCGCGGTGCTGGGGCAGGCGGGGCTGAAGCGCACCACCGGCCTCGCCATGCCCGCGCTGATCATCGGCGCGAACCTGCCCGATGTGGACGCGGCGTGCTTCTTCTGGCTCCACGGCACCGAGCACCTCGCCTTCCGCCGAGGCATCACCCACGGCCCGCCCGCGCTGGTGCTGCTGCCGTTGATCCTTGCGGGGATATTGTGGGGCTGGGACCGCTGGCAGACCAAGCGCGGCACAAGGCCCGAGGCGCGGCTGCCGGTGCGCTTCGGCTGGCTTTACGCAATGGCCTTCATCGGCTGCCTCAGCCACCCGTTCTTCGACTGGCTCAACGTCTATGGCATCCGGCTGCTCGAGCCCTTCTCCTCGCAATGGTTTTATGGAGATACGCTGTTCATCATCGACCCGTGGATCTGGGCGATGCTGATTGCGAGCATCTGGGTGTCGCGGCGGCGGGAGACAGCAGGGGCGGCCAAGTGGGCGCGGCCTGCGCAGGTGTGGCTGGCGGCGATGCTGGCCTATATTGGCGTGAATGGGGCTTGGTCTTACCTCGTGCTACAGAATTTACGCTCCACCAAAGGTCTCGAACGACTTGATACGCAGCAAATCATCGTCTCTCCGAGGCCATTGATACCATGGTCACGAGAAGTTCTGGTTCGGGACGGAGGTGAATGGCTGGTCGGGAAAGAACCGAATTCTCCATGGAATACCAAGCTCATGCCGGATTCTTTTGCCAAGTTGGCAGAAGACCAATGTGAGCAAGAAACAATCGCCAAAACTCCGGCAAACACGGCCTTCCTGTTCTGGTCGCGCGCGCCCTTCCTCACCCGCGCGGTTGATGGTTCGGTGGTGCTGCGCGATGCGCGCTTCACCGACCCGCGGGTGGGGGACAGGTTTGCCCTCGCGCTGCCGGATGTGAAGTGCGAGGAACTTCCGAGGCCCTAATTCGTCATTGCGAGCAAAGCGAAGCAATCCATCGACTGCAAAGTTCGGCCATGGATTGCCGCGGCGACTGCGTCGCCTCGCAATGACGAGAGAAAATCGGAACCCAATGCCCCAAATCCAAATCGTATGGCTACGGCGCGATCTGCGCTTGGCCGACAATCCTGCGCTCTATCACGCCGCCAAGGCTGGCACGGTCATCGTGGTCTATGTGCTCGACGATGAGGCGCCCAAGCACCACGCCTATGGTGGGGCCTCGCGCTGGTGGCTGCATCATTCGCTCGAGAGCCTTGCCAAGAGCCTCGAAGCCAAGGGCTCCCAGCTGATCCTGCGGCGCGGTGATGCGGTGGAGGTGCTGACCCAACTGGCGCAGGAAACCGGCGCGGCCACCATCCATGCCAATTGCCATTATGAACCCTGGTGGCTCAATGCCGAGCGCAAGCTTGCCAAGAGCATCGACCTCAAACTCCACCACGGCAATTACCTGATGGTGCCGGGCAGCATCACCACAGGGACAGGCGGGCAATACAAAATCTACACCCCCTTCAGCCGCGCCGTCCGCGCCGAGTTCCCGCCGCGAAATGAAGTCCCTGCGCCCGAGAAGCTAGACGCCCCCGCAAGCTGGCCCGCCTCCGACGACCTCGCCGAATGGAACCTCCTCCCGACCAAACCCGACTGGGCCGACGGGATGCGCGCGTTCTGGGAGGTCGGCGAAGAGGCCGCTCACAAGCGCCTCGCCGCATGGGAAGCCGATGTCGACGGCTACGACGACAAGCGCAATCTGCCGAGCGTCGACAAGGTCTCGCGCCTCTCGCCGCATCTCCACTTCGGCGAAATCTCGCCTATCCAGATCTGGCACCGCTTCAAGGACCGCCAATCCAAGGGCTGGGAGACCTTCGAGGGCGAGCTGATCTGGCGCGACTATTCGCAAAACGCGATCCTGCAATTCCCGAAGTACGCCACGCAGAACTACCGCGAGGATTTCGACCGCTTCCCTTGGCGCGATCCCGCCAATGACGAAGCCGCCGCGCGCGACCTCAAGGCCTGGCAGGAGGGCCGCACCGGTTACCCGATCGTCGACGCCGGGATGCGCCAGCTGTGGCAGACCGGGTGGATGCACAACCGCGTGCGGATGATCACCGCGAGCTTCCTCATCAAGCACCTGCTGATCGACTGGCGCGAGGGCGAGACGTGGTTCTGGAACACGCTATGCGATGCCGACTACGCCTCCAACGCCACCAACTGGCAGTGGACGGCGGGTACGGGCGTCGATTCCAACATGTTCAGCCGGATCATGGCGCCGCTCTCGCAGTCCGAGAAGTTCGACGCGGCGCGCTATATCCGCACCTATGTGCCGGAACTCAAAGGCATCGACGAGCCCTATGTCCATGACCCGGAGGAATTCGGGCGCAGGCCATCGGGTTATCCGCGCAAGATCGTAGGCCACAAGGCCGCGCGCGAGCGGGCGTTGGCGGCGCTGAAGACGATCAAGAGCGCCTGACGGGGGCTTGCCGTCGCCCCGGCGCAGCGCCTATGCCTCTCGCCAACAACACAACGAGAGGGTGACATCATGGGCATGATTAAGGGCGCGGTTTCGGGTCTCGCACTGGCGATGCTGCTGGCGACCACCGGCGCGCAGGCTGAGGAGCAGGGCCCCGCCACGCCGGTCGCACGCCTGACCCAGCCCCCGGCGCGTGACCCTTCCGAGCTTGCGGTGCTGTTCTGGTCCGACGCCGAGCGCGCCGAGCGTTTCCGGGCGATGGAGCAGTGGTTCGCCGGCCATGAGGTCCCCGCCTCGGCCGCCCCGCGCGCACTCCCCAAGGGCGCGCCGCTGTCCGATGCGCTGCAGGCCGATCTCAAGAAGGTGATGGCCGAGACCAACACCGCCGGGATGATGATCCTCGAAGACGGCAAGGTGCGCTTTGAGGCCTATAACCTCGGCCTCGGCCCGAACGACCGCTGGACCAGCTTCTCGGTCGCCAAGAGCTTCACCTCGACCCTGCTTGGCGCGGCGCTCAAGGACGGGTCTATCGATAGCCTCGACGATCCGGTGACCAAGTATATCCCGGGCCTTGCGGGCAGTGCCTACGAGGGCGTCACCGTCAAGCAGCTCGCCACCATGACCAGCGGGGTCAAGTGGAACGAGGACTACGGCGATCCCAAGTCCGACGTCGCGCAGATGAACCGCTTCGTGGTCGAATATGGCGCGGACGCGATCGTTGCGCAGATGAAGATGCTCCCGCGCGAGGCGGAACCGGGGACCAAATGGGTCTACAAGACCGGCGAGACCAACCTCATCGGCGTGCTGGTGGAGAACGCGGTGGGCAAGCCACTCGCCGAATATGCCAAGGCCAAGATCGTCGACCCTGCCGGGTTCGAGGGCGATCTGTTCTGGATGGTCGACCCCCGCGGCGGGAACATCGGCGGCTGCTGCCTCTCGATCCGCCTCGGCGACTATGCCCGCATGGGCCAGTTCGCGCTCGAGGGCGGCGCTTCAGATGGCGGGGGCGTGGTGCCCGAGGGCTGGTTTGCGGAAGCCGGCAAGGCGCAGGTGAGCTTCGGGCCCAATGCGCCGGGCTTCGGCTACGGCTACCAGTGGTGGGCCTATCCAGGCGGCAATTACGGCGCGCAAGGGATCTTCGGGCAGGGCATCACGCTGGTGCCGTCCAAGGGGCTCGTCATCGCCTTCGTCGGCAACTGGTCCAAGGCGAGCGGCGGGCCCGAGCGGGCGCGGCTGCTCGCCATGTCGCCGCGGATCATCGCCGAGGCGGACTAGCCGCCCCGGGGGTGCGCAATCAGATCACCTGACGGTAGAAGCCCACATTGCTGTAGCGCTGCAGGATGTTGTCGTGGACGATCGGGCTGAGAAGCTCCGAGAATGCGCAGCCGACGATGCAGTTGTCCCACCACACCACCTCGGCCTGAAGCGATTCGAGGCCGGGCAGGGTCAGCCAGCACATCTGGCCTTCGTGCATGCGGTTGATCGAGGCGGCCGAAAAGCCCGAGATCGACAGATCATGCACCACGCTCTGGAAGGCGCGGCCTCCCGAGGCGCGCAAGGTGGCGGGAATCGTCAGCCGGGTGCGGGGGCCGCAGCGGTCTTCCTGCGAAGCGGCGCGGTAGGGATCGGTATGGGGCGGCATTGCCATTTTGCCTTCTATCGAAGCCTGCGGTGTCTCGGGGGCGGAGTGGTCCTCCCGTGAAAATGCGCAGATCGGTCTTAACCGATTGCTCCGATTTATGGTAAAGGGCGGATTATGTATGTCGCCGGGGGCTGCTTAGCCGATGCGTTCGCGGTGCAGGCCCTCGAAGCCCTCGATCAGCAGCGCGGCGAGCCGCTCGGCGACCACTTCGGGGCCCTTGAGCTGCGAGGCATCCTCGCCCGGATAGGCGCGGGCGCGCATCTCGGTGCGGGTCGCGCCGGGATCGACGATCGCCACGCGCAAGGGGCTCAGGCGCTCGACCTCGGCGGCGTAGGTGGCAAGCAGGTTCTCGAAGGCCGCCTTGGTCGCGCTGTAAGCGCCCCAATAGGGGCGGGGGCTCGCGGCGACCGAGCTAGTGAGGCCGATGATCTTGCCCGCCTTGGCGCGGCGCAGCAGCGGATCGAACCCGGCGATCAGCGCCTGGGTCGAGACCACATTGGTGAGCAGCGCCTGGTTGAACTGCTTGGGCTCCATCTGCGAGGCCGGCGTCAACTCGGGCAGGTAGGCCGCGGCGAGCAGCATGATGTCGAGCGTGTCCCAGCGCCCCGCGATGGCCGCGGCAAGGCGCGAGACGGCATCGGGCTCGGTCAGGTCGAGCGGGGCGATGGTCGAGGTGCCACCCAAAGCATGGATCGCGTCCTCGACCTCCTCCAGCGCCTTGACCTTGCGCGCCACCAGAATGACGTGCGCGCCCGCCGCAGCGAGTGCCTTGGCGGTGGCAGCGCCGATCCCGCGGCTGGCCCCGGTGACGAGCGCGGTCTGGCCGGCGAGCGGCTTGGCAGTGGAGGTTTCGGTCATGGGGTGTCAGGCAGCCTTGGGGTCAGCGAAGGGAAGCTGGGCGCTCTTGGCCTCGGCGAGCGCAAGGTCGGTGAGCGAGGTGGGGTAGTCGCCCGTGAAGCAGGCGTCGCAGAACTGCGGGCAGGTCTTGTCGCGGCCCTGCTTGCCGACCGCGCGGTAGAGGCCATCGATGGAGATGAAGGCGAGGCTGTCGGCCTTGATGAATTCGCGCATCGGTTCCAAGTCCATGCGCGCGGCGAGCAGCTTGGAGCGTTCGGGCGTGTCGACGCCGTAGAAGCAGGAATGCGCGGTCGGCGGGCTGGCGACGCGGAAGTGGATTTCCTTGGCGCCCGCCTCGCGCATCATCTCGACGATCTTGAGGCTGGTGGTGCCGCGCACGATCGAATCGTCGATCAACACAATGCGCTTGCCTTCACCGCGCGCGCGATTGGCGTTGTGCTTGCGCTTGACGCTCGAATGGCGCGCGCCGTCGGAGGGCTGGATGAAGGTGCGCCCGACATAGTGCGACCGGATGATGCCAAGCTCGAAGGGCAGGCCCGAGTGCTGGGCAAAGCCGATTGCGGCGGGCACCCCGCTGTCGGGCACGGGCACCACGAGGTCGGCCTCGCATGGTGCGTCGATGGCAAGTTCCATGCCGATCGCCTCGCGCGCGTCGTAGACCGAGCGGCCGGCGAAGACGCTGTCGGGCCGGCTGAAATAGACATGCTCGAAAATGCAGGGCCGCGCCGGCGGGCTACCGAAGGGGCGCACCGAGCGGACCTCGCCCGCGAAATCGACCAGCACCAGCTCGCCCGGCTCGACCTCGCGGATCAGCTCGGCGCCGACGACGTCG
>JAIYEK010000054.1 GCA_027487015.1 Erythrobacteraceae bacterium | reverse complement strand
GGGGTGGCGCTGAAGGGATCGATCCAGGTTTCGGTGAGGTCGGGCTTCAGGATCATGTCGGATTCGTTGATCGCCTTCCAGCCGGCGATCGACGAGCCGTCGAACATGAGGCCGTCTTCGAGCTCGTCTTCGCCCATGACACCGGCGACCATGGTGAGGTGCTGCCACTTGCCCTTGGGATCGGTGAAGCGCAGATCGACCCACTCGATTTCCTCGTCCTTGATCTTCTTCAGGACGTCTTTTGCTTTCGACATTTCGGTGTTGCCTCCAAGTTTATGGATTGCCGGCCCGCCGCACATGGCAGGCAGGAGAGGGAAGAAATCAGATGGCGTCGTCGTTGGTTTCGCCGGTGCGGATGCGCAGTGCGCTCTCGATCGCGGTGACGAAGATCTTGCCGTCGCCGATGCGGCCGGTCTGGGCGGCCGACGCGATCGCTTCGACCACACGTTCGGCCTGATCGTCGGCGACGACCACTTCGAGCTTCACCTTGGGCAGGAAGTCGACGACATATTCGGCGCCGCGGTAGAGTTCGGTATGGCCCTTCTGGCGCCCGAAGCCCTTGGCTTCGGTGACGGTGATGCCGGACACGCCGATTTCATGCAGCGCCTCCTTCACCTCGTCGAGCTTGAAGGGCTTGATGATCGCCTCGATCTTTTTCACGTCGTCCCCGTTTGGTTGGGCCCATCCGCGCCTGGCAGATTTGCTGACCGATTCTTAACAAGAACCGTGCCAAGCTGTACGGTGGCGGCTGCGAACATTCCTTGCCGCTTGAAGACTCAAGGGAGCGGATGTCTTTCGCCGGTCACGGTCGGTTAGCAACATTATGGTGCACCGCGCAATGGTGCACAGCATATGATCGCGCCCTGCCTAAATTTTAAGCAAAGCTTGCGACAGTTACAGGCGAAGACCCGTAGTCTCGGGCAGCCCGCACATGATGTTGAGGTTCTGGATCGCGGCCCCTGACGCGCCCTTGCCGAGGTTGTCGAGGCGGGCGATCAGGCGGGCCTGCGTGCCGTCGGCCGAGGGGCAGACGTGGAGCGCGAGGCCATCCCACGGGGCGGCGGATTTCAGCAGCAGGATTTCGGCCGGGACGGGCGCGAGCGGCGCGACCGAGATGAAGGCGCTGCCGGTGTAGAATGCCTCGAGCGCGGCGTGCAGCGCCTCAGCGCTCGGCTGGCCGGGCAGGGCGCCGAGCGGCAGCGGGACGTCGACCACCATGCCCCGGTGGGCCGGGACGACACTCGGCGAGAAGACCGGCTGGTGGGCGAGGCCAGCATAGGCCTGCATCTCAGGCAGATGCTTGTGACCTCCGGCCAGGCCATAGGCACGAAACGCGATGTCGGGATCAGCCACAAACCGGTCGATCAGCGCATTACCGCCGCCCGAATAGCCACTCACTGCATTGACAGTGTAGGGCCAATCGGCGGCGAGTAGCCCGGCACGCACCAGTGGCGCGACCAGCGCGAGGAAGCCGGTGGGGTAGCAGCCCGGGTTGCTCACGAAACGGGCATTGGTGATTTTCTCGCGGCCGATCAGCTCGGGGAAGCCATAGGTCCAGCCCTCGACGACGCGGTGTGCGGATGACGCATCGATCATGCGCGTTGCCGCCCCGTCGGCCAGTCGTACCGCACTGATGGCCGCCTCGTCGGGCAGGCATAGGATGGTGATGTCGGTAGCTTGGAGCGCGTCGCGGCGGGCGCCTTCGTCCTTGCGCTGGGCATCGTCGAGCACCAGCAATTCGAACTCGCTACGCCCATGCAAACGCTCGCGGATTTCAAGGCCGGTGGTGCCTGCCGCCCCGTCGATGAACAGCCGGATCGCCACCGCGCGTCAGGCCTCGGGCACGGCGAGGTCGCTCGCCCGGCACCACCCGCTTGGCCCCTGCGGACCGGGGCAGCCCCACACCCATTCGCCTGCAACATCAAGCAGTTCGAAGCGGCTTCCGGCGGCAAGCTGAGCGAAGACCTCGGCATCGGCGCGCGGGGTGAGGCGCAGACCTGCGCCCTCTGCGCCGACGACATGGACATGGGGGATCACATAGTGCGCCGCCAGATGCGTCCCGGCGAGCGCCATGTGGGCAAGATCGCCGCGCAAGGGGAGCGTACCGGGCGCGGGCTTTTCGACTGGGCCCTTCAGACCCAGCACGCCCTCCGGCACTGCGTAATCACTGTCCTTGCGCGCCCTGCCGCTCATCTGCGTTCCGTTGCCCGATTATCATTATGCCGCGACCTCTCCCCAAGCCCGCGCAGCGTGGCAGGCCCGTTAGCGGCAAGCGGCCCCGGGGGCAAGCTCAGGCGGCGTATCGGCTGCGGATGGCGTGCCAGCTGGCGCGCAGGCCCAGCCCGCGTCCGCCGCGTGCGCGGCCGGGCTTGGGGGCGGGGGTCCAGGCGAAGGTGTCGAAATGCACCCAGTCGAGCCCCTCTCCCACGAAGCGGTCGAGGAACAGCCCCGCCACGCTCGCCCCGGCGAAGGGGTTGGGGGCCGAGTTCGCCATGTCGGCCACGTCGGAGGCGAGGTATTCGCGGTAGGCATCGTGCAAGGGCAGGCGCCAGACCGGATCGTCATGCGCGCGGCCTTCCGCGAGGAAGGCCTCCGCCGTCTCGTCCCGCCGGGCGAACAGCGCGGGTAGGTCCGGCCCGAGCGCCACTCTCGCCGCGCCCGTGAGGGTCGCAAAATCCACAATCAGATCAGGGCTTTCCTCGCTCGCGCGGGTCAGCGCGTCGCCGAGGATCAGCCGGCCTTCGGCATCGGTGTTGTCGATCTCGACCGTGAGGCCCTTGCGGGTCTTGAGGATATCGCCCGGACGGAAGGCATTGCCCGCAATGGCGTTTTCGACCGCCGGGATGAGGAGATGCAGCCGCACCTTCAGCCGCGCGCCCATGATCAGCCCCGCCAGCGCCAGCGCGTGCGCCGCGCCGCCCATGTCCTTCTTCATCAGCCGCATTCCGGAGGGCGGCTTGATGTCGAGCCCGCCGCTGTCGAAGCACACCCCCTTGCCGACCACCGCCAGAACCGGGTGTGCCGGATCGCCCCACACGAGATGCATCAGTCGCGGCGCATGATGCCGCGCCGCCGCCCGCCCGACCGCGTGGACCATCGGGTATTCCTGCTCGAGCTGGTCGCCGCGCACCACGGTGAGTTCCGCCTTGTGCGCCTTGGCAAGGCGCTCGCACTCGGCCTCCAGGGCTGCCGGACCCATGTCTTCAGGCGGCGCATTGACGAGGTCGCGCAACAGGATTTCCGCTTCTGCTTCAGCCACATAGCCGTCAATCTGTCCGACCTGCCCGGTCAGAAGCACACGCGGGCCCTGCGCCCCCCGCCCCCCGGCGTTGTCTTCGCTTTTGTAGCGGGTGAAGCGGTATTGCCCCATGACCCACCCGAACATCGCTGGCCCGGCCTCGGCATTCGCGAGCCGATAGGTCCCTTCGGGCAGCTCCTCGGAAAGCTTGGCGAGGCACCAGGCCGACAGGCTCTCGGGGTTCGCGACGCCGCCCACCGCCATCCACCCATCACCTTCAGGCACGATCGCGGTCTGATAGCCGCCGCCCTCGAACTTTTGCGCGGCAAGGGCAGCGCGCTGGACGGGGGAGAGCGCCTTGGCGAAGGCCTCGAAGCCGTCCTTGTTCACGAGGTGGAGGGAGACGGCGCTTTCGCCGCGGTCGGCACGGATCAGGGCTTTGGCTTCATGCATTCTGGCTCCATAATCGCCGCCGCCCCGATGTCACCAGCAGATTCGGGCCGGGCGAGGGAGAGTGCGGATGGATGTTCTCGAAATGTTTCACGTGAAACATCGACCAGCCGCCCATGATCGCGCAACCACATCGCGACCACTGCGCTACGCGGTGGCGCTGGCGGCGCTCATGCTGGCCGCATGTTCCTCGCCCGACGAGATCGCCGCCAAGACTGGCACTGCGGACGCCGAGGCTCCCTCCGCGCCGCCCAAGCCGGCCGCTCCCGAACCGCAAAAGGTCGCCTTCACCGATAACGCCGCCAAGGACGAGGCGACCCGCGAGTTTGCCTATAGCTGGCCCGCCCAGGTCACTGCCATCCCCGCCCTCGCCAAGCGCCTCACCGCCGAGCGTGACCAGCTGCTCGCCGAGCAGAAGACCGAGTGGGAGCAGTCGCTCACCGAGTTTGCCGGCGATGACTGCGGGGCCTGCACCAACCGCTCTTACGAGAAGACCTGGGACGTGGTCGCCGATGTGCCGCGCTTCCTCTCGCTCTCGGGCGCGTGGAACGTCTATTCGGGCGGGGCGCACGGCAACTATGCGTGGGACGCGCTGGTGTGGGACCGCGAGGCGCAGGAAGGTTTCGATCCCAAGACGATGTTCACCTCGCCCGCCGCCTTGCAGGGCGCGCTCGGGGGAGCCTGGTGCAAGGCCCTACTGGCCGAGCGGGCCGAGCGGCTGGGCCCTGAATATGCCGACGACAGCGTCTTCCCCTGTCCCCCGATCGCCGACCTCACTGTGCTTGTTGGATCCTCCGACAGCAAATCCTTCAACCGCATCGGGTTGATCGCCGCGCCCTATGTGGCGGGCTCCTATGCCGAAGGGGAATACGAGGTGACGCTGCCGGTCACCCCCAAGGTGCTGGCTGCGGTTAAACCCGCATACAAGGCGGCTTTCGCGCTGCCGAAGTAGCAATTTGCGCCCCGGCACGCTATGTAGCGGCCATGCACGATTATCAACTCGTTGACGGCGATTCCACCGTCTACCGCGATGGCTCCATCAAGCTCCACACCCCCGCGGGGTTCGAGGGGATGCGCAAAGCCGGGCGCCTCGCCGCCGAAATCCTCGACGCCTGCGCCGAGCTGGTCAAGCCCGGCGTGACGACCGGCAGCATCGACGATGCGGTGCGCGGGATGATGCTCGATGCGGGCGCGGTGCCTGCGACATTGGGCTATCGCGGCTATGCGCACTCCTCGTGCATCTCGATCAACCACGTGATCTGCCACGGAATTCCGGGCGACAAGGTGCTGAAGGATGGCGATATCCTCAACATCGACGTGACCCCTCTGGTCGATGGCTGGCACGGCGACACCAGCCGCATGTTCTACGCCGGCGAGCCTTCGCTGAAGGCGAGGAAGCTGGTCGAAGTGACCTATGAATGCATGATGCTCGGCATCGCGGCAGCCAAGCCCGGCGCGCGGCTCGGCGATATCGGCGCGGCGATCGAGGCGCACGCCAACAGCTTCCGCTACGGCGTGGTGCGCGAGTTCTGCGGGCATGGCTTGGGCCGCCTGTTCCACGACGCCCCCGAAGTCGTCCACGCCGCCCGCGCGGGGACGGGGCCGGAGCTGCGTCCGGGCATGTTCTTCACCATCGAGCCGATGATCAACCTCGGCAAGCCCTGGGCCAAGGTGCTCGGCGACGGCTGGACCGCAGTGACGCGGGACAAATCGCTCTCCGCGCAGTTCGAGCATTCGATTGCGATTACCGAAACGGGCAACGAGATCTTCACGAAGAGCCCGACGGGGCGGGATTGTCCGCCTTACGTTTGAGCGAGGTCGTTTGACCCCACCGTCTCCCCGGGCCTGAGCCGGGGCCCCGCTCGCTTTGGGCTACAAAAACAACACCGCCAGCACAGCGCTCACCACCACCACCAGCCCGACCGAAAACCCCAGCATCGCCAGCACCGGCCGCGTCACCCGCCCGTGCAGCACCCAGTCATAGCCCGCCGACACCAGCACCGTGATCGGCACCTGCACCGCAATGGCGACCGGATCGGGCAGGCCGAGCACTTGCACCACGCGCGCATAGGCGGGGGTCATCAGCGCGAGGGTCGCGATCAGCATCGCCTGCCGGTGCGCGGCGATGTCGCGGCGGCGGGCGTAGTGCAGGGCGAGGAAATACAGCGGCACGAAGGTCGCAAAGGCGGCGAGGTTGACCACCGTCACCTCCGGGCGCCCCAGCTCCAGCCCGATCCGCCACGAAATCACCCCGCCGCTCACCAGCATCGCCGCCACCAGCGCAATCGAGGCGCGCCCGGTCGCCCGGTGCGCCGACAGGCGGTACTTCGCCGCGAGAAAGCTCTGGCTCGCGAGCAGGATCAGCCATGCGATCATGCTCCCGGCGTGGAATACCACCAGCGGGGTGTAGCGCGCCTGCACTTGCGGGTGCGCGACCGCCTTCAGCGCAAAGGCGAAAATCGTGAAGGCCATCAGCCCCAGCGCGATTCTCCCCATCAGCAGATGCCCGCGCGTGTTACTCTCTGGCGCTCTCACTACTGTTCCCTTGTCGCCCGGATCGCGGCCCCGGCGGCGAAGGGCGCGATCGCGACCAGCCCGAGGCTTATTGCTCCAACGAAGCCGAGGCTCGCCGGATCCTGCCGGGCGAGCGCGCCCGCGCCGAAGATCAGGATCGGAAGCGCGAGCGGGATCAAAAGCAGGCCCGAAAGCGCGGCGCCCGCCCGCAGCGAGGCGGTGAGTGCGGCGATCATCAAGCCGATCGCCGCCAGCCCCGGCGTCCCGGCCAAGAGGCCGAGGAGAAGGATGTCAAAGGTCTCGCCTTCGATCTTGAGCAGCGCGGCCGCCGGGAAAGTCGCCAGCAGCAGCGGCGGGCCGAAGCTCAGCCAATGGGCGACGAGGCGCACCGCCATCATTGCCTCCTCGGTAACACCGCGCAGGCGCAGCTGGTCGAAGAAGCCGAGCGCGATGTCCCGCGCCACCAGCTTCTCCAAGGGAAGGATCGCCGCCAGCAGCGCCGCGATCCACACCACCCCGCCGCCGGTCTTGAGCATCAGGTTCGCGTCCGGCCCGACCGCGAAGGGGAACAGCATGGCGACCGCGACGAAGAACACCACGGGCAGCGCCGCCCCGCTGCCGGTGAAGGGGAAGAACTGTCCGAGGTCGCGGCGGAGCAGGGCGAGGATCATGCCTCCTCCTCCGCGTCGGCGGGCGCGAAGTCCTCGATCGCGAAGCTGGTCATGCCCGGCACATCGAGCGGCTGGTGCGAGGCGATCAGCGCGATTCCGCCGCCCGCGCAATGCGTGCGCACCAGCTCGCTGACGAGGCCCTGCGAGGCGGTGTCGAGGCCGCTCAAGGGCTCGTCGAGCAGCCACACCGGCGCGTTCTGCCCGAGCACCCTCGCGAGCGCGGCGCGTTTCTGCTGGCCGGTCGAAAGGTAGCGCACCGGCACCTCGGCGAGCGCCTGAAGCCGCAGGCGCGCCATCATCGCCGCGCTGTCGGCAACCCCATCGAGCGCGAACCAGAAGGCCAGCGCGCGGGCGAGCGGCAGATCGGGATCGAGCCCGGTGCGCTCCCCCAGCAGCGCCAGCGCGCCTTCCCGCGTGACGCTCCCCGCATAGGGCGTTGTCAGGCCCGCGAGCGCGCGGATCAGCGTCGTTTTCCCTGCGCCGTTGGCCCCCGTCACATGGCACGCCGCGCCCGCTTCCAGCCGCAGCGAGAGCTTGCGGAACAGCAGCCGCTCGCCGCGTCGGCAGGCGAGGTTGTCGGCGCTGAGAAAAGGGGAGGGCGCTTGCATTGCGCCGCAGCGTTAGGGAAAAGGCGCAGGCCAAACAAGCGATCCCTCTTGCCGGAGCTCCTCATGTCCGTCCCCGAACTCACCCCCGACGAAGCCGCCGCGCTGCTCAACCAGCACCCCGATTGGGAGCTGGCGCGCGAGGGCAAGGCGTTCGCGCGGACGTTCCGCTTCAAGGATTTTTCCGAGGCCTGGGGCTTCATGAGCCGCGTCGCCTTGCTCGCCGAGATGCAGGACCACCACCCGGAGTGGTTCAACGTCTACAACCGGGTCGAGGTGACGCTGACCACGCATGATGCGGGGGAGAGCGGGGGGCTTTCGGCACGCGACGCGAAGCTCGCCGCCGCGATCGACGGCCTATTGGCCTAGGGGCCGCAGGCTGTTCTTCAGCTGCTTCCGCACCCGGCCCGGCATCCAGCGCTTGGCGAAGGCCATCCGCTTGGAGGTCGCGCCGACGAAATAGTCGAGCTTGTCGCCGTGGACCGCGTCCCAGATCGCTTCGGCAACGCGCTCGACGGGGGTGATCTCGAGCCCGGCGGCCTGCACCCGCGCGCGGATCGGTTCGTTGGACTTGCGGTTGCCGGTGCCGTTCAGAAGCGGGGTCTCGATGAAGCCCGGGCACACCGAGGCGACCGTGATGCCGTCAGCGACCCATTCGGCGTCGAGGCTCTCGGACACCGCGCGCACGCCGAACTTGGTGGCGCAATAGACGCTCATCCCTGCGCTGCCGACGATCCCGGCGGCGCTGGCGATGTTAATGCAGGCCGAGCCCGGCCCGCTCTTCTGCAGGTAGGGATAGGCAGCCTGCGCGCCGTAGAGCACGCCCTTCAGATTGATGTCGAGGCAGCGGTCGATCTCTTCGGGGTCGAGCTCGGACAGCGAGCCGCCGGTGCCGATCCCGGCATTGTTGACCAGCGCGTCAATCCGGCCGCCGGCTGCCGCGGCGAACTCGGCCAGCGCCTCGTCCCAGCGCACCCGGTCGCGCACGTCGAGCTTGCCCGCCCACTTGGCCTCGCCCGCAATCTGCTCGAGCGTGCCCTGCATCCCGGCCTCGCTGATGTCGGCGACCCCGACAAACCAGCCTTTTGCCGCGAAATGCAGCGCGGTCGCGCGCCCGATGCCCGAGCCGCCGCCGGTGATGAAGATGCTGCGCTGTGCCATGGGGTTCCCTCTTCCCGATTGCTATTTGCAACTGTCCTAGAGGCAACTGACACGCTTGTCAGCAGCAAGAGTGCGGGAACGCACAGCGGGTGGGCGTCCAATTCTCCTACGTCCGGGAAGGCGGAAAGCTAAAGCGCCGGGTTCGCATAGAAATGCCACGTAAAGATCGCCATCGCCCCACGTTGCGGCGACCAGCTTTCGGCCAGCATCCGGGTCGCCTTCTCCGCCGGGCGCTCCTCCAGCCCGAGGAGCCGCTTGACCCCCTCCTGCACCGCAAGGTCGCCGGCAGGCCAGATGTCGGGGCGGCCTTCGGCGAACAGCAGGTAGATCTCCGCCGACCAGCGGCCGATGCCCTTGATGCAGGTGAGGAGCTCGATCGCTTCCTCGTCATCCGCAGGGAGCCCGTCGAAATCGAGCTCGCCCGCCTCGACCAGCTCGCACAGCGAGCGCGCGTAGCCCTGCTTCTGGCGCGACAGCCCGCAGGCGCGCAAGGCGTCGAAATCGCGCTTCAGCACGCAGCCCGGGGTGAAATCCGCGCCCAGCTCCGCCTCGAGCTTGCCCCACATCGAAGCCGCCGCCGCGACCGAGACCTGCTGGCCGACGATGGTGCGCAGCAGGGTCTTGTAGCCGCGCGCTCTCAGGCGCGGCTCGGGGTAGCCGATGCGTTGCAATTCCGCCGCCAGACGCGGCTCGCGCGCCGCCACCGCATCGAGGTCTTCACGCAATTTTTCGGCTGACAGGCCCACTCGCACTTTCCTTAACTTGCACTGGTCGCCAGACTATCTTAGCAGCGCGGGCGAGCCTCTCACAGCGCGCTTTCTTGCGCCCAAGCTTCAAAAAGGAACACCGATCCATGCCCAGACTGGTCGTCACCAACCGCGCCGGCGCCACCAGCGAGATCGAGGTCAGCGATGGCCTGACCGTGATGGAAGCGATCCGCGACAACGGGTTCGACGAGTTGCTGGCGCTGTGCGGCGGGTGCTGTTCCTGCGCGACGTGCCACGTGGTGGTCGATCCGGCCTTTGCCGACAAGCTCCCCAAGATCAGCGAAGACGAGGACGACCTGCTCGAATCCTCCGATCACCGCGCGCCGACCAGCCGGTTGTCGTGCCAGATCCCCTTCACCGCGGATCTCGACGGCCTCCACGTCACCATCGCTCCTGAAGATTGATTTTGTGGTGAGGGGCGGGGCCGGTGGATGCTGATCTCGCCCGCTTCCTCCGCGACGAGTTGGGCCACGCGCCCGAGGGTTCGGCAGCGGGCCCGTGGACAGTGCGCGGCCCGGTCTGGCTGTGGCAGGGCACGGACGGTGCGCCTGCCAAGGGCTCGTGGTATTTCCTCACGGTGGACGGCGAGACCGCGGAAGCCATCCGCGCGGGCGCAGTGAACGCTGCCGCTTGGGGCTCGGTCTATGTCGAGGTCACTATCGGCGCGACGACATG
Organism: Erythrobacteraceae bacterium; assembly: GCA_027487015.1. GTDB lineage: Bacteria > Pseudomonadota > Alphaproteobacteria > Sphingomonadales > Sphingomonadaceae > Erythrobacter. The sequence goes on along the minus strand of JAIYEK010000054.1, from coordinate 1,472 downwards.
GCGCACCTCGCTGTTCCCCTCCAAGCAGGCGGGCGGCTGGCTGCTGCCCTTGAAGGCCGCGGTGCGCAAGGCGGAGAAGATCGTCGAGGGCACCATGGTCGAGGCGGTGCTGGCGCTGACCTGAGGGACTTCGCCGTTGCGGGCCGCGCCCCGAACGCCTAATTCATCTCCATGAACATTACCCGCCCCTTTGGCGACACGCTCGCGCTTATCGGCAATACCCCCATCGTCCGCCTCGCGGGACCGTCCGCCGCGGCAGGCTGCGACATTTACGGCAAGTGCGAATTCGCCAACCCCGGCTCTTCGGTGAAGGACCGCGCGGCGCTCTGGATCATCCGCGACGCCGAGGCGAACGGCGATCTCAAGCCGGGCGGCACGGTGGTCGAGGGGACGGCGGGCAACACCGGGATCGGTATCGCGCTGGTTGCCAATGCGCGCGGCTACAAGACGATTATCGTCATGCCCGACAACCAGTCCAAGGAGAAGATGGACACCCTGCGCGCACTCGGCGCCGAGCTGGTGCTGGTGCCGCCGACCAAGTTCTCCGATGCGGGCCACTTCGTCCACACCTCGCGCCGCCTCGCCGAGGAAACGCCGGGCGCGGTGTGGGCCAACCAGTTCGACAATATCGCCAACCGCCGCGCGCATATCGAGGGCACCGCGCCTGAGATCTGGGAGCAACTCGGCGGCCGGGTTGACGGCTTTACCTGCGCAGCGGGCACCGGCGGGACGATCGCGGGCGTGGGCCTTGGCCTCAAGGCCTTCGACGAGAACATCCGCATCGCGCTCACCGATCCCCACGGCGCGGCGCTCTACAATTACTACGCCCACGGCGAGTTGAAGGCCGAGGGGTCTTCGGTCGCCGAGGGGATCGGGCAGGGGCGGATCACCGCCAATCTCGAAGGCGCGGCGATCGACACGCAGTACCGCATCAGTGACGAGGAAGGCCTCCTGTGGGTCGAACGCCTGCTGCGCGAGGAAGGCCTGTGCCTTGGCCTCAGCTCGGGCATCAATGTCGCTGGCGCGGTGATGCTGGGCCGCGAACTGGTCGCCGAGGGCCGCCCCAATCCGCAGGTCGCGACGATCCTGTGCGACACCGGCTTCCGCTACCTTTCTACCCTCTACAACCCCGATTGGCTCGCCGCGAAGGGCCTGCCGTCGTTCGACTGGCTGAGCAAGGGAGCGGCGGCATGAGCAGGCTTTCATGGCGCGAACGCATGCGGCGGATGAACCAGCGCAGCCTGTTCCGCCCCTCCTTCACGCCGAGCGAGGTGCCCGGCACGCCCGATGACCTGCCACCCCCCTCGATCATGCGCGCCGAGGCGATGCAGCGGTTGCAGGTGGGTGTGTTCGGCATCGGGTCGATGGTGCTGCTGGTCGGTCTTGCCAGCATCATCGGCGGGCAAGCCGAGCGCAACGACAAGCTCGCCGCGCCCGAGGCCGCCCCCACCACCGAGCCCAGCGCCGCGCCC
>JAIYEK010000139.1 GCA_027487015.1 Erythrobacteraceae bacterium | reverse complement strand
GGCGAAGTGATCGGCACCAGCGAATGGGCCGAAATGAGCCAGGAGCGCATCAACCAGTTCGCCGAGGCGACCGGTGACCACCAGTTCATCCACGTCAACGAAGAGATGGCCAAGATGACGCCGTTCGGCGGCACGATTGCCCACGGCTTCCTGACGCTGTCGATGATCCCCTATCTCGGCGCCCAGGGCGGCGCGCCCCGCATCGAGGGCGTGAAGATGGGCGTCAACTACGGCGGCAACAAGACCCGCTTCATCGCTCCGGTCCGCGCCGGCAAGCGCATCCGCGGCGTCTGGAAGCTCACCGAAATGGTCGAAAAGCGCCCCGGCCAGTGGCAGCAGACCTGCGAGATCACCATCGAGATCGAAGGCGAGGAAAAGCCCGCGCTGATCTGCGAGTGGATCACGCAATACTTCGTGTAACCCCGATGGCGCGCATCGAACCTCTCGCCGAACCCTACCCCGAGCCTTTCGCCCGGGCGATGGCGGTGCTGATGCGGGGCGCGCCGCCGCTTACGCTGTTCACCACGCTGGCGAAGCACGAACGGGCGTGGGGCAAGTTCACTGCCGGCTCGATGCTCGACCGCGGCCCGTTGGCCCTGCGCGAGCGCGAGCTGGTGATTGACCGGACCACGGCGCGCTGTGGCTGCGAGTACGAATACGGCGTCCACATCCGCGGCTTTGCGGAAAAAGCCGGCATCGACGCGGACCAGCAGCGCGCTCTGGTACATGGCGAGCCCAACGATCCGGTGTGGACCGAGCGCGAGACGGCGCTGATTGCCGCCGTCGACGCACTCATCGACACAAAGCGCCTCTCCGACGGGCAATGGGCCGCGCTCGCGGCGCATTTCTTGGAAGCCGAGGTGCTCGAAGTCGTGCAACTTGTCGCTTTCTATCACGGCGTGTCGCTGATCTGCGGCGCGCTTGACCTGCCGCTTGAAGACGGGGCGGCACGGTTCCCCGACTGACTACTTTCAACAAAGGATACCCCCATCATGGCACGTGACGCCGTAATCGTTTCCACCGCCCGCACCCCCATCGGCCGCGCCTACAAGGGCGCCTTCAACGCCACCCCCGGGCCGACGCTGGGCGCATTGAGCCTTGCCCCCGCGATCGAGCGGGCCGGGATCGAAGCCGGCCAGATCGACGACGTGGTGTGGGGCACCGTCCTCACGCAAGGGACTCAGGCCGGCAACATCGCCCGCCAGGTCGCACTGCGCGCCGGCTGCCCGGTCACCGTCAGCGGCCAGACCATCGACCGCCAGTGCTCGAGCGGCCTGATGGCGATCTCGACCGCCGCCAAGCAGATCATCGTCGACAACATGGATATCGTCGTCGGCGGCGGGCAGGACTCGATCTCGCTGGTTCAGACCCCCGAGATGCGCGTCTCGCCCGACCGCTCGCTGATCGCGATGCACAAGGACGTCTACATGCCGATGCTCGGCACGGCGGAAACCGTCGCCAAGCGCTACAACATCAGCCGCGAAGCGCAGGACGAATACGCCTACCAGTCGCAGATGCGCACCGCTGCCGCGCAGGCTGAAGGGCGTCTGGATGCCGAGATCGTTCCCGTCACCGTCACCATGAACGTGGTCGACAAGGAAACCAAGGAAGTCTCGCAGAAGGAGATCACCCTCTCCAAGGACGAGGGCAACCGTCCCGAAACCACGCTCGAAGGCCTCCAGAGCCTCCAGCCGGTGATGGGCCCGGGGATGTGCATCACCGCGGGCAACGCCTCGCAGCTGTCGGACGGTTCCTCGGCAAGCGTGCTGATGGAAGCCAAGATCGCCGAACAGCGCGGGCTCCAGCCGCTCGGCCGCTATGTCGGCATGGCGGTTGCGGGCACCGAGCCTGACGAGATGGGCATCGGCCCGGTCTTCGCGATCCCCAAGCTTCTGAAGCAAACCGGCCTCAAGATGGACGACATCGGGCTGTGGGAACTCAACGAAGCCTTCGCGGTGCAGGTGCTCTACTGCCGCGACACGCTCGGCATCGATAACGACATCCTCAACGTCAGCGGCGGCTCGATCTCGATCGGCCACCCCTATGGCATGACCGGCGCGCGCTGCACCGGCCACGCGCTGATCGAAGGCAAGCGCCGCGGCGCTAAGTATGTCGTCGTCACCATGTGCATTGGCGGCGGCATGGGGGCAGCTGGTCTCTTCGAGGTCTTTTAAGCCGGAACAATTCCTCCGCGTCGGCGCTAGGCGCGTCTCCACCAAAGGAGACAAGCATGACGACCGACGCGGAGATCCGTTCGAAATTCTGGAAGGCGCTGAAGAGCGACAGGACGATGTTCCTGGGCCTTGCCGAGGGCGAGGATGGCCACGCCCGTCCGATGACGGCGCAGCTCGAAGACGAGCTTTACAAGGACGGTGAATACAAGGGCCCCGTGTGGTTCTTCACCTCCACCGAAAACGGCCTTTACCGCTCGGTCCAGCAGGCCGAGCTGGCGGGCGAGACCCCGCGGGCGATGGCGCACTTCGCCTCCAAGGGCCACGACGTGTGGGCGACCGTCCACGGGACGCTCACCACCACCCGCGACAGCGCGACCATCGACCGCCTGTGGAACCGCTTCGTCGCGGCCTGGTATGACGGAAATGACGACCCGAGGATCGCCCTCATCCGCCTCGATGCGCAAGACGCGGAGATCTGGATCGACGCCTCATCGCTGGTGGCGGGGATCAAGATGCTGATCGGGATCGATCCCAAGCAGGACTACAAGGACAAGGTCGCCGAGGTGCGGCTCTAGCCCTTTCGCGGGTGGGCGTGCGTCAGTCGCCGCCCACCCACCATGCGACAAAGCTGACATAGGACGGCCAGACGGTCATCCCCGGCCTTGCGCCAGCGGTGGCAAGCGCCGGGTCGTGCCAATCCTCGCGGTCGACGGCGTAGACCTTGCGGTCCTTGACCCACATCACATACCACAGCCCTTGCGGGTCCGAGTAATCGGACCGCTCCTCGCTCTCGGCGATGGCGATGAGGTCGGGGTGGAGATCGAATTCCTGCCGCATCGCATCGTTCCAGCCCTTGAGCGTGACGGATCGGGCCACCGGATCGCACAGCGACAGGTGCGAGCGGCGGGTCAGCACGTGGTCCATCCGGTAGGCGCGCATCAGATCGAGCGCGGCCGGATCGCGCGTCCAGCCAAGCTCCTTCATCGCAGCGGCGACCTTGCCGGCTTGCTTGGCAGGGCGCGCGGCGGAGAAGGGCTGGCCCTCGTCATCGGTCTGGCCTGCGAGATGGTGGTCGAGATAGCGCCGCGCCTCTTGCGGATCGGCGATGATGCCCGTGTCGGCCGAAGGCGCAGGAAGCGGGGCGGCGGCCACCGCGATGAAGCGATCCGGCTCGCGCGTGGTCTCGGGCTCCGAGACATAGGGCAGCGTTTCAGGCCAGGAATGGCGATAGCGCCCTTCCCACCCCACCCGTTTCAGGATCGCGGCAAACAGCGTGTCGATGATCAGGTCATTATCGTCATAGCCGTTGAACCAACCCGGCTCGAAGGTCTTGCCCGCCTTGGACTTCCACAGGGCCTCATGTGCCGCCAGCAGCGCCGCCCCGTCGGCGAACTCGCCCGTCAGCGCGCGGCGGTAGAACTGCGCCTCGGCGACCTGAAACTTGGGCCAGCGGTTCCGGACCGTGCTGTCCTCCCAATCCTGCCAGCGCACAATGTCGAACGGCGCATCGCCGGTCATGGCATCGAGCAGGATCGGCTTGAACGAGGGGTAGAGATTGCGCTCCTCGTGCGGGCGGCGGGGGACCTGCGCAACGGGGCGATCCAGCAGGAGCCCCGCGATCCGCACATCGGCTTCGTCGGAATATTCCATCGGCCACACAGGCCCGCGCTGGTCGCAATAGGCGATCATCCGCTCGTGAGTGTCGAGTGCCTTGCCCAGATAATGCTGCGCTTTGGAGATATCCCCCTGCCCCCAGTAAAGGCCCGCAAGGTCGAAACAATAGCGCACATGGCCGGCGAGGTTCGTTGTCGCCATCCGAGCATCGCCCTCGGCGATTTGCTTTTCGATGAGGCCGCGCAGGTCAATCCCGCCCCAGGACTCGACCTTGCCCTCGGCCCAGTCATGATAGAGGTCGGTGAGATAAGCGATCCGGCTCTTGGGCTCAGGCTTCTTGCGCCCCAGCAGCTTTCCGATGACTTTTCCGAACATTGCCGCGCGTCCACCCCCTAGGGGCGTGTTGGCCCCGCGCATGCCTGTTTGCAGGCGGCGCGGGGCCATGACAAGGTTCTAGCGCAGGCTCACCACGTTGTCGGTCGCCTCGCGCACGCGGGTGCCGTTGAAGAGGCTCATCATCGGCTCGTCCTGCACGGTGACGACCCGGGCGTTGCCGTAGCCGTTGAAACCGGTCTTCATCGCCGCGCCGTAAGCGCCGAGCATCCCGATCTCGATATAATCGCCCGCCTGAATGTCCGCCGGGAGCTTGAAGGGGCCCTTCATGTAATCGGCATCGTCGCAGGTCGGGCCGTAGAAGGCGAAGTCCTCGTCTTCCTCGATCAGGTCATCCTCGAGCGCCTTCACCGGGAAGCGCCATGCGACGTGGGCCGCATCGTAGAGGGCGCCGTAAGCGCCATCATTGATGTAGAGCTCCTCGTCGCGGCGCTTGTTCACCTGCACGATCATCGAGGAATACTCGGCCGACAGCGCACGGCCGGGTTCGCACCACAGCTCGGCGTTGTAGGCGATCGGCAGGCTTTCGAAGTG
>JAIYEK010000138.1 GCA_027487015.1 Erythrobacteraceae bacterium | reverse complement strand
GGTAGCCATCGCACGCGCTCCTTCGCTTGCCTAGGGGCGATACGGAGTTTTCCGCTGCCCTTGAAGGAGTATGTATCGCATTTGTTCTCATGGAACAAGTAGGGAACGAGAAATTTTTTACGCGGGACCCCCCGCCCTTGCCTACTCGCGATCCGAATCCCGCGCCTTCCACTCGTAGGTGGCGGCGGAATTGGCCGGAACGCTCACCTCGATCGTCTGCCAGCCGTTCTTGAGCTCAGGCTTCCGGCCGGGGAAACGGATTTCGTAGTCGCCGCCCCAGCCCAGTTGCAGCCGCACAGTGACAGGATGCGGATTGGCGTTGGTCAGCACCGCACGCATCGGCGACCACTTGGCGAGATTCGAGGCGCGGCCATTGCGGGTGTAATTGCCGCAAGTCCCAAAGACCTGCGCGCTTTCCCCCAGCGCCAGCTCGATATCCTGCCCGCGGGCATAATCGCGCAAGGTGGTCTGCCCGGCGAGCTGTAGCCCGCGCGACGTCGGCTCGAACAGCGTCATGACGCCCTGCGGCAGCGCGATGCCGAGGCCCTTCTTGTCCTCGTTCTTCGTCACCAGCAGCAGATTGGCGGCATCGGGCTCGTCATATTCGGGGTCGATCAGGTCGGTGGGGTCGCACTGGGTCTGGTAGAGCAGCCGCGCCTTGACCGCATCCTTGTTGAGGAAGGCGACCTGCTTCATCCCCTTGGCCGAGACATCGACACGGCCGGGCACGCGGAACAGCTTGAGGTCGCCGAGGTCTTCCTCCTCGGCGGTGATGACCGAGACGGGGACAGCCATCATCAACGCAGGGGCTTCGCGGCGCATCGCGGTCACGACAATGCTGGCGTCTTCGGCGTAATAATCACCCTCTGGCGCATAGCCCACCGGCGGCGGGGGTGGTGGCGGCGGCGGGGGCGGCGCGCCGAAACCGGTGCGGCCCAGCGGGTAACAGGTGAGGGACAGCCCCTCGGCCTCCGGCGGATCGGCGAGGCCCTCGTAATCGCTTTCGACATTGAGCTTGCCGGCGATGATCTGGAGCTTGGCGTTGTCGAAGCTCTGGCCGTTGTCGTTGACGAGGGAGAGCCAGCTCAAGAGCCCCATCTCGAACTCCTCGCCCGATTGCTTCTCGCTCATGCGGCCAACGTAATCGGCCTGCCAGTCGAAGCCCCAGGCAAGATAGGTGAGGGTCACGTCATAGGTGCCCCCCTCGGCCGAGCGGGTGTCGACCGAGAACACGGGCTGCGCCGATAGCCCTGGGGGGACGCCGCCAAAGGTGAGCGTTTCGGGAAGCCCCGAGCATTGCACCGCCTCGAAGCCCTCGCTGGTCTGGAGCACCAGGCCGCGATAGGCCCCGGTGCGCACCACCGCGGTTTCGCTGACCTGCTTGCCCGTAGCGGGGTTCATCCGCGTGATCGTCACCCGGTTGCCGAGCGTCCCGTCAACCAGCGCGGCCGGAGAGAGGAGCTGGGCGTTGCGGTTCTTCTCGATCGTGCCGCCGGGGAGCCCGGTGACGATCGCCGAGACGCCGATCATCCCTTCCGCGACGCCTTCGAAGCGGATCGTCGATTCGCCCTTGGGGATCGTCACCCGCCGCGTCTCGGAGATCATCGCGAGGCCGCGCGGATCATCCGCGTCGAGCTCATCCTCGACGCTGCGATCGGGGTCGCGGTAGATGGTGACGGCGAGGTCCACAGGCGCGGAGGCGTCGACCACCTCGCGCGCCCACAGCGGGGCCGCGAGCAGGCAGCCCACTCCGGCCAGCATCATTGCGGCAGAGCGCACGGCCCCCGCCCCCTCAGTAACGGGTTTCGTAGGTCACGCGGATCACCCGCTCGCCCTCGGCGGGGACGGGGACGGTGTAGCGCCGCCGGTCGGCGTTCAATTGCTCGCCCGGGAGGTCCTCGGAGGTGATACGGAAGTCATCCGACCACCAGTTATTGCCGAGGCCCGTCTGGGTGAGCTGCACCTCCACGGCCTCGCGCTTGGCGTTGGTGAGGGTGTAGCGCATAGTGGTGCGGTAATAGGTCTTGGGCCGCTCGAGCGTGCCTTCCTCGACCACGGTGCCGTTCTTGACCACCCGCCAGCGGGCGCTCTTTTCCCATTCGGCCGAGGTGATGGTCTCGCGCTTTTCGACCTCGGCCTTGACCGTGATGTCGAAGGCATCGCCCGTTACCAGCGAGAGGTCGCTGCCCATGGGGGTGTGGCCGATGCCCTTCTCGCCGATGAATTGCGGCGTGCCCTCGCGGTCGCGCTGGTAGAAGCGCACCGTGCCGGCGGGAAGCGCATCGCCGAGGCCCTGATCGCGCGAGGTCGAGAAGGCGAGGCGGCTTTCGACGTTGTTGGGCTGCTCGTCGTTCTGCTGGAAATAGACCTCGCCCGAGTAGATCTTCTTGGCCGGGACCGCCTGCACGTCGAGGAAGCTCACTTGCTTGGTCTGGGCGTTGGCGATCGTGGTGCGCGCCGCAATGGGGTAGAGGTAGAAATCGCCGAGCCGCTCGCGCGAAGACGCCTCGGTTCCGGCGCGGGTCATGCCGCGGTCGCCGAAGGAGCCGCGGTAGCCGCCATTGGGATCGCCCGCGACCAGCACGGTGTCGGCATTGTGGAAGGTGGTGCCGGTGTTGTTGGTGAGCGTTACCCAGCCCTGCATGTCGATGGTGCCGGCGCTTTCATTGTAAAGCGCAACATAGTCCGCGTTCCACCCCAGTCCGCCGGTGAGGTAGCGCAGCTGGACGGGCCGCGTGCCGGCGCGGGTCGAATCGAGATTGACCGAGAGCGTCGGCCGCGCGCGCAGGCCCGGGGGGACGCGGTCGAAGATCACGCGCACCGGAAGGCCATCATCGCGCAGCACCTCGATGCGGTCGCCGATCTGGAGCACCGTGCCGCCTGCGACCGAGAGCACCTTGGCGCGCTCGCGGGTCTCGGCGCCGGTGGCGGGGTTGGTGCGCAGCAGCGTGACGGTCTGGCCGATCGCCTTTTCCATCAGTTTGCTAGGGGTGAGCAGGTCGTAATCGAAATTCTGCTCGGTGATCGTGGTGTTCGCCGCGGCAAAGCTCAGCGTCTGGGGACGGATTTGGGCCGAGACGTCGGGGAACTCGACACGGCTCTTGCCCTGCGCGATGGCGAGCTGGCGCACATCCTGCACCAGCGCGAGGTTGTTGTTGTAGATGGTGATCGCAACATCGCCCTGCGCCGATTGCGACGCGCCCTCGCCGGGCACCGCGGCCTCGCTGGGCGGTGCGCTCTGCGCCGAGACGCCTGCCGCCAGAACCGCCGCACCAATGGTGCACGCGCCGATAATCGCCCGGTTGATCATGCCAGTCCCCTCCATTCCTCGTTGGGGAGGATGAACGATTCTGCGGCTTTATCCAAGGTGAACGATGGGCCGGGGAGCAAAGAAATCCGCTTGCCGCGTCAGGCCCCCGCCCCGGCATTGGCGCGCGCCTCGCGCAGCACCGCGCCGACCTTGTCGCCGATCGAAGCGACGCTGAAGGGCTTGGGGATGAAGTGCATATCGGGGATGTCGATATCGCGCCGGAGCTGCTCTTCGGCATAGCCCGACATGAACAATACCGGCATGTCGGGGAGCTTGGCGCGGATCGCGCGGACCATCGCGGGGCCGTCCATCCCGGGCATCACCACATCGCTCACCACGAGATCGAAGCGCGTCGTCCCCTCGAGGATCGCCGCCAGCCCCTCCTCGCCATTGGCGCAGGCGGTGACTTCGTAGCCCGCGCGGGTGAGCGCGCGTTCGGCGACGGTGCGGACCATGTCCTCGTCCTCCACCAGCAGCACCTTGCCGCCCGCCGACCAGTCGGACGAGACCAGCTCCTGCACCGGGCGCTTCTTGGGGAGCTCCCCGCGGTAGACCGGGAAATAGACCGTGAAGCGCGCGCCCACCGGGTGGCCGCTCTTGTCGGTGATATTGTCAGCGAAGATGAAGCCGCCCGATTGCTTGACGATCCCGTAGGCGGTCGAGAGGCCGAGGCCGGTGCCCTTGCCCTGCTCCTTGGTGGTGAAGAACGGCTCGAACAGCTTGGGCAGCACCTGCGGCGGAATGCCGCCGCCGGTGTCCTG
>JAIYEK010000100.1 GCA_027487015.1 Erythrobacteraceae bacterium | reverse complement strand
AGATGGTGCGGAAGCTGCAAGTTCTCAGTCCTCCTGAAGCCTGGGTGACGCCCACGGAAAACGCATGGTTCAATCGCGCACCCGGCCACCTGCCCCGGACTTGCCCCTGCGCGAAGGGCGTGCGCCTCGTGATTCCGAACAGGGAGGCGCAGGTATGGGCATTGAACGAAGTTTGGGCGCGGGGCAACCGTTTTTGCCCCATTGCGGCCACATTTCGCGCGGGGCCGCTCAAGCGGGCGTAAGGAGAGGGCTACGCTGCCCCTGCCCGGCCCGGCCTCACTTCATCTTCCGCCAGAACCGGCAGGCATTCTTGCTCGCGACAAAGCTCGCCCAGCCCTCCGGATCGGCCAGTTTGCGGGCGACCTGCGCCATGACATAGGGCGGCTCGCATTTCTGGTCGGGGGTCTGCCCGGGCCGGTGCGAATAGCCGCCCTTGTGCGCCGCCTCGTGCACATAGGTGCTCACCAGCCCAACAATGGGCCGGTCGAGCCGGTAGCGGTTGAGCAGGATGAAGCGCTCGCCGGTGCGCGGGTCGGTGCTGCCCTCATAGGCGAGATTGCCGCCGAACTTGGCGCTCGCCCGCGCCCGCGCGCCGCCTCGGGTATCAATATGCAGACCCGCAAAGGCGGCCCGGACCGCCTTGGGCGCCGCGACCGGATCGAAGCCGCGCCAGTAGCGGTTGTCCTTCACCCAGCGCGCCGGCAGCGCCGCATGAAACGCGGCGAGCTCGGCGGCGAACTGGCGCGAGCTGACAATGTCGATCGCAACCGGTGCGGCAGCTTTCAGCCTCGAGCGATCTTCGGGTGAAAGCTTGCCCCCGCGGTCGACCGAGGCAAAGCAAATGGCCGCATTCTTGCCCGTGCCGCACAAGGGCCCGGGAGCCGCCCCCGCCAGGGGCAAGGCTCCGCCAAGCGCTGCCAGCAGCCCTGCGATGGCGATCAAACCCCTCATGCTCGCTCCCTTCGCTCCTCCCGGCGCCGCTTGCGCAAGCGGGCTGTTAGCCATGGTTTACAGAAATTTCACCCACTCCCCTTATGACTTGGCCAATATAATTCCGAAGTGCGCCTGAAAACCATAAATTACAAACTGCAAGCCAATCGAAAGCTCGCCTCATGCCCGTAATCCAGAAGATGACTCGCTTCGACCAATCAATCATTTGGTCACTTCTGCACCGGTTTTACATGGAGGCAGGACCAGAAGCGTGGTCGAACAAGATCGTGCCGCAGCGCAGCACGTCGAATGCGTTCTGCGCTGATACCTATGCCTCGATTGTCGCGTCCTTCTTCAAGGAGTTAGTTGCCGAGGGCAACAGCCAGCCGCCTCTGATCATCGAGCTTGGCGGGGGCAGCGGGCGGTTCTCGTGGCAGTTCCTCAACCGGCTGTTCAATTACCACTTTGCAGGCAGCAATGATTGCCCGGCATTCACCTATCTCCTGACGGATGGCTCAACCAAGAATATCGAAAGCTGGAAGAAGAAGGAGCGCTTTGCACCCCTGGTTGAAAGCGGTGTTCTGGAGTTTGCGCAGCTTCTGATTGAAGCCGATCCCGTCATTCGTACCGAAAATGGCGACCTGAAGCCCAAGGACGTAGCCGATCGTCCGGTGATCATCATTGCCAACTATCTGTTTGATTCGATTGCATCAAACATGGTCCGCATCCGCGATCACCAGATCGAGCAGGTCTATGTCGAGGCGCAATCCACAACCCGTGACTTCCTGAAGAAGCCGATCACCTCGTTCGAAAGCGTGACCGAAAGGTTCGAGAGCAGGCCGATCACCGGCGATCCGTCCGGGCACCCCGTGATCGACGCGGCGCTGCGCCGCTATGCGGAAAAGCCCGGCGATTTCCATGTCGTCGTGCCGCAGATCTGCCTCGAATTCGTCGAAAAGTTCCTTGATCGCGATACCCCGCTGCTGCTGCTGGCCGGCGACCTTGCTTACTCGGACCCGAGTGAGTTCAAATTGCAGAGCCCGCTGATCTTCAGCACTTACTTTGCGCACTACACGAACATGCACCTCTTCGGAGAACTGTTCGGTGCCTATGGCGGCGCCATGCAATCGCAGCGCCACAAGGACGCCAATTTCAGTTGCAACCTGCTCTCACTGCCCGGCAAGAAGCGCTGGCAGGACCTGACCTTGGCACGCACGCGCGAAACCGCGCTGACCTTGCTCAAGGACTTCAACCCTTACGATGCGCACGAAATCATCGAGATGATTGAGAGCAGCGCCGGAGCGATGTCGATCCGGCAGGTGATGGCCTTGATCCGCTTCTCCAAGTTCGATCCCGAGGTTGCGGCCGCCTGCATCCGGCCCATCCTGTTCAATATCGAGCAGGGCGAGGAAGATATCGACCGCGAGCAATTGTACGAGACCTTCATGGAGGCCTTCCGTGCATATTTGCCCGATGGCTCCGATGTCATCTTCGACTGCGGCATCGCGCAGATTTTCATCCAGCTTGGCTACCACGTGCAGGCGCTGAATCTGATCGAGCATACGATACGTGAATTCGGTGAGAATGCGCCGCGCCTCTATGAGAAATCGCTGGCGCTCTATCATCTGGGGGATGCGGCCAGAGCAGAAGCTGTGATGCGTGCGGCCGTCAACATGGATCCGCATTTCCTCCCGGCCCAGCGCGTGATGGCCGATTTGTTCGAGGACGAGCCGGAGGCGGCCGGCCCGACCACCACGACCAAGTATGCGCATCTGACGGTCTCCAGCCGCGAGAACGATGTGGTCGCCAAGGCGGCGGACCTGCTCACCGATCGCGGTGCCGTCCTGATCGAAGACCTGCTTCACCCCGACCTTGTGACCGACCTGCGCGAGGCGCTGCACGTCAGGGTCCGCGATTGGCATGCCTCGGAGCTGGGCAAGCCCAACAATGTCGGCGACAAGCGCTTCACCATTCCAGTGCGGCTGCAGAAGCCGTTCGACAATCCTGCCGTCTATGCGAACCCCGTTCTGCTCGACATGCTCACGCGGGTGATGGGCGAAAAGCCGGTTCTTCACGCCTTCGGTTCGGTGACGACCTATGCAGGTGCGCGGATGCAGCATGTCCACCGCGAACATCCGCTGCTGTTCCATAGTGACGCGGGCAACGCCAATGTGCCCTGTTATGCGACCACCATTCTGGTCCCGCTGATCGATCTGGATGAAGAAGCGGGCGGGACCCAGTTCTGGGAAGGAACGCACCGCACGGCCCGAAGTGAAAAGTGGTCTGGTGATCCCCAGGTTGCTTACACCCGGGCCGGGAGTGCCCTCGTCCTCGACTATCGCACCTATCACGGCGGGATGCCGTGCAATGCATCGCATGGCCGCCCGATGCTTTACTTCACCTACGCCATGCCGTGGTTTCATGACTCGCTGGCGTTTGAATCCCATGCGGCGATGGGAATTTCAGATCACGAATACCTTAAAGTGCCTGAAAATTATCGCGATCTGTTTCGCTTCGCGCGGAAAATCGCCGCCTGAGGGCAATTAACACTTCGCCACGAGCTTTGGACCATTTCGATACAGCGGGTTCTCAGGGCTTAGACTTAGGGCACAGATCATGGAATCTGCCCTCATTCGCATTTGCTTGGCCTTACCAGCTTCTTCCAATTCGGGCTCAATTTACACAAGGGGTGTGTAGAAATGAAAAGGCAGACTATCAAAGATACGTCGTTTCTTGGTGCTGCTCTTGCAATGTCTGTGGGCAGTATCGCGGCGCCTGCATACGCCGCTGAACTTCCCAAGAACAGCGCGGGATTGTCGATCAATCATTACAACTTTGGCGATGATCTGAGCAGCCAGACGCTGGGCGACGGCACGGTCAAGCTCACCACCAGCAAGAAGGGCAGCGATTCCAAGAAGAGCGGCGACTCCAAGAAGGGCAGCTCCAGCAGCAGCAGCAGCAGCGGCGGTCACTACGGCTCGTCCAGCAGCACCAGCGGCGGCGACTCCAAGAAGGGTGGCGACTCCAAGAAGGGCGGCTCGAGCAGCAGCACCAGCAGCGGCGGCCATTACGGTTCGTCCAGCAGCACCAGTGGCGGCGACTCCAAGAAGGGCGGCGACTCGAAGAAGGGCGGCGACTCCAAGAAGGGTAGCTCCAGCAGCAGCAGCAGCGGCGGCCACTATGGTTCGACCAGCAGCAGCAGCGGCGGCGACTCCAAGAAGGGTGGCGACTCCAAGAAGGGCGGCTCGAGCAGCAGCAGCACCAGCGGCGGCTACACTTCGACCTCGGGCGGTGGCTCCACCTCGACCTCGGGCGGCTCCACTTCGACCTCGGGCGGCGGCTCCACTTCGACCACTAGCGGTGGTTCGACCACGTCGACGTCGGGCGGCAGCACAACCTCGGGCGGCTCAACATCTGGCGGCTCCACTTCGGGCGGCTCGACTTCGGGCGGTTCCTCCTCGACCTCAGGCGGCACTGATGTGCCAGAGCCGGGCATGCTGGGTCTGTTCGGGCTGGGCGCCGCTGCGGTGATCCTGGGTCGCAGACGGTCAAAGCGCAAGGGTGGCAGCGCAGCCGCGTAAGGCTTGCCATCCGGTTCTGAATACCATGGAAAAGGGGGGTGAAAGCCCCCCTTTTCTTGTTCCAACAACCGACCAGTAAGCTTTTTTGTCTATGGAAGTCGCCTATGGCTTCCAAACGCATCTCGCCCCTGCTGCTTGCGATCGCACTCCTGAGCGGTTGCGGCGCCGAACTCTCTGCCGATCAGCTTCAGGAGGTGCAGAGTCAGGCCGAACAGGCGCTGACCGAACACCGCTTCCACGATGCGCGCAGCAAGCTCCTCGAGATTCAGCAGGCCGCAGGGCCATCGGCTGCAACCGCCAAGGGCCTCGCCCGCGTGGCACTGGAACTCGGCGATGGGTACGCGGCCGAATACCAGCTCAACCAATTGCGATCCTTGAGCGGCGAGAACAGCGAATGGATCGCCATGCGCGCCCAATCGATGATCTTGCAGGGCTCGACCGGCAGCGCGCGGGACCTGATCAACCGTTTCAACGGGACGCGCGCGCCCTCGGATCGGCAGGCGTGGTTGCTCGTGTGGGCGGCGATGGAAGAGGGCAAGGTCGACGAGGCACAGGAGATCGCGGACTCCGCCGTCGCCCAATATCCCCGATCCGCAGATCTGCATGCCCGCGCGGGCCGTTTGATGGCGATGCGGGGAGAATGGGACGCGGTCGACACGCATGTCGCAACGGCGCTTCAGGCTAATCCGCAACACTACGAGGCGCTGCTCCTCCAGGGCGAAAGCCGGATCGCCAAGGGCGACCTCGCCGGCGCGCTGGAGCCCTATGAGACTGCGGCGAAAACCTATCCGGATTTTGCGGTGCCGTTTGCGAACATCGCAGGACTGCTGATGGATCTGGGCCGGCTGGACGAAGCGGAAAAGGTGCTCACAACAGCACGCGCCAAATATCCCGACTTCCCGCTTCTGTCCTTTTCTGCGGCGCGGCTCGACGCCCTGCGCGGTCGCTGGTCAGAAGCGCGCGCTACGCTCCAAACCTTGCCAATGGCCTTCAAACGAGACTTCGCCCCTGCCCTCCTCTTGGAGGCCGAAGTCGAGGCAGGGCTGGGAAACCATGCCTTGGCACGGTCGATGTACGAGAGCCTCGCGAGCGAGCCAAGGGTGCGCGACCAGGTCGCCGAGCTGCTCAAACAATTGCCTGCGGCCTCCTGACGCACTGGATGGGCGGAAAGGCCCAGGCCTTCAGATCCAGTTTTGACCCAAGCTCGACCCAGTTCGGCGGCTGGTTGAAACGGACGAACCAAGCCTTCCTGTTTGGGCGCCGAACCAGCCGGAGGCCCACAGAAATGGGCAGTCCGGCTCGGTCGGCGCGAGGGAAACGCGGGTCAAAAACGTCCGGTAAGACGCGCGCCCAGCAAGCGGGGCGCTCCAGGGATGAACGTCGCGAAGGTGAAGCTGTCGCCCGTGTTCCCGGCATCGAGCAGATACTCGGCATCGAGCAGATTTGTGGCGAATGCCTCGATGCCCCAGCGTCCGTCGCGGGTTTCAAGGCGAACGCGCAGGTTCAGCAGGCCATAGGCACCCTGCACCTCGTCGACAGCCCGGTCACGCAGGCTTGGCGCAGTGGGCAAGAGCGGCGGTTGCAGATCGCTGCGATCATTATTGTCGGAGAAGAACACTTCCGACTGCCAAGTATAGCTCGGCGTGACGCGCAACGTCCCGATGTCGCCGATCGCGGCTGACCAGGTGCCGCCCACCGAAAAGGCATGATCGGGCGCGAGCCGGAACTGGTTGCCGTCAAACGCGCCGCCATCAAAGCGCGCACCGGAATAGGCATAGTTGGCAAACAGATCGATGGCACCGACCGGCCGCCATGTCAGTTGCGCCTCGGCGCCCGGCGCGGTGGCGTTGCCGGCCGTGATTGTCACCAGCCGCCCCGCTTGGAACTGCTGCGTCTGGAAATTGGCGTAATCATAGTAGTAGGCCGAGGCATTCAGGCGGAGGCGACCATCAGCGGTTGCAGCAGCCACCCCGACCTCGACCGAGTCGACCGTTTCCGCTGGAAGGACCGTCGACAACGGAGTGGTGCCCGCCAGGTTGCCCGGCGTGAGCGAGATTACCTCCGGGCGCCGACCCCGCGCGGCAGAGGCCCAGGCCGATACGGTATCGCTGAACTCGTAGCGCGCGACCGCACGCCAAGTGAAGCCGTCGAATGTACCGGTTTCGGTCAGCAAGGGGGTGGGCTGGGTAAACGCACCGATGGGCGGCAATGGCGCGCCGGGCGTGAGGAGCGCCGTTAGCAAGGCTTGCTGGGTTGCCGGCGGCGAACCAAGTGCTGCGAACAGCACCCCCAGCCGGCTCGGGCCGTTCAGCAAATCGGCGCTGACCTGGCTGGTCTTTTCATCCCGGGTCCAGCGCACGCCGGCGGTCAATTCCAGCTTGTCGGTCGGGCGCCATGTAAGGTCGCCGTAGACATCGAAGGAGTTGGTTTCGCCAAAATTTGTCGATTGTTCATAGTGGCCCGGCTTGAGGCTGCCGACCAGAGCGGACGCAACCGGCTGGCTAAACCCGGCAAGCTGAAGAAATCCCGTCCCAATGGCCTGCGCCTCAGGCAGCGAGGGGGTGGAGCGGGTTGGGGTGGTGATCAGGCCGCCGCTGAGCAGGGCCAGAGCGAAGCGTTCGTCATATTGCGCGCCGGCGCGTTGGCTGCCTTCCTCATGCAGAAACGACACGCCAACAAAGCCGGTGAGCGGGCCGTCGTCTGCAAACGACAGGCGCAACTCCTGGCTCCACTGCTCGCCGCTCGCCTCTTCCGCGCCCTGAATGAAGGGCATGGCAGAACCATCGGGATCATTCAGCTCGAGACTGGCGAATTCGCGCCAGCCCGAAATGCTGGTCAATGTCCAGGTGTCGCTGATGGACCAATCGCCCAGCAGCGTGACGGTATCGACTTCGCGCGTCAGGCCAATCGGCTCGCTGCCCTCAAAGCCTGCGGCCGTGATGTTGGCACGCGCAGGCGTGAACGGGCTGACCGAGGATCCGGCGGGGATGAAGGTGCCGGACTTGAACGCCGTGCCCGAATTGTCATCCTCATGGTGGTTGTAGATCAAGTCGAACCGCAAAGCCGACGAGGGCGCAAACGACAGCACGGCGCGGTAAGCCGTTGCCTCCACGCCTTGCAGCGGATCGCCGCCTTCCAGATTGGGCACCCAGCCATCACGCTGACGATTGGTCACGCCGATCCGCAGCCCAAGGGTGCCATCAATGATGGGGGCATTGAGCACGCCAAGAGCGCGGCGATAGCCGTCCTCTCCGGCAGCGATTTCGAATTCGCCGCCGAATTTGGTGAGATTGGCCTTGTTCTGAATCACATTGATCCCGCCGATCAAGGCAGCCCGGCCAAACAAGGTGGCCTGCGGCCCCTTGGCCACTTCGACCCGCTCCAGATCGAACAATTCGACATAGGCGCCGCGGTTGCGCGAGGTTGAAACGCCGTCCTGGAAGATCGCGACGCGCGGCTCGTCGAAGGCGCTGCCGCTGTCGGTGGTGATGCCGCGGACCACAAAGCCGGCATTGTTGGCGCTTTGCTCCTGCACCCGCAGGCCCGGCGTAAACAGGGCCAGCTCATCAAACTTGGTGATGCCGAGTTCCCGCAGCGTGTCACCGCTCAAGGCTGCGATGGCAAGCGGCACCTCGCTCAAACGTTGTTCGCGCTTTTGTGCGGTGACGAGGATTTCCCCGACGCTTTCGTCAGGAGGGGTGGCTTCGCCAGCGGTGGGAGGCGCCTCCACCGTCTGGGATTGAGCAAAGCAGGGGCTGGCAAACACGGCTGCAAGCGCGGTCGCACCCTTCAGGAAATGTCGCATCGGAATATCCGTCCATTTATTTTGAGTGATGATTCGTGATTGATCATAACTCTAATGAATGTCGGCGAAGATTTCGTGACAGCCCATCGCGCGGCCGCCGCGGACTTAGCCAGCGGCAGGGCGCGCTGCGGACGGATGTGTCGTCTTGAAGCGGCTGATCAGCGCCATGCAGACAAGGGCTGCGATGAGCGGCGCGCTCGCCGCGATCCAGCGCAGATGCCAGGCAAAGGCCGCCCGGTCTGCCGGTGGTGCGGACGGGGAGAATCCGAAAGCGGCCAGCAGCCACAAGATCCCCGCGGCTCCGAGCGCCTGAGCGATCCCGAAGGTCAGGCTGAAGGAGGCGTAAAACACCCCGGCGCGTTGCATCCCGTCCTCGCCTGCATCATCATCGACAAGGTCGGCGACGATCGAGCGCAACAAGGTATATTCCGCCCCCCACGTCAGCCCTTTGGCACAGGCATAAAGCGCAAAGGCGCCCACCTCGCCATGCGGCAGAACCAGCGGGATGGGGGACACCAGCGCCATCACCGCAAAGACCCAGAGCAGCGTCCTTGCCTTGTCGGTTCGCCGCGAAACGGCAAGCCACACGGGCAGCGAGACGAGGCAGGTCAGCGCCTGGACAACCAGAAAGGATGCGGTCCAGTTCGGCAGCGCCAGCGCATCGCGCACCAGAAAGAGATAGATGCTCGTCCCGATCGCCTCGGACGCGCCGACAAAGAAATAGGCCAGCGAAATCAGCGCGAATTGCCGTTGTCTGAACATGATCAGATAGGCCTCGGCAAGGCTGGCCCAGGTCAGCCGGGTAGGATGTGCCTTCGGTTCCGGCGTCAACCACAGCAACAGCGCCACCGTAGCCGGCAGTCCGACCAGCACCGTGGCGCCCATCAGCGCCATTTGCTGCGCCACATCAGCGCCCGAAGTCCGCTCGAGAATGGCCGGGCCCAGCACGAACACCGGCAGCGAGAGCGCCACGGCGATCGTCTTGGCGCCAAAAATTCGCGACCGCTCGTGATAGTCGCTGGAAATTTCCGCGCCCCATGCCCCATGCGCGACGATGATCATCGTCCAGCCTGCAAACAGCAGCACCATCCAGACGGCGATGATGCCGAAGCTCGTGCCCGCACTGGCAAAATAGATCTGCCACGTGCCCAGCATCGCCAGCGGCACGCCTGCGATGATCCACGGCCGACGTCGTCCGATGGGTGTCGATGTGGCATCGGTCAGGGCGCCCATGATCGGATCATTGACGACATCCCACAGCCGACCGATCAGCAAAATCGTCCCCACCGCAGCGAGCGACAGCCCGACATGTTCGGTCAGGAATGAGGGGATGAACACCGCCAGCGGCACCAGAAAGCCGGCGGTGACAAATGCGGGCGCCGATAATGCCACAAGCTGCGGCCAGCTCAGCCGCGCCAGCTTGGCCGTAGTCATGGGCGTGCCTTGGCGGCAGCGAACCAGGTCTGGACGGTAGCTGCACCCGCAAACCGGCGCGCCATGATGCGGTGCCCATCCGCATCCGGATGCAGCTGGTCCGGCATCATGGATGCATCCGCCTCGGCAAACATCGCTGTGCCATCGAGATAAAACAGGTTGGCATCGCCAGCCGCCTGCCGCCGCGCCGCCAGATCCTTCAGGATCGCGCGAACATCGGCCAAGGCCAGCGCGCCGTCGGCCGCAGCATCGGGGCGATCCGGCCTGCGGTAACCGCCGCCCGGCACACGCTGTAAAGGGCCCGGCACAGGGTCTATCAGCGGGCTGAAGATCGGCGAGACCAGCAAGATGGGAACCGACGGAGCCCCTTCGCGAATGGTATCGATGAAGCCGTGCACGCCGCTGGCAAAGGTGCGGCGCCGCAAAGTGTCACCGGCAACGATGTTGGCACCAAGCTTGAGGCTGATCGCATCGAACCCGCCATCACGCAGCGCGCGGGCGACAAAACCGTCGAGGTGGCACTGCCCTGCAAAGCCGAGATTGGTAAGCTCGGCCCCGATCTGCTGCGCTGCGATGGCCGGCCAAGTTTCCGAAGGGCCGGCGGCTTCCATGCCGTGACTGATCGAGCTGCCATAGTGCGCCCATCGCTGCGGCGCGCGATCATGCGATGCGATCCGGGCAGCTGCGGGGATGCGCAGCGCGAGGATTTCCACCATCGCCGATTGGGGCAACCATAAAGCGATCTGTTTGGTGCCACTCCCCAACCCGCCGAAGGCCACCGTGGATGGCCCGCCCGCTTCAAACCGCACGTCAGCGCCGTCAGCGATAATGGTGTGCCCCGCGCCCGTTGCCTCGCGCGCATGGCGTGATCCGTTAACGAGCAGGTCGAATGTGACGGGTCGCCGGGCCTCCCCTGCAAACTGCAGACCGGTGACCAGCACATCGATTTCGATCCTGTCGGCGTCGGTCGCAAAGCACAGCCTCACGCCAGAGCCCATCGCCGCCATCAGGTCGAAGGCGGGTTCGGGCGATTGCGCCTGCGTCCACGCCGGCAGGCGCCGCACCCGGATATGATCGGCCCCGCGCTGAACTTCCATCGCGCCTTCGACCGCCAGCGACGGATTATCCAGCGCGATGCTTTGCAGCATCATGGCCGCATCGCAGCGACATGGCGCAGCGTATCGATCCAGGCATCAAGGCCCGGTACATCGCGGCCCGGCTCCTTTGCGGCTTCATCCGCCTTGCGCAGCAGGCAGGCATCCTGCGCATCGGGATGAGCCTCGAACGCGGCGATCTCGGCGGCATCCATGGTTCCGCCCTGAAGCTCCAGCGTCTTCAGGCTGACTGCAGAAAGGCGCGCGCGGTAATTCTCGTCCGCCACAACCAGGTACCGTTTTGCATCGACGTGCAGGGCGACAAGATTGGCGACCCGATCGCCGAACACCGGACGCACCGCAGCAGCGCCCACACGGTCATGATCGCGGATGTGGCAGCGGCCGTGGCAGATGTCGTGCACCAGACCGGCGACCTGCAACGCCAGATCATCGGGCCGGATTGCCTTGAGTTCGGCCGCGCATTGCAGCGCATGATCGAGCTCTACCAACCCCGGCTCGGTCATCGGACTGGTTCCGAGCTCAGTGAGGAACGCAATCACTTCGTCAACGTGGTTAAACCGTGTCGCCAAGGGCACAAAGGCTTCGACATCGGCAGCTTGCATCGGGGTCACGTTCTGTTGCTCCAGTTTTCGGGCAGCACGGGCCAGCGGCCGACGCCGCCGTTTTCCACCAGCATACCGGTCAGCGTGCGATCGGCATGCTGGGCGTGCCAGGTGAGCATGGCCTGCGCCTCGTGCAGCACGGCGTGCGGATCGGCCAAGGGCGTGCGCCAGGTGGGATCGGCGGCGAGATCGAACGCGAGGCTCGACCCGTCGCCAAAATGAACATAGGCGGCCCTCTCACTGCGCCGGACAGCGAGGTTCATGCGTTCGAGCCGCCGGTCCCAAGGCCATGGATGCGGGCCGAACGGGATCAGCGAAAAGCGCCAGTCGAATTCCCAATGTGCAGCATCGCGCCACCACTCGGGCTCGGCATCGTCGAGGAAGTGGGTCAGCGGCAGGCCGTCGCACTGGGCGGGCACCTCCACCCCCATCGCGTCGCACAAGGTCGGGAAGATATCGATGTTCTCGGTAAAGCGATCAACCGCGCCGCCGCGCGCTTTGCCCGGGCGCGGATCGCGGATGATGCCGAGGATATGGAAGCTGCCCTCGAAAAAGCCGAGCTTCTGCATCAGGCCGTGATCGCCCAATTGTTCGCCGTGGTCGGACGTCACCACAATCAGCGTATCGTCCCATTGGCCAAGCGCGCGCAAGGCATCGAACACCCGACCGAGTTGATGATCAGCCTCGCTTACCATGCCGAAATACTGCGCGCGCAGGCGGCGCATTTCATCAGGGTCGGCGGGCGCTGCCAGCAGCGGATGACGCATCAGACCTTCATGGAGCGGATGACGCTGCGCCGCTGGCGCAATCGGCAGGGGCATGTCGGCCGGATCATACATGGTGGCAAAGCGCCCCGCCGCAGCGAAGGGTTCGTGCGGCCGGAACTGGCTGAGATGGGCAAACCACGGACGATCCTGTTGCCCTGCCCACGCGATGAACTTGTCGGTCAGGAAAGCCGAAAGGCTCAGATCCTCGTGTCGTTCGGATTCGGTCGCGATCGCGGCCATCGGGTCGTCCGGAAGATCATGGCCGAGCCCTTTCAGCCACTCGGTCCAAGGGGTCGGTCGTCCCGGCCCAAGGCGAAATCCCTCGTCAAAGCCCGGCAGCACTTCCTCGTAGTTCTGCAGGCGCGGATCATCGGGGCCTGCCGCATCGCGCGGGTCGATCGCCTGATCGGTGTATCCGAACAGCATCGGGACATAGCCCGCACGGCGTGCAGCCTTGGCGAGGTTGTCAAACCGCGCGTCGAGCGGTGTGCCGTTCGCCACAACCCGGTGGTTGCTCTGGTACATGCCCGTATACAGGCTGGCGCGGCCGGGACCGCACGGCGCGCATTGGCTGAAGTGGCGACGCAGATGCAAGCCGTCCGCGGCGAGCCGATCAAGATGGGGCGTCTGCACGATCGGATGCCCGGCGCAGCCGAGACTATCGCCGCGAAACTGATCCAGCGTGATGAGAAGGATGTTCATCATGACGCGCTATTATCAGTTTTAAGTGATAATCAAAAGTCTGTCATCATAAATTTAATATGACGGTTTCGCGACCGCCGCAAACGCCGCAACCGTCGGCATTTCAAGGTTTTCGGGCAAGGTGATCAGATAGAGGCCGGCGGTCAGGCCTTCCCCGCGCAAAGGCACGGCTTTCAACCGCATGTCTTGCCCGGCTTCACTCGCGAAAATCGGGGCCGCGCCGATTCCTGCGGCGACCGCTTCCTTGATCCCGCTATTGCCGTGCACGACGAGCGCAGGAGCCAAGGTTCGCGGCAGATCGCCGAATGCCCGCTCTACGACGCCCCGGGTCACAGAACCCTCCTCGCGCAAAATCAAGGGCAAGCCGGTGATGTCCGCGAGCGAAATCGTACTGTGCCGGGCGAGCGGGTGGTCCTGCTGCACCAGCAGCGCCAGATGATTAGTTTCAAGCAGCGTACAGGTGAGGCCCGCATCCGGTTCCAGCATCGAAACGATCGCAGCGTCCACCCGGCACGCCAGTACGTCTTGCCGCAACGATGTCGTGTTGCCCGTTCGGGTCTGAACTTCGATCGCTGGGTGGGCCTGCATGAACCGGCTGATGGCCCCAAGCGCGGCAGTGGGGCTCGAAAACCCGATGGTGAGCCGGCCTTGCTGCAAGCCGCTGAACAGATCTGCCGCAGCCTCAAGATCCGACAAGCGGCTCAGCACAATCCGGGCGCGCACATAGATGTCGCGCCCCGCGTCCGTCAGTGACTGGTTGTGGGAGCGCCGGTTCAGCAGACGGAACCCGCAAGACTGTTCGAGCGCCGTGATCTGATTGGAGACATTCGGCTGCGTCACCCCGAGCGCGGCAGCGGCCTTGGAAAAGCTCCCGCTATCCACCACGGCGACAAAGGTTCGCAAGGCGCTGATGCTGAAACCGCCCTCCCGGCGACCAAGCGGTGCCGTACCCTGGCCCCTCGCCCCTGAAGATCCCTTTGTCATAAGATTTGCGTCCACTTTCATCGCCGGGCGATTGCCTATGACACGGCGCCAAGGGGTATCCAAGGTCTCGCAGACGGCCTTGCCACTGCTTGGCAACGTCGTATCGACCGCTCATGTCTCGAGCTGACGGTCGTGGAATTTGAACTGATATACCGGCTCTGGGCCGCGAGCTGCCCGAAGTCCGTAGGACTTTACAATCGTTCCTCAACGGCATGCTGAATGACTGGTAGCGCCAGAAGCGGACATTCTACTGTCATTCGCCTGACCGGGGTTAGCCTTTGGCCATCTTTGGCGCCAACTCGAGGAGCGCGATGGCCAGCGCATCGACATCGGCAAACGAATTGCACAGAGCTGGGGTCACGCGCACGCAACTACCCCCGGCGACCCCGCTGCGATGCACAGTGAAGATGCGGTGCTGATCGAGCAGTTCTTTTGATACCTCACGGTTGTCTTGATCCAATGTGCGACCGCGCACTCTGAAGGATGTGATCGCGCCGTGCATCCTGGCATCGTCCGGGGTCAGCACCGCAATGTCGGGATGTTGGCGCACCTGGCTCACCCACCGGTCGCGCAAAGCGCGCAGCCGCTTCTCGCGCGCCACGCCGCCAATCGCATTCTGGAAATCGAGCGCCGCCGGCAGGGTCAGCAGCGCTGCCATGTCGACGGTGCCTGTGTGAACCCGCGACGTGATGCTGCCAAGCTCCG
Organism: Erythrobacteraceae bacterium; assembly: GCA_027487015.1. GTDB lineage: Bacteria > Pseudomonadota > Alphaproteobacteria > Sphingomonadales > Sphingomonadaceae > Erythrobacter. The sequence continues at coordinate 14,096 of JAIYEK010000100.1, read as the reverse complement.
CAGTGTCTTCTGCGATATCCGGGTCTATCGCGTCCAGACGCCCGGACCGGATATACATCGCCCCCACGCCCAAAGGCGCTCCGATCCATTTGTGCAAGTTGAAGCCGGCAAAATCGGTGCCCAGGTCCGGCAAACGATAGTCGACCTGGCCCAGACTATGCGCGGCGTCGACAATCGTGTCGATCCCGCGCGCGCGGGCCACGTCGGCGATGGCGCGCACCGGCAGCATCAGCCCGGTGCGATGGCTGATGTGGGTCAGCAGCACCAGACGAAGATCGGGGTTGGCGGCAAAGGCGGCCTCATAGGCTGCCAAGACCGAAGCGTGCGTGGCCGGCTCCGGCAGGTTGATCCGCACAAGGCGCGCGCCGCGCAGCCTGGCCGCGTTGACCAGGCTGATTTGCATGCTGTCGTAGTCAAGATCGGAAAGCAGCACCGCGCTGCCTTTCCCGATCCGGTTGTAACCGCCAATCAGCGACTTGAGCGCTTCGGTGGCGTTGCGGGTGAAGACGATCTCGCTCGCATCGACACCCAGATCGTTTGCCAGCCGTTCCCGGACAGCCGCCAGATCAGCGCCCATGCCGCGCCGGGCATAGAAGCTGGTATCCCGGTTCACGCGAGCCACCTGCTGCTGATAATGTGCCAGAACCGGGCGCGCCATCATGCCCCAGTTGCCGTTTTCCAGCTGGATGACCGCATCGGTGACATCATATTGCGCAGCGATGTCCGCCCAATATGCCTCATCATGGCTAGCAGCGTCCGCCGACGACGCCTTTGCCGATGTAGCCCAAGCAGGCGCACCTGGCACGGCAGCCAGTGCCGCTGCGCCCTTCACTAGAGTTCTGCGATCAATGTCCATAGTCGCATGTATGCGTCAGAACGGCAGGCCGAGGCGAACATAATATTGCCCGCCGTCGGCATCGTATGGGGCGCCGTGAAGATAGTTCAGTCCGCGCGCAGCTTGGTTTGTGGCCTCATCGGGGCTGGTGTTGATCAGGCCGAGCGGCAATTTCCATCAGACCGGATGTACTGGCACGGGTGGCGGGTTGACCGACTCTGGTCGAGAGCCGCCGCTGCTGATTGCCTTATTGAACGGCTGCATTCCGCCGTCGCCGCCGTCCAAACTGGTTGCCCGTTTTGACCCAGGCACCACCCAATTGGGCGGCTGGCGAGACCGGAAGCGTCCTAAGCCCCTGTTCCTCTCCGCGACCAGCCGGAAGCACGTTCAACAGCATGAATTGAAACAACAAAGCGATCGTACTTTGGCCCAATCCTTGGGTCCCCCGTGGGTTTCGCCCTTTCAGCAGGCAAAACAGCCCCACCCAGCCCAAAGGCCCTCCAAAGGGAGCCTATGTTTTTCCTATGGAAAGTGCGGAAAAAAGGTGGTGCCGCTTACGTGACTCGATCACGTGACCCCATCATTACGAATTTTGCTGAAGCGATCTTAGAAATGATTTTATTTCATATAGTTGCTGTCTGGAATTGGCGTTGCGGCCGGTTCGACCCACACATAACCCAGATCCGCTAGCAGGCGTGTTTCGCCACTTTCAAAGCCAACGTGCTTCCGGAAGGACCAGCGATCGGAATGCGACCCGGTCAGGACCCGGATCAGTGGGTCTGCTTCTGCGATTTTTGACCCAAAAGCCGCCATTCCGCTAGCGACCTCAACTCGGTCATAAACGCCGGGCGCAGCTTTGCGCCCTAGTGTAGGTCATAGCGGATCGCCTGATGATCATCGCCTGAAAGCGGCCATGCTTGCCAATAGGTTTCAAAGATCGGGCGAAGGAAGCATGCATTGGACTCCTTCTTAAAAGGTGGTGGTGATTGGGCGGAAGGCGGGGGTTGTATGCAATATGCTTAGGCGATCTCGGCATTGATAAGAAGGATCGAAATCACGAAGGCAAGCCCGGCAGTAGAAATCCCGGTAAAGATAGCTTCATTGAACGCGAAGCCAAAATGGCTTACATGTGTCAAGTAATCAGCGAACGCGGTGACCGTGGCAACGAGCGCCGCTTTTGCAGCTTGGTATTGTGAAAATACTCTGATCCGCAGTAACGAAATAAACAGAAGTACAGTTGCTGAAATGACAGCCGTCTTGAATGCGATGACGAGATGGCCCTTTGTAAGTGCGGTCAACCTGCCTTCCAGCATCCAGAAGGTGCAGGCTAGGTAGGCCGCAAAAAACCGGATGCAATAACCTTTAGCTATGGTCTTTATCGGCATTTTCCTAATGTTCCCGCACGCAAGCCAGTGAAGATTTTTTGCCCCCTAACAAGGCTACTTGCAAGCGGCAAAGGTAGGCCCAGTCCATTACAACACCGTCAGGCCACACTCGAAACTGGGCGGGAAGACCCCCGCCGAGATCGCCGGCCAGCGTGTCTGGGGGCATGCCCCCAGACACGTTGCCATCCCATCAAACAACCATCATGAAGGAACGATACTCTGCCTCTGACTTGTAACAATCAGGGGAGCCCGTCATCGGGCGCCTTTTGCGGCGGGCTGAGCCGCGCCGGAGCTGCCGGAAACTTTCTGGCTTAGATTGTCTTGCCACTGGTCGTTCGTCCAGCACAGCTTGGCATTAGCCTCGCTGCTGCCGCCTCGCTCCCATGCGAAGCTGGTGCCCTTGCGCAGAGCGAAGGATTCCCGCAAAGCCAAGGTGTCAAAGCTGGGTAATGGTAACGTTGGTGGAGGGCGAGGCTTGCCGTTTGGCTGCGATCTTGGTGGCGAGCGGCACGTCTTTAGCAGCCTGCGGGCCCTGCTTGCTAGTGCCAGTCCGGCGCGGTCGGGAGATGAGCTTGCCGGAATCACCGCTGCAAGTGTCACCCAACGCGTCGCAGCGCGATGGGTTCTGGCCGACCTGCCTCTAAAGGTGTTCCTGAACGAAGCGCTGATCCCTTACGAATGCGATGAAGTCACCCGGTTGATCATCGACACCCACGATGAGGCGGCCTTCGCGCCGATTTCTCATCTCACTGTGGGCGGATTGCGTGACTGGCTGTTGAGTGAGGCGGCAGATGAAGCAGCACTGGCGACAGTCGCGCGGGGCATTACACCGGAGATGGCCGCTGCCGTCTCCAAGCTGATGCGGAATCAAGATCTGATCGCAGTGTCACGCAAGATCCGCGTGGTGACGTCCTTCCGTAACACTATCGGTCTCGCAGGACGGCTTTCCACCCGCCTTCAGCCCAACCACCCAGTGGATGATCCGCGAGCAATCGCAGCTTCCGTCCTCGACGGCTTGTTGCACGGGGTGGGTGACGCGGTGATTGGCGTCAATCCGGCAACCGACTCCGTGCCAGCGGCCACGACACTGGTCCGCATGCTGGACGAACTTCGCGAGCGTCATGCGATCCCCACACAGACCTGTGTGCTTGGCCATGTCACGAACACTCTGACGATTATCGAGCGGGGAGCGCCTGTCGATCTGGTGTTCCAGTCAGTTGCGGGAAGCGAGGCGGCGAATACCGGGTTCGGCGTTGACCTTGCCGTGCTGCGCGAGGCGCAGGCCGCTACGTTAGCGCTGGGACGTGGCACGGTGGGCAGCAACGTTATGTATTTCGAAACAGGTCAGGGATCGGCGCTTTCGGCCGGCGCTCATCACGGGGTCGACCAGCAGACGATGGAAGCGCGCGCATATGCGGTGGCGCGCGCATTCAATCCGCTGCTGGTCAATACTGTCGTCGGATTTATCGGGCCGGAGTACCTCTACGACGGCAAGCAGATCATCCGCGCCGGCCTTGAGGACCATTTCTGCGGTAAATTGCTGGGCCTGCCGATGGGCGCCGATGTCTGCTATACCAACCATGCCGAGGCCGATCAGGACGATATGGACAGCCTGATGACGCTTCTGACCGTTGCAGGATGCAACTTCCTGATTTGCGTTCCAGGCAGCGACGACGTGATGCTGTCATACCAAAGCCTCTCAAACCATGACGCGCTCTACTTGCGCAGCGTGATGAACTTGCGCCCGGCGCCAGAATTCGAGGCGTGGTTGCGCAACGTCGGTATCTGCGCGGAGGATGGGACACTGCTGGAGCTGGCCCATGGCGTTTCTCCCTTTGTTCGTCACTTGGCCGAGAATATCTCTTGAGCGAGATCGTGCCGGACGAGTTCTGGTCGCGGCTGCGGCGCATTACGCCCGCCCGCATTGCGCTGGGCCGTGTCGGGCATGCACTGCCGCTGCTCGAGGTGCTTGATTTTCATTTGGCGCACGCCCGCGCGCGCGACGCAGTCCATGCCACGTTGGATCCGGACGCGCTCGTGCCAGAACTTTCCCCGATGCGAGTGCTACAGGTCGAGAGCGCGGCACATGATCGGGCGACCTATCTGCGGCGCCCCGATCTCGGCCGACGACTTTCGGCGCGTTCGGCAGCAGTGCTGGCCGATACCGGCGGGCAGTGTGATGTGGTCTTTGTGATTGGCGACGGGCTTTCGGCAACGGGCGTGCAGGCTCGCGCTGCGAGGCTCGTCAAGGCCTGCTCCTCGGAACTTGGTGATCTCGCAATCGGCCCGGTCGTGATCGCGCAGCAGGCACGCGTTGCGCTCGGCGACATCATCGGCGAGCAGCTTCGGGCGCGGGCACTGGTGATGATAATTGGCGAGCGTCCTGGCCTCAGCGTTCACGACAGTCTTGGCATCTACATGACCTTCGCTCCGCGCACCGGGCGCAGCGATGCCGAGCGCAACTGTGTTTCCAACATCCACGACGCGGGTGGACTCTCTCCGCAGGACGCCGCGCGCACCTTGGGCTGGCTCCTACGTGAGGCGCTGCGTCGACAGCTTTCCGGCGTCGCGCTGAAGGATGACCAACTTCCTCTCCTGCCAGACAGGGACCGGCTTTGAACATGACCACGCAAGCCGCACAGACGCAGCTGCAACAACGCCTCGGCCCCTTCCACCTTTGGGCAATTGCCGTCGGACTCGTTATCTCGGGCGAGTATTTCGGCTGGAGCTATGGATGGGCGAGCGCGGGAACCTTGGGCTTTCTCGTTACCACGATCGCGGTAGCGGCGATGTACATTGCCTTCATTTTTTCGTTTACTGAGCTGACCACGGCGATCCCGCATGCCGGTGGGCCGTTCGCCTATGGCCTGCGGGCCTTTGGGCCGTTGGGCGGCGCGGTTGCCGGATTTGCGACACTGATCGAATTCCTCTTCGCCCCCCCAGCGATCTCGCTAGCGATAGGTTCCTATCTCCACGTGCAGTTTCCTGCGGTGAACCCCAAACATGCAGCGCTGGGCGCCTATGTCTTGTTTGTCGCGCTCAATATCGTGGGGGTGCACATCGCCGCGACTGTTGAGGTTGCGGTGACGCTGCTTGCCGTTGTCGAACTTTTGGTATTCATGGCGGTAGTTTTACCCGCGTTTAGCTGGACAAACTTTTCGACCGGTGGCTGGGCGGGACAGGACCACTTCAGCATGGCCACGATAGGCGGGATTTTTGCCGCCCTGCCCTTTGCGATTTGGTTTTTCCTCGCCATCGAGGGAGTGGCGATGGCAGCAGAAGAAGCCAAGGAGCCGCGCCGGACGATCCCCGTGGCCTATATCTCGGGCATCTTGACGCTGACGGTGCTCGCCTTCGGAGTCATGCTTCTTGCTGGAGGCTCCGGAGACTGGGTCGAGCTCTCGAGCCTGAACGACCCGCTGCCCCAAGCGATGCAGCGCGTGGTCGGTTCCTCCAGCGGATGGCTTCATGTGCTGGTATGGTTGGGAATGTTCGGTCTTATCGCATCATTCCACGGAATCATCATGGGATATGCCCGTCAGATGTTCGCATTGGGACGGGCGGGTTATCTACCGGCGGTGTTCGCAAAGCTGCACCCTCATTTCCGGACGCCGCATGTGGCGACGCTGGCAGGCGGCGCGATCGGGGTTGTCGTGATCTACAGCGACGCCGTAATCAGCATCGGCGGCCAATCGCTGACGGCAAACTTGGTAACACTATCGGCCTTCGGAGCGCTGACCATGTACGTTGTGTGCATGGCTGCGTTGTTTCGTTTGCGGCGTGACGAGCCTGATCTCGTGCGCCCGTTCCGCGCGCCGCTCTATCCCTTTCTACCGGGAATGGCGCTCGTGATGGCGAGCGGGGCGCTGTTGACGATGGCATGGCACACCCCAGAGCTGGGTATGGCCTTCGCGGCGATCTTGATTGTGATCGTAACAGGCTCGCTGACGCTGCGTCGCTTGAGCAACACTAGCGGCTTTGCATGTTATGCGGGGGTCCGCAACGAGGTAGAGTTGCCGCCAGCAGGACCACCCCCCCGGAAAAAGCGATAGCTGCCAGCGGCAGGAACGCTGAGCCGCCGCTCGCGGTGCCTACGCCGATCACACCGATGAGCAGGGGGCCGAAATAGCCGCCAAGGGCGCCGAAACTGTTGATCATGGCAATTCCGGCGGCCGCAGACTCGCTCGTGAAATACCCGTGGGCAAGGGGCCAGAACGTGACGATTGAGAAGCCGAGCCCAGTCGTCACCATGGTCAGTGCGATCATGCTGACGAACTCGCTGACGGAAAACGCGGCGAGGGTTACCAAGCCTGCAGAAGCAAGCAGGTAACCGATGAAGCTATGCCACCGACGTTCTCCTGTGCGGTCGGAGTGGCGCGCCCATCCGATCTGGCAAACTGCCATTACACCCCAAGGGATCATCGAAAGTAGGCCAATTTCCAGATAAGCCGTTTTGTTGATGCCGAACTGCTGGATGAGAGTCGGCATCCAGAACGTCACTGCATACAACGCAATTGTTCCGGCCATATAGGCAAGGCCCAGTACCCAAAGGCGAGGGTTTGTAAGAACCGCGCTCAGCGTCGCCAGATGACCGCCTTCATGCGCGGAGGGCTCTTCCCTGGCGATGTCAGCCTCGATTGTACCGCGTTCTGCGTCACTCAACCACGACGCGCCTGCCGGATTGTCGGGAAGGAAGAACAGAAAGGTGAAACCGACGACGACTGATGGAACGCCTTCCAGCAGGAAGAGCCATTGCCAGCCCCGCAAGTTGCCCCACCCGTCGCAGAACTGCAGGATCGCCCCCGATAGCGGCCCGCCAAGCACGTTGGAGGCGCCAACCGCGCTCATGAACAGAGCGATGACCGCCGCCTGCCGACTGCGCGGAAACCAGTAGGTGAGGTACAGAATTATGCCTGGATAGAACCCTGCTTCGGCCACGCCGAGCAAGAACCTCAAGAGGTAAAAGCTAAACTGAGCATCGTTCAGCCCCACCATTTGCGCGGCGCCAGCCCAATGAAAATCGTCGACGAAGATGAACATCGCCGAAATCACGCCCCAGCTTACCATGATCCGCGTCATCCACCGCCGCGCGCCCACCCGCGTCATGGCGACATTGCTCGGAACTTCGAACAGACAATAGCCGATGAAGAACAGGCCAGCTCCGAGCCCATAGACTGCATCACTGAAGCCGAGATCGCCCGCCATCTGCAGCTTGGCGAAACCGATGTTCACTCGGTCCAGGAACGCCATCACATAACCGAGAAACAATAGCGGTATCAGGCGAAAGCTGATCTTCCGGTAAAGCGTTCGCTTGTAATCGCTATCCATGCATCTTCCACCAATCCAGTTTGCGCGGCCAAGTATGGTCGGTCTCAGCGATGCCTGTTGCGGCCTCGCACGCAAGGTTTGGTCGGTAAAGCCGGAACGCTTTCAATCCGGAACGAATATGGCTGGTCAGTTGCTTGATGACGCGCGCGCTCCGCCGTAGCAACGCCCTGCCATCATGCAGCCCGATGCGGTTGGCTGCGACAGGAGGCTAAGCGGAAAGGCCGCTGCACCTCTGGGCGAGAACAGCTTGATCTGAGGTGGTACCATGGCAGTCCGATCTATATTGAGGATGGGTGATCCCCGCCTCCTCGCGCGCTCCCTGCCGGTCGAGCAGTTTGGAACAGTTGCGCTCCATGCGCTGATAGAAGACCTTTTTGATACCATGCACGCTCATGACGGCGCAGGCATTGCCGCGCCACAGATTGGCGTTCAACTCCAAGTCGTGATTTTCGGCTTTGAACGTAACCTTCGCTACCCGGAAGCGCCGCCGGTGCCGGAGACAGTCTTGATCAATCCCACGATAGAGGTTCTCGGCGAACGGCTCGAGGATGGTTATGAGGGGTGCCTTTCCGTTCCCGGAATGCGCGGCCTGGTCCCGCGTTACCACGCCATCCGGTACAGCGGCTATACGCCTGAAGGTAATCGCTTCGAGCGGACTGCCGACGGCTTTCACGCCAGAGTTGTCCAGCATGAATGCGACCACCTCGCCGGCGTGCTCTATCCGAAACGAATTCGTGACCTTGCGCGTTTCGGGTTTATCGAAGAGCTTTCCGCCTCCTGATTTGCTGCGTTTTTTTGCTCCACTGTCTTGACCTGCACTGCAGGGTTACTTTCGGACGCGCATACCTCTGACGACATCAAATTCGAGCGTCCTGTCGGACCGCGGTAATGGGGCTTCGGCGATCTGACGGGATGAAACGCCATATTTCCAGTCAGGCGGACAGATAGCGATGAAGCGGGCGTAGCCGCCGGTGCGGCCTCCCAGTTTTGGAAAGCCGATAGCGACCAGCGCACCGATCGGGGGCACCTTGTCGAGATTGGTGACGCCTTCTGCTTGAGCGTATCCGTTGTGCATCAGCCAAGACTCGCCCTCGAGCGTGGGCGTTGCATCGGTATCGAGCGGTTCATGGCCGTGGAACAGGATCTTGCGCTCGAGGTGCAGGAACTTGAGCGCGGCAAGGCTCACGCCTGGAAAGGATTTGCGGGTCGCTAGCGCGGGATCAGGCCAGTCTTTTGACCAGTCGCTGCGCACGAAGACCACCGAGCCTGTGGGGATCCTCCCATGGCGCGCCTCGAATGCGAGAATGTCCGAAACCTGCAGAGCGTAGCCGTAGTCGGCTTTGACCTGCTTGGAAATATCGATGACGACAAGCTGTCGGACGGCATAGGTCGCGGGAAGCTCGTCGATTGCCGGATATTCCGGTGCCCAGTGGGCAGGCGGATCAAGCTGCTTGCCAAGCTGGTCCGTGGTCAGCGAATAGCGCGTCGCCTCGAACCCATGCTTTGCATAAGTGAACCGTTCCCCCTTTTTGACGAAACCGGGAACATCGCTCCCAGCGATGGCGGAACTGAAACTCGGCTGACCGAAACCTTCCCAGATGGGGATCGGCGGCGTGATGGCGTGGGTCGATCGACATATTTTGCCGATCGCAAGGCCGCGTCGTAGGCCGGCCAGAGTCCAGGGGCTGCACCAGCATTAGGACGGAGTTCGACAAGCGGCTTCAGGATCAGCGTCGCAGCAGCGCCGAGCATGACGAGAGACAGCGATACGATCGTTTTCATGCCGAAAGCCCTCAGCCAAACTCGAGGGACATGGCGGCATAGGTCGATGACAAATCGGTCTCCGGGCTGGCCCCGAAATACATCCTTCGGCACCCAAAAACCGGGGCGAGGCCGTAGCCGAGGGCGATTGTTCGTGCGGCAAGAATAGGCTCAGGCACGTCGATCTGAATCTGCTGACCCCCCAGTTTGGCTACAAGATCAGCAATCAGCGCTTGCGCGGATAGTGCATCCTTGGCGATCACCGGCCCGATCTTGAAGCCTGCCGCAGCCGGACGGGCAAGGCCGAACCCCACAAGCTCGCCGTCGCGCAGCACGCACGAACTCAGAGTTTCCTTGCGTTCCAGCCACAGGCGCAGCAAGCCGGTGCGGTCATAGGGCGTAAGTTCGCGGTCGAGACTAAGGACGGCATCGACGTCTGGCAGGCTATCGAGGCGGAGCGCGGGATCGATCAGCGGCAAAACCGCGCATCTGGCGACCCCTTGGTAACGCGTAGTTTCGTGGTGCGGCTCGAAACCGCCCGCCGCGTAGAAGTGCTCCATAGCAAATACGCCGTCCATTGCGATAACCGCATCGGGGGCCAGCCGCCCGCGCAGCCGTTCGAGGCGTTCATGCCAGAGCTTTCGGCCCAGGCCCAGGCCGCGAAACTCCGGGTCAACGATGAACAGACCCATGAAGCCGAAGCTTGGATTGTGCCGAAAAATGCTGCCGCCTGCGATCATTCTGGCGCGGTAGCGAAGCGCGACAAATGCGTCTGGATCATACGCCCAAGCGCAGGCGAGATCGAAGGCTCCGGGGTTCCAGCCCTCCGCCCGAGCCATCGAGAAGAGCTGCTGGGCTTCCGAGTGCTCCATCGCACCTATGCTGATTTCCGCCAAGGAAATTGCCATTATTGCCTAACCTCCAATTAGTGCGGCTCTATTGAAGTCTGCGCAGGCAATGCTTTAGCAGTCTGGTGCGCGTGACGACGCCACACCCACATGCCCGAGCTTCGCTCATCACACAGATTAGCTTTCCTGCGACGACAAAGCCTCATGAATGGCTGCAATCGGTTTAAAGAGCATCTCGTAGGCTAGCGCGCCAGCAGCGGCCGCAACAGCGCAAGAGACAATAACGCTCGCAACATAAGTTGTTCGGGAGGCCAAGATGCGGCTCTGATCGTAGGCAGACAGCGAGCCCGCTTTATCCGTTCTGCGCAAAATCGCAGCGCGATCCCTTGCGCTTACCTTCGCAGCATTATCAGGTATCTCCGCTGACCGAATGCCAGTCAGGTGGGGAAAATCGATGTCATCTTGCGTGCGAACGCCAAAGGCCTGATTGCCCGACCAAGCAACTCTACCGATGATAACAACGTCGCCTTTACGAATCTCCACATAGTGACCACGTGGCGGCGGCGTGCTGGACGAGGCAAGCACCCCTCGTTGCGAAACGTTGAGGATCATTACAGGTAGCTCACGACCGCCCGCATTCATGCGAGCAGGGACAATAATCCGTTGGCGCCGGTCACGAGGCTTATTCATTGTCACAGGGCCGACAGTGGAGCGACTTTCGCGGTCCCACGCTATACCCCTTAAGGATGTGTGCTTAGCAAAACCAGGTAGTCACAACCGCGAAGGGCACCCATTTACCGGGCACGATGGCCAGCAAGGCGATAATGCGTGGGACTTGGATATTGCCAGCCGCTCAACTCCAACAAAGTCAGCACTAAGGGAGCGTCGAAGCAAACTCCTTCAGAAACGCCTCGAGGTTCTCAAAGAGCGCCAGGCAAGCAAATTCTCTACGCAGATCGCGTTTCTAGCGCGCGCGCCCGAGGCGCCGAAACCTGGGGTCCGGCGCCTCGGGAGCATCGTAGCTCACCTTATATCGAAGCGGTCGAGCATCATCACCTTGTTCCAAGCCTTGGCGAAGTCCGCGATGAACTTCGCCTCGCCGCCCTTGACGGCATAAGTCTCGGCCACGGCACGGAGCTCGGAGTTCGAGCCGAACACGAGATCGACTTCGGTCGCCGTCCACTTGAGCACACCGGTCTTGCGGTCGCGACCCTCGTAGATCCCCTTGGTCTCCGCCGGCTTCCAGGTGTTGCCCATGTCGAGCAGGTTCACGAAGAAGTCGTTGCTGAGCGTGCCGGGGGTGTCAGTGAACACGCCGTGCCTGGAGCCGCCGGTGTTAGCGTCGAGCATCCGCATCCCTGCCATTAGCACCGTCATTTCCGGTACAGTCAGGGTCAGTGTGTCGGCCTGATCGACCATCATTTGGGTCGGGGTCAGACGCGCCTTGTCGCTGGCGAAATTGCGGAAGGCGTCAGCGGCCGGGCGCAGCAATTCAAAGCTTTTGGCGTCGGTATGCGCATCGGTCGCGTCGATCCGGCCGGGTGTGAAGGGCACGCTGACCGTGTGCCCCGCAGCCTTGGCCGCATCCTCGATGGCGACAACGCCGCCAAGCACCACGAGATCGGCGATCGACACCTTCTTCTTGCCGGCCCCGGCGTTGAAGCCCGCTTGCACGCCGTCCAGCGCCTTGACGACCTTGGCGATCACTTGGGGATCGTTGAGGCCCCAGTCCTTCTGCGGAGCGAGCCGGATGCGTGCCCCATTGGCACCGCCGCGCATGTCTGTGTCACGGAAAGTGACAGCCGAAGCCCATGCCGTGCGGATCAGTTCCGAACGGGTGAGGCCGGTCGCCCGGATCGCTGCCTTGAGCGTTGCGATATCGCTCGCCTCGATCATGGCGTAATCTGCCTTGGGCAGCGGGTCCTGCCAGATCAGGTCTTCAGCCGGAACTTCGGCACCGACATAGCGCGCCTTGGGGCCAAGATCGCGGTGGGTCAGTTTGAACCAGGCTCGAGCAAAGGCGGCGTCCATCGCCTTGGGGTCCTTGGCCCAGCGGCTGGTGATCGCGCCATAGGCCGGATCATAGCGCAGCGCGAGGTCGGTGGTAAGCATCACCGGGGCATGGGTGACGTTCGGATCAAAGGCATCGGGAACGAACTTCACGTCCGCCGCATTGACGGGCTCCCACTGCTTGGCGCCCGCGGGGCTGGTGGTCTGCTTCCATTCGAAGGCGTAAAGGTTTTCGAGATAGTTGCTGCTCCACTGCACCGGTGTGACCGTCCACGCGCCTTCGAGGCCGCTGGTGGTCGCATCCTTGCCGACCCCGGTGCCGCACCTGTTCTGCCAGCCGAGGCCCTGTGCCTCCACGCTCTGTGCGGCCGGCTCCTTGCCGACACAGTCCGCCGCTTTCTTTGCTCCGTGCATCTTGCCGATCGTGTGCCCGCCGACGATTAGCGCCACGGTTTCTTCGTCGTTCATCCCCATCCGCCCGAAGGTGGTGCGGATCTGCTTGGCCGAAGCGAGAATGTCCGGGTTTCCGCCCGGGCCTTCGGGGTTGACGTAGATCAGGCCCATCTCGGTCGCGCCGAGCGGGCTGTCGAGGTTCTCACCCTCGGCGTTGCGATCCGAGGTCAGGAACTTGGTTTCCGGGCCCCAATAGACCAGCTCGGGTTCCCACGCATCGGCGCGGCCGCCGGCGAAGCCGAAAGTCTTGAAGCCGGTGTTCTCCAGCGCGACGTTTCCGGCAAGAATGATGAGGTCCGACCACGATAGCGCCGCGCCGTATTTCTGCTTGACCGGCCACAGCACGCGGCGGGCCTTGTCGAGGTTGCCGTTGTCGGGCCAGGAATTCAGCGGTTCGAAGCGGATTTGCCCACCGTCAGACCCGCCACGTCCGTCACCCGAGCGATAGGTGCCCGCCGAGTGCCAGGCGAGGCGGATGAAAAGGCCAGCATAGTTGCCGTAGTCTGCCGGCCACCATTCCTGCGAGTCCGTCAGCGCGTTGTTGATGTCTGCCTTCACGGCCTTCAGATCGAGCTTGGCAAACTCAGCTGCGTAATCGAAATCCGCGCCGTTGGGATCGGGGTTGTATTCATTCTGGCGCAGACGCGAAAGATCGACGACGTCGGGCCACCAGCCCTGCACATTGCGCGGCGCGGCCTCGGTCTGCGGCTTGGCAACGCGTCCCATTCCCGGCTCGCTAAAACCCGGCGGTGTCGCAGAAGCGGGCATTGCCGCTAGAATGGTGGAGGAAAAGAGGAGGAGTGCCTTCGTTCGTAGAGACATCGATAAGCCCTGTTGCTGTGGTTTCTTTCACGCACCGGGCTCATCGCCGAAGCTGGCTTCAGACGATGCGCCCCCGCGACGCTAGGCCGATAGGATCGGGATCTCCGTCCGAAAAACGGGTTGTCGTAATTACAGTGATGCGGAGAATCGATTACTGATGCCGCAGGCCGCAAGCTTTGAACGATGTCAGTTGGGACAGGGGCAAAAATCGCGATTGCACATCTCGAAACGGTGGTCCTGCTCGTGCGCCGCCATGAGACCAACACAACTGCCATGAAGTCAGTGCCCGACCGCATTCCCATTCGCCTCGCCCGTAACGCGTTGCTGCGGAAGCGCCAATTGGAAAGCTAACTTGGGCGGCGAGCCAGCCGGAAGCAGCTTCAACCGCATGAATCGAAACAACAAAGCGAAAGGCTTTTAACCCATTCCTTGGGTCCACCGTGGCTTTCACCCGTCCAGCAGGCAAAACCACCCGATCAAGCCCAAAGGCCCTCCACAGGGAGGCTATGATTTTCCTAGGGAAAGTGCGGAAAAAAGGTGGTGCCGCTTACGTGACTCGAACACGTGACCCCATCATTACGAATTTAGCTGAAGCGATCTTATAAATGATTTTATTTCATATAGTTGCTGTCTGAAATTGGCCTTGCGGCTGGT
>JAIYEK010000156.1 GCA_027487015.1 Erythrobacteraceae bacterium | reverse complement strand
GACGGAACGCACACGATCCGCGCGCGCTGGCGCATCGCGACCGACCCGCGCCGGACGGGCGACGAATATGCCGTCTGGCTGCTCCAGCTGCTCAAGATCGAGGGGCTCGAGCGCACCGACATCACCCAGATCATCGTCGCCTCAGTGGTGCCGCGTGCGGATCACAACCTCACGGTGCTCTGCGAGAAGTATTTCGGGATCACTCCGCTCTTCGCGGGTCAGGGCACGGCGCGCTGGCGGTTCGAGATCGATGTCGACCAGCCTTCGTCGCTGGGCGCCGACCGCGCGCTCAACATTCTGGCCGCGCACCACAAATATGGCGGCGATCTGATCATCGTCGACTTCGGCACCGCCACCAAGTTCGAGGCGGTCGATTACACTGGCGCCTACAAGGGCGGCTCGATCGCGCCGGGGATCAACCTTTCACTGGACGCTCTGGTCGGTAAGACCGCCAAGCTTCCGCGCATCGCCATCAAGGCCCCTGCCAGCCGCTCGGTCATCGGCCGCAACACCGAAGACCAGATGCTGATCGGCGTCTTCTGGGGTTATGTCGCGATGATGGAGGGCATGGTCGCCAAGATGAAGACCGAAATCGGCCGCCCCGCCAAGGTTGTCGCCACCGGCGGGCTCGCCATACTGTTCGATGACGCGACCGACATCTTCGACCACGTCGATGCCGACCTCACCCTTGATGGCCTCGCCATCCTCGCCCGCCAGGCCGAAACCGCCTGAGCCCGCGCAACGTAAGAGACATTGTGAAGAACGATTACACCCCCGAAAACGAATTGCTGTTCCTTGCCCTCGGCGGCTCGGGGGAGATTGGCATGAACGTCAATCTCTATGGCTGCCAGGGCAAATGGATCATGGTCGATCTCGGCATGACCTTCTCGGGCAATGAATATCCGGGGGTGGAGCTGGTCTTCGCCGACCTCGATTTCATCGAGGAGCGCCGCAAGGATCTCATCGCCATCGTCCTCACCCACGCGCACGAGGACCATATCGGCGCGGTGCCCTATTTCGCGGGCGAGCTCGGCGTGCCGCTCTATGCCACGCCCTTCACTGCCGATCTGGTGGCGCGCAAGCTGGAAGAGGCAGGGCTGCTGGGGCAGGTCGAACTCAACATCATCGAGGAAGACCACGGCGAGATTGAACTCGGCCCTTTCACCATCACCTACCTGCCGCTCGCGCACTCGATCGCCGAGGGCAACGCGCTGCTGATCGACACGCCGCACGGGCGCATCTTCCATACGGGCGACTGGAAGCTCGATGACGAACCGATCATCGGCGAGCCCACAACCGAGGAAGAGCTGCGCGAGATCGGGGATGAGGGCGTGCTCGCGCTCGTCTGCGATTCGACCAACGTGTTCAATCCGAACGCATCGGGTTCCGAAGGCGCGGTTCACCGCGCGCTGATGGACGAGGTTGCGCGCCATAAGGGCAAGCGCGTCGTCGTCACCACCTTCGCCAGCAACGTCGCGCGCCTCCAGACGCTCGGTGAGGTCGCGCGCGAGACCGGGCGGCAGCTCTGCGTCGCAGGCCGCTCGCTCGACCGGATCATCGAAGTCGCGCAGGACAACGGCTACCTTCAGGACTTGCCCCCGCTGGTCGATTTCGAGACCGCGATGGGCCTGCCGCGCGGTGAGATCCTGATCCTTGCCACGGGCGGGCAGGGCGAGCCGCGCGCGGCGCTCGGCCGGATGGCGGACATGAACCACCCGATCGAACTCGTCGCAGGCGACGTGGTGCTGTTCTCCTCACGCCAGATTCCGGGCAACGAAATCGCGATCGGCAAGATCCAGAACCAGCTCGCCGCACGGGGCATCCAGATGGTGACCGACCGGCAGGCGCTGATCCACGTCTCCGGGCACCCCGGGCGGCCGGAGCTGGAAGCGCTCTATTCGTGGCTCAAGCCCGAAATCCTCGTGCCTGTCCACGGCGAGATCCGCCACATGGCCGAGCAAGCGCGGGTCGGGAAGGCGAGCGGCATCCCCTCGCAGGTCGTCCAGAAGAACGGTGATCTGGTGCGCCTTGCACCCGGCAAGCCCGGCAAGGTCGCCGAGGTGCGCGCCGGGCGTCTCGTACTCGATGGCGACATCATCGCGCCCGCCGACGGCGAGGCGATCACCATGCGCCGCCGCATCGCGGGCGAGGGCGTGCTGGTGGTCGTGCTGGCGCGCGGCGCGCGTCCGGTGATCGAAGCCATCGGCCTGCCGCTTGACGAGGACCTGCCCGAATTCCTCGCCGAGGCTGCCGAGGATGTGCTGAAGGCCATCGGCCGGCTCAAGGGCCGCGACGCGAAGGACCAGACAGCGGTGCGCGAAGCCGCGCGCCTTGCCGCCCGGCGCTGCGCACAGCGCTGGTCGGGCAAGAAGCCGCAAGTCCGCGTGGTGATGCCGGGGAGCGCCGCCTGATGGGGATCACCTCGATCCTCGCGATCTACTTCCTGTTCTGGGTGATGAGCGCCTTCGTTATGCTCCCCTTCGGCGTGCGTACGGCCGAGGAAGCGGGGATCGAGAAGGTGCCCGGGCAGGCCGACAGCGCGCCGGTCAACTTCCGCCCCGGCCGCCTTGCGCTGCGAGCGACGGTTATCGCCGCGCTGCTCACCGCGCTGTTCATCGCCAACTTCATCTATGGCTGGATCACCGCAGCCGACATCGACTTCCTGCCCAAGCCGCCCTCGGCGAACGCTCCGGCCGGTTAGGTCCGGAAGCGCTGGATCGCCTGAGCGAGCACGACGTAGAGCTTGCCCATATCCGAACCCAGCATCGTCACGCTCAGCACGTGCCCATCGCGGGTCGAAAGCGTCTGGCGCAGCAGCGCTTCGAAATCGTGGATGTAGCGGCTGACATTGACCTTGAAGGCCTCGTCCGAGGTGTAGAGCGAGGCGATGTCCTTGGCAGCGCCCGCATCGAGCAGCTTGACCGCGCGGCGGGTGAAGATCCCGCGGTCGCCCTTGAGATAGGCATCCCACGCCGTGTCCGCGACCTCGCTCGACAGCGCGCCGGCAATGTCAATCGCGGCCGAATTCAGGCTGTCGGTGATCAGCGCCATGCGCCGCGCGAAGTCGTTATTGACCTGCTCCTCGGCGAGTTCGCGCGCTCGGGTGACGCGCTGCTCGAGATTGCCGGTGAGTTCGTTGACCTTGACCAGTTGGTCGCGCAGCTGGATCGCCGCCTCGCGCCCGACGCCGGAGGCATGGGCAGCCGATTGCTCGAGCGCACCGAGCGTTGCCGCGGTCTCGTTGCGAAGTGAGCGTTCGAGCGCCTCGACCGCCTCGCCGCCGAGCCTGTTCGCCAATCCCAACATCCGCTCGCGCGCGCCTTCATCGAGCGTGGCGAAAGCGCCGGTGATCGCGGTTTCGAGCGCGGCCAGCGCGTCGCGCAGCGATTCCTGCGTTCCCTGCGCCAGCGTGCCGCTCTCTTCGGCAAGGCGCGCAAAGCCGGCGCGCAGCCCTTGGAGGCGGGCGAGGACGTCCTCGGTCTCTTCGGCAAGGCGCGATTTGAAGCTGGCGATGGCGACTTCAGCGGCATCGATACCGTCGCGGGTCTGGAGCAGGTAGTCCGACAGGTCGCTGCCCGCCTGGGTGCTGCGCAGCATCAGCGCGGCGACCTTGTCCGCGCGCGCTTCGACGTTCTCGAGCGCGGTATTTGCGCCGCCGATCGCGCCGGTGAGTTCCTCGCGGCAGGTCCGCGCGCCCGATTGCAGGATTTCGAGCAGCCGCACCGAGCTGTCGGTGAGCTGTGCCATCTCCGCCTCGGTCGCGGCGAGGGCAGCGCGCTTCTCTTTGAGCTGGCGGGCAAGCCCATCGAGCGCGCCGCCAAGATTGGCACGCGCGGTTTCCCCGGCCGCTCCCGCTGCGCCGACCGCGCGGGTGAGTTCGGCGACGCGCTCGGACATGGCCTCGCCCTGTGCGACCAGCTTCTCGATCTCCGCCAGTTGCGCATCGCGGCGCTGGGCGAGGGCATCGTCGAGCGCGGCGAGGCGCTGGGCGAGCACCTCGCCCGCCTGCGTCTCGCGCGTTTCGAACGCGGCCTGCCGCTGTTCGATCTGCTCGTCGAAGCTGCGGTTTCTCGCTTCGAGGTGGTCGTCGAAGCGAATCGCTTCGTCGCGCAGCTGGACGATGCGCTGGGCTGCCGCGGCGCTGGTCGTGCGGTCGAGCTCGTCGACGAGGCGCAGCTTCTCGAGCATCGCCTCGTGGAGGTCCTTGATCGTCTCGGCAAAGCGGGCCGCGGCCCCCTCGGTCGCCTCGCGCAGGCGGTCGGACGTGCTTTCGGCCTCGCTGGCAGCGATCCCTGCCCGATCGCGCAGCGCGGCCATGGCTTCTTCCTCGAGCGCGCCGACCGCCGCACGATAACCTTCCACCTCGGACTGGAGCGCCGCAAAGCGCTGGGTCACTAGCGCCTCGATCCGCACCAGCTGGGTCTCGAACCCGGTCAGCGTCGCGCCGACATTCTCGCCGAGCCGCGCGACCTGTTCCTCGCTCGCGGCGCCGACTGCGGTGATCTGTTCGAAGCCGCTCGTCAGACGGGCGAGCTGGTCTTCGGCGACGCGCCCGGCGCTGCCGATCTGGTTGGTCACATCGCGCGCGGCATTGGCGATCACCGGAAGATCGTCACGCAGCCGGTTCATGTTGCCGAGCGCGGTTTCGCTGGTGGCAGCGATGGTCTCGACCTCGGCGCCGTTGTTCTTGATCAGCGCCTGCAATTCACCCGCGTGGGTCGACAGGCGTTCGGCGGCGATACGCCCGAGGGCTTCCAGATCGCGAGATTCTGCGGCGAGGAATTCACGCGCCAGGCTGAGTTCGCGGTTGACCACCTTGAGCTTGCCTTCGAGCGCGGCGCTCTCGCGGTTCATCGCCGCAGCGGTCGCGGCAAAGCGCTGCGCCTCGGCGTGCGAGGAGCGCATCGTCAGCAGCAACACGATCCCGACCAGCCCGGTCGGCACGGCCCACATCACGATCCACTGTGCCCACTGCGCGGGCTCGGCCTCGGCCTGCATCGCGGCCAGATGCGCCCAAACGAAGAAACCGCTCCATCCCGCAACAGCCAGCACCGCAAGCGCAGGTGCCGACTTGGCGAGAAGCGAGGGGCGGGGCGTACCGAAAGCGTCCTCTTCCTCCGCTTCGTCCACCCAGGTGTCCGACAATTCAATCGGTTCCGCGCTGCCCTCGGTCTCGGGAAGCGCGGTATCGCCGGTGTTGTCGCTGCCGCTCTTGCGCCCCAAGGCGCGCATCTGATGCCGTCCTGCCATGCCCCTTCATACCACAGCGGGACTCGGGATAAACCCCGCTTTAACCAATCCGGATTATTCCCGGGGTATGGCGTTCAATCACGGAGCTCTCGATGCGACCTTTGCGGCAGCGGCCGGCGATGATGCCGCGTTGCTGCGCGAGCTGCGCAGCGCCTTTCTCGACAGCGCGGCCAAGCAGCTCGATCTGCTGAAGCGCGCGCGCTGCGATGGCAATTGGCACGTCGCGGCCATGCGCCTCAAGGGCCTTGCCGCGAGCTTCCATGCCGAAGACCTGCTCCAAGCCGCCGAAATAGCGCTCCACGCTGCGCCCGGCGAGCCGATGGCGATCCGCGAGGTCGAGGCAGTGATCACCCGCTTCGCGCGCACTCGCGTCCCCGATCCCAACCGCATCTGAGCGCTGCCGCGCCGCGCCGCCCCGTGTTTGGGGGCAACGCCCGCCGCCCCGCTTGAACCGCCGCGCTGAAACGGCCAAGCCTCGTCGCCCTGTTGCCGCGACCGGAGGAGTTAGCCCCATGCGCATCGGCCTCATCGCCGCCTTGCGCCACAGCGAGGACGGCGCCCTGCGCGCCGCGCTCCCGCTTGCCGGGCGCAGCGTGATCGCTTGGCAGGCGGCGCTGCTGCAGACGCTCGGCTGCGAGCGGGTGCTTTGTCTCGCGGAGACCCCGGGCGGCACGGTGCTGGACCTGCAGCACATGCTCGAAGCGCAAGGGGTGCAGTTTCACGCTCTGCGCGGTCTCGCGGCGATCCCCGCGCTGGTGCGGGCCGAGGATGATCTGGTAATCCTTGCCGACGGGCTGGTTCCCGATCCCGCCGTGGTCCGCGCGTTCACGGGCGGGGGAGAGGAGGGCCTCCAGCGCATGGTGGCGACGATCCCCGCCGATCACCCGCTCGCCGCTGCCCACCCGGACGTGTTCGAGCGCATCGATGCTACGCGCCACTGGTGCGGGGTGCTGGTGATGCGCGGCGCCCCGGCCCAGCGCCTCGCGGATTTTCCGGGCGATGCCGATGCGGTCTCACTGCTGCTGCGGCTTGCGCTCCAGACGGGAACCCCGACCGGCGAGCTCGCCGCGCGCGAGCTGGTGCCCGAGACCTGGCTGCTCGCCGACAGCATGGAAGGCGTGGCGCGTCACGAGAGCGCGCTGATCGCGGCAGCCGCGCCGCCCACCGATTGGCGCGCGCCGGGGACGGCGCTCGCCTCGGCGGCGGTGCGCGCGCTGGTGCCGCGCGGGCTCGAACAGGGCCCGGTGATCGCCGGAAGCGCAGCGCTGGTGCTGCTGCTCATCGGCATCATGGCCGCGGCCTTCGGGTTTCCGGCGGCGGGGCTGGCGCTGGCCGGGGCGGGGCTGCTCGCGGGCGAGATATCGCACAGCTTTGCCGCATTGGCCGCGCGGCTGCGGCGCGAGGGCGTGGCGGCGGGCACCGGCAAGGTGCTGGCCGGAGCCTGCGATCTGTTGGCCGGCGTGACCTTGTGGTTCGCGCTTGCCCCCTTTCCCGACTGGGAGCCGCTCGCCGCGCTCGGCCCGGTCACCTATGCCTTGGCCCGGCTTGCGGCGCGCGGGGGGGACACAGCGCTGGCCGCTGCTGCGTCCGACCGTGCGAGCCTCCTCTTCGTTCTCTCGCTTGCCACCGGCTTCGGCCTGCTCGCGCCAGCGCTTGCCTGTCTCGCCTTGGGGCTATGTGCAGCTTTGCTGCTGCGCGGACCCGAGGAATAATCTAACCCGTCCTTAACTATGCGGGCCCTATGCCCGCAGGACAATGGGCGAAGAGACGATGGACCTTGCCGCCGACGATGCTGTCGAGGCGATCCTGCGCGGCGGGCTCGCGCGCGAGGCCCGCGCGCTGACGGCGGTCGTCCCGGTGCTGCGTCACCTCTTGGGCTCGGAAGCGCAGGGCCTGGTCAGCGAGGCGATCCTTGCCCGGGTGCGCGGCATGATCCTCGATATCGCGGCACAATTGCTTGCGGCGCAATCGGGGCGCGATCCCGTAGCGCGCGCGCCCGGCGGCGATCCCACGGCACTCGATGCCCTTGCCGACAGTCTCATGGCCGACGAGGCGCTGCTCGCCCACTGCCATGCATTGGCGACGGAGAGCCTTGTCGCCGACCGCCTGCAGCAGCGCCATGCGATCGATCCGGTGCTGAGCCCGCTGCTTCAGGAACTCATCGCGGCCGAAGACCCCGCCGTCGGTGCGCTGGCGATGACGACGCTCGCCGCGCAGTCGCGCTTCATGCAGGCCCAGCGGCGCATGGAGCTGCCGCTGGGCGAGCTGCCGGCGGAGCTGTTCCACGCGCTTCTGGCGGCCACGCAAACCGGCGCGCAGGGCAGCGCCGGGCTGGTGCGCCTGCAGGCAGGCTATGACGAGGCAACCTCGCGGCTCGGGCTGCTGGCGCGGCTTGTTGCAGCAATGCGCCGCGGTGCGGTGGCTGCGCTCGCGCTCGATCATGCGGGCCTTGCGCTATTCGCCTCTGCGCTTGCCAACGAAACCCGCTCCCCGCGCGGCGAGGCGGTGCTCGCCTGCCATGAAGGGCAGGCACTTCGGCTCGCGCTGCAGCTGCGCGCGGCGGGCCTCGGCGCGCCTGCGATCGAGCGCCAGGTCGTGCTGGCCGAGCCCGCCGCGCTGCTGCCGCCAGCGCTCGCCGCGCTCACCCCGGCCCGCGCCGCCGCGCTGCTTGCTGCAGACCGGCCCGCATGATGAACATGGTGGACCGCACCGACACTCTGGTTGGCGCATACGGTCTGACCGATGCGCGTGACCGGCTGCTGAGCGCCGATGCGGCGCTCGCGGACTTGCAGGAGCGCTGCGGGGGCGATCTGCCGGGGATGCTCGCGATCCCTGAACTGCTCGCGCTGGTGCGGCAGGCCCGCGCGCTCGGCCTGCGCATCGCGCGCGGCTTTTCCGCCTTCGATGGCGATGCCGAAATCTCGGGCTTTGCGCGCATCCACCCCCTCACCGAGGACGATGGGGGCGGCTGCGAGGTGCTGGTCGAGAACTGGCAGAGGAGCCCGCTGGCACCCCCCTCAGCGCGCGAATTCGCCGAGCGGCTCGATGCGATCGACCGCGCGACTGCCGAAGTCAGCGCCCGGCTCGACGCCCGCCAGCGGCTGCAGGTGCTGAGTGCGCGCGCGAGCGATGCCGCCGGGCTCGAAGAGGCAGCAGCCGCCGCGCCCGGCACGGTGTGGAGCGAGCTCGTCGACCTCATCGACATCACCCATCACCAGCCGCTCCACTGGCGGTTGCTCGACGGCGCAGCGTGCCGCTTCGAAGGCTCGGAGCGGCGTTGGCGGGTGCGGCTCATCGCGCTCGGCACCGACCCGCAGAACCCCTCGGGCTTCGAACTGCTGCTGATCGCCGAGGAACCGCTCGCCGAGATCGCGCCCGCGTCGGCCGATCCCGACGCTCCCGAGACCTCGCCCGCGCGGCTCGTGGGCACCGCGCTCACCCCGCTGCTACGCCAGCCGGTCGCCCGGATTATCGCCAATGCCGAGACCATGCGCGCCCGCCTCGCCGGGCCCTTGCGCGACGAATACAGCGAATATGCCGGCACCATCGCGAGCGCCGGGCAGCACCTGGCGGCGATGCTCGATGACCTTGCCGACCTCGAGGTTGTCGAGACCCCGGGCTTCAGCACGGCGCGCGAACCGGTCGACCTTGCCGATGCGGCGAGCCGCGCTGCGGGGATCCTCGGGGTGCGCGCGCACAACCGGGATACGCAGCTGGTGGTCGAGGGCGAGCGCGGGACGGCGATTGCCAGCGCGGAGTTCCGGCGGGTGCTGCAGATTCTCATCAATCTGGTGGGCAACGCGGTCGCCTATGCCCCGGCGGCGAGCACGGTGACGATCAACGCCTCGGTCGCCTCAGAGGGCCGGGTTGCGGTAACGGTCGCCGACGAGGGGCCGGGCGTGTCCCCCGAACAGGCCGAGCGGATCTTTGACAAGTTCGAACGCCTTGGCCGCGATAGTGACGGGGGCAAGGGCGGCGGCAAGGATGGGGGCAGCGGCCTCGGCCTCTACATCTCGCGCCGTCTGGCCGAGGCGATGGAGGGCAGGCTCACGGTCGGAAGCGCGCCGGGCGGCGGGGCTCTGTTCACGCTTGAGCTGCCCGCGGCCTGATCCAGCCTCAGCCGCGCCGCCGCCTTGCGGCCAGCCACAAGAGGAGCGATCCGGCCAATATCATCGCGCCGCCACGCAGCGCCCATTGCCGCTCGCCGCGCATGAAGCTGTCCGCCGGCCAATGCAGAACGCCGACACCTTGCAACGCCCAGATACAACCGAGGGCGACAAGGAACATCCCTGCCGCCCTCAGCATCAACATGGCTTCCTAGCCTCTCAGCGCTTCGACAGCGGGATGTAATCGCGCTCGGTCGGGCCAGTGTAGAGCTGGCGGGGGCGGCCGATCTTCTGGCCGGGGTCGCTGATCATTTCGTTCCACTGCGCCACCCAGCCCACGGTGCGCGCCAGCGCAAAGAGCGCGGTGAACATCGTGGTCGGGAAGCCGATCGCCGAGAGGATGATGCCCGAATAGAAGTCGACATTCGGGAACAGCTTCTTCTCGATGAAGTAGGGATCGTTCAATGCGATCTCTTCAAGCTGCAGCGCGGTTTCGAACAGCGGGTCGGTCACCTTGAGGCTCTCGAACACCTCGCGCACGGTCTTCTGCATCACTGTCGCGCGCGGGTCGTAGTTCTTGTAGACGCGGTGGCCGAAGCCCATCAGGCGGAACGGATCGTTCTTATCCTTGGCGCGCTCGATATAGTGCGGGATGCGGTCAGGCGTGCCGATCTCGCGCAGCATGTTGAGCGCGGCCTCGTTGGCGCCGCCATGCGCCGGGCCCCACAGACAGGCGATGCCGGCCGCGATGCAGGCGAATGGGTTTGCGCCCGAGGAACCGGCAAGCCGCACTGTCGAGGTCGAAGCGTTCTGCTCGTGATCGGCGTGGAGGATGAAGATGCGGTCCAGCGCGCGCTCGACCACCGGGTTCACCACATAGGGCTCGGCCGGGACGCCGAAGGTCATGCGCAGGAAGTTGCCGGTGTAGCTCAGCGAGTTGTCCGGATAGACGAAGGGCTGACCGACCGAATACTTGTACGCCATCGCCGCAATCGTCGGCATCTTGGCGATCAGGCGGTGCGAGGCAATCATCCGCTGGGTCGGATCGGCGATATCGGTGCTGTCGTGATAGAACGCCGAGAGCGCGCCGACCACGCCGCACATCACCGCCATCGGGTGCGCATCGCGGCGGAAACCGCGGTAGAAGGTCATCAGCTGCTCGTGCAGCATGGTGTGGCGGGTGATGGTGTAGGTGAAGTCGTCGAGCGCCTCCTTGCTCGGCAGCTCGCCGTTGAGCAGGAGGTAGCTGACTTCCATGAAGCTCGAATCCTCGGCCAGCTGGCCGATCGGATAGCCGCGGTGCAGCAGCACGCCCTCATCACCGTCGATGTAGGTGAGCGCACTTTCGCAGGACGCGGTCGAAGTGAAGCCCGGGTCGAAGGTGAAGGCACCCGTCTGCGCATACAGCTTGCGGATGTCGATCACGTCGGGGCCGGTGCTGCCTGCGAGCACGGGGTATTCGTGCGTCTGGCCGCCGAATTCGAGTTTCGCCGTCTTGTCTGCCAAGATCTGTCTCCTGTCCAAAATCCCTGTTCCGGCCCCCTATGCCGGGTCGTCTATGTCACGTGGCCTGTGCTTCGAGCCGGGCG
>JAIYEK010000249.1 GCA_027487015.1 Erythrobacteraceae bacterium | reverse complement strand
GCACCCCGCCGCGGTTCAGGAGTTGAGACAATGGGTTTTGGTTCGCTTTGGCACTGGATCATCGTTCTGCTGATCGTGCTGGTCCTGTTCGGACGCGGCCGCATTTCGGAAATGATGGGCGATTTCGGCAGAGGCATCTCGAGCTTCAAGAAGGGCCTCAACGAAACCGAGGAAACCGCCGCCAAGGCCGTGCGGATCGAGCCGCCGGCAGCGCCGGTCGAGACTCCGGCTGCGGCCCCTGCCGAAAAGACCGACGGCACCGGCGCTTGAGCCAGCGTCCCTGACCTCCTGACGACAGCCGAGGCGCCAGTTTCATGTTCGATGTCGGCGCCGGAGAGCTGCTGGTCATTCTGATCGTCGCGGTGCTCGTGATCGGGCCCAAGGATATGCCGCTGGCGATGCGCACTGCCGGTCGCTGGATCGGCAAGATGCGCCGCGTCTCGGCCCATTTCCGCAGCGGGATCGACGCCATGGTGCGCGAAGCCGAGCTGGAGGACATGGAGAAGAAGTGGAAGGCGCAGAACGAAGAAATCATGCGCCGTTCTGCCGCTCTCACCGAGGCAGAAGCCGGCACGCCGGTGATGACCGGCCCGCCGCCGGTCGAGACGCCGCCGGAGAATCCGCCCGCTGTGGAACCCCCGGTCACCCCTCCGCCGCAGCCGTCGCTGTTTGACAAGCAGCCCCCTGTGCCCGTCGCGACTGTCACGATAGGCGGCCCGGCGATCGATCCCGTCCCCGAAACACCGCCCCCGCCGATGCTGCCTGCAAAACCGCATACGGGTGACGAGAATGTTTAACATTCAGGATCTCGACGAGACCCGCGCGCCGCTGCTCGAGCATCTGATCGAACTGCGCAGCCGCGTGGTGCGCGCGCTGCTGGCGCTGGGCGTCGGCTTTGTGATCTGCCTCTATTTCGCGGACGAGATTCTCGGCATCCTGATCTACCCGCTGAAGCAGGCCTTCCCCGATGGCGAGGGCCAGCTGATCTTCACCAAGCTGCCGGAGGTGTTCTTCGTCGAGCTCAAGGTCGCGCTGTTCGCAGGGTTCATGGTGAGCTTTCCGGTGATCGCCAACCAGCTCTGGGCCTTTGTCGCGCCGGGGCTCTACGCGCGCGAGAAGAAGGCATTCCTGCCCTTCCTGTTCGCCACGCCGGTGCTGTTCGGCGCAGGCGCATCGCTGGCCTATTTCATCGTCATGCCGACCGCCTTCAAGTTCTTCCTCGGCTTCGGCGGCGAGGCGGGTGGGCTCAAGGTTCAGGCCCTGCCCAGCGCAGGCGAATACCTTGGTCTGGTGATGCAGTTCATCCTTGGCTTTGGGGTCACCTTCTTGCTGCCCGTGCTGCTGTTGCTGCTCCACCGCGCCGGGATCGTCACCCGCGATCAGATGGTGGCGGCGCGGCGCTATGTGATCGTCGGCATCTTCATCATTGCCGCGATCGTGACCCCGCCCGATCCGGGCTCGCAGATCATTCTCGCGGTGCCGCTGCTCTTGCTGTTCGAGGCTTCGCTGGTGCTGATGCGCTTGCAGGAGAAGGCGGTCGCCGAAGACAAGGCGGCGCGCGAGGCGGAGCAGGCGGCAGAGGCGGCGGCGGCCGAGTAGTTACTCCGCCTCTTTCACCTTCACTCCGCCGATCCACACCTGCAGCACCTTGGTCCCGCGCAGCGCCTCAGGCGAGGCGAACAGCGGGTCGCGGTCGACGAACAGGAAGTCGGCGCGCTCGCCCGGGATGAGGCGGCCGAAGCGGCCTTCCGCGAACCCGGCATAGGCGGCATCGGCGGTGAAGCCGGCAAGCGCCTGTTCGCGGGTCACGGTCTCCTGCGGGAACCACCCGCCGAAGGGCTGGCCGGCAGCGTCGGTGCGGCTGATTGCAGCGGCCATGCCAGCCCAGGGGTCAGCAGGCTCGACCGGCGCGTCCGAGCCGAACGCCAGCCGCCCTCCGACCTTGAGCACAGACCGCCACGGATAGGCGCCCTCAAGCCGATCCGGCCCCAGCCGCGCTTCGGCCATCAGCCGGTCGGAGGTCTGGTGGAGCGGCTGCATCGAGGCGATGACCCCGTGCTGGCCCATCCGCGAAAGGTCCGCCGGGTCGATGATCTGCGCATGTTCGATCCGCCAGCGCCGGTCACCCTTGTAGCTTTCCGAAAGCTCCTCGATCGCGCCCAGCACCTCGGCATTGGCAGCATCGCCGATGGCGTGGATCGCGGTCTGGAAATTGTCCATCGCAGCAAGGCTCATCAGGTTGCGCAGCTGCGAGGGGGTGAGGAACGGCAGGCCCTTGGCGCCCGGATCGTCGTGATAGGGCGCCTTGAGGCTCGCCCCGCGCGATCCCAGCGCGCCGTCGAGATAGAGCTTGATCCCGCCCATCCGCAGTCGGTCATCATAGAGCCACACGGTCGGCTCCGGCCCGGCCACGGTCGAGAGCGTCGCGTGGCTATCGGCATAGGACATGATGCGGATCGTCAGCCGCCCGGCATCGCCCGCGCGGCGGTAGGCGTTCCAGTCGGCGAGGGTGGTGCCCATGTCGGCGACTGCGGTGACGCCGTAGCCCAGCAGCACCTCCTGCGCCTTGGCGAAGGCGAGGTCGCGGTCTTCGGGGCGGGGGGCGGGGACGTCCTTCTCCACCAGCAGCGCCGCCTTGTCGACGAAGACGCCTGCCGGATTGCCCTTGGCATCGCGGATGATCTTGCCGCCCGACGGATCGGCGGTCTTGGCGGTGACGCCTGCGGTCTGGATCGCGAGGGTGTTGCCCCACGCCGCGTGCCCGTCGACCCGCTCAAGCCAGACGGGGCGGTCGGCCACGATCGCGTCGAGTTCGGCGGCGGTCGGGAAGCGGCCGAGGCCCCACTTCTCTTGGTTCCAGCCGCGCCCGATGATCCAAGGGCGGCCCGGGTTCGCTTCCGCAAAGGCCTTGATCTTGGCGAGCGCCTGTTCGAGCGAGGTGGTGTCCGAAAGGTCCAGCGTCAGCGCGCCGAAGCCAATGCCCATGACGTGGACATGCGCATCGATAATGCCCGGGATCATCACGCGGCCCTCGCCATCGACGCGGTAATCGGTCTGCGGGCGCTTGTCGGAGCGGTCGAGGACGGCGGTGATCGTGCCGTTCTCGTCGAACACGAGTGCCGAGAAGCGCTTGACCTTGCCGGTCTCGTCGATCGTCACCCCGTCGACATTGTCGACCAGCGTATCGGCCAGTGCGGGCGCAGAGAGCGCGAGGGCGGAGACGGCGGCGAGGGCGGCAGAGGCGAAGCGGAGCATGGCAATCCTTGGACAGAACAATTCGGGTCAAGCGGTGCCTATCGCCTTCGCGCCCGCTTGCCAACTTTCACCCCTGCGCAGAATTCCTTTCGCGCGTTCGGGCCAAGCAACATTGCCCTTGCGCGCCCGAGGCTCTAATCGCCTCGTCATCATGTCGACACAGCTTGCCGCATCGAACCCCAAGGGCGCCGCCGCGTCGCCTGCCGATCTCACTCTCGACGACGTCCGCGCCGCCGCCGCGCGGATCGCTGGCGCGGTGGTCAACACGCCGATGATGCACTCGATCACGCTGTCGGAGATCACTGGCGCGAATATCTGGCTGAAGTTCGAGAACCTCCAGTTCACCGCCGCCTACAAGGAGCGCGGGGCGCTGAATGCGCTGCTGCTGCTGACCGAGGAACAGCGCGCGCGCGGCGTGATCGCGGCCTCGGCGGGCAACCACAGCCAGGGGCTGAGCTATCATGGCACCCGGCTCGGCGTGCCGGTCACCATCGTCATGCCCAAACCCACGCCCACCGTGAAGGTGATGCAGACCGAAAGCGTAGGCGGCAAGGTGGTGCTGGAAGGCGAGAGCTTCGACGAGGCCTATGCCCATGCCCGCAAGCTCGAGGGCGAACTTGGCCTGACCTTCGTCCACCCCTTCGATGATCCGCATGTCGCCGCCGGCGCGGGCACCGTGGCGCTCGAGATGCTCGCCGTGAAGCCCGATCTCGACTGCATCGTCACCCCCATCGGCGGGGGCGGGCTGATTTCGGGGATGGCGACCGTCGCTAAGGCGATCAATCCGAACATCGAAGTGGTGGGCGTGCAGGCCGGGCTGTTCCCGAGCATGTTCGACCGCATCAAGGGCGCGAGCCTGCCGTGCGGCGGCGATACGCTGGCGGAAGGCATCGCGGTCAAGGTGCCGGGCGATTTCACATCCAAGGTGATCGCCGAGCGGGTCGACGACATCCTGCTGGTCGATGAACCCGCGCTCGAGAAGGCGGTGGCGCTGCTGCTCCAGATCGAGAAGACCGTGGTCGAGGGCGCGGGCGCGGCGGGGCTGGCGGCTGTGCTGCGCAATCCGGCGCGGTTTGCGGGCAAGACCATCGGGCTTGCGCTTTGCGGCGGGAATATCGACACGCGGCTGCTCGCCAATGTGCTGCTGCGCGACCTTGCCCGTCAGGGCCGCCTCGCGCGCCTCAGGATCACGCTTCAGGACCGCCCCGGCGCGCTCTTCCGGGTGATGCGCCTGTTTGACGAGCACAACGTCAACATCATCGAGATCTATCACCAGCGCATCTTCACCACGCTGCCGGCCAAGGGCCTGATCACCGATATCGAATGCGAGGCACGCGATGCCGAGCAGGTCGAGCGGCT
>JAIYEK010000032.1 GCA_027487015.1 Erythrobacteraceae bacterium | reverse complement strand
GATTACGTCTGGACAATGATGGAAGCCCGTTTCGAAGCCCTGAAAGCCAAAGCAAAGCCTGAAGGGGCGAAGAAATGACCACCCGCAAAACCCTCGCCCTCAACCCCGAGGCTGCCTCCTCCGCCGAAGCCCCCGCGCTCAAGAAGAAGGGCCGCGGGTGGGAGATTTCGGACAAGCGGCTCGATGCCCTGCACGAACAGGCACGCGAGCTGCGGCGCCATTCGACCGAGGCGCACAAGGCGCTGGCCGCGAAGTTCACCGCCGCCGATCTCGGCCGCTACACCTTCAAACGCCACGCGGTGGTCGGCTCGGCGATTGTCGATTTTAACTGCCACAACCTCGGCCTCGCGCTGGCGATTGACGAGGAGGGGCAGAATGACACGCTCGCCAAGCGCCGCGACAAGAGCCTCGAGAGCGTCGGTATCAAGGTGATGCGGATCGCGGCGAGCGACATCCTCACCGATATCGACGCGGTGCTGAAGCAGCTCACCCAGGTGATGCGCGACCGGATCGAGGAACGCAAAGCCGCCGCCCGCGCGCACAAGGCGGCCAACCCCAAGCAGACCTATTCGCGCCCCAAGTCCGGCGACACGCCGCAGGGCGACACGAAGCGCCCCCCAAGGAAGTACTGATGCTCGAAATCACCAACCTCCACGCCTCGGTCGGCGACAAGCCCATCCTCAAGGGCCTCACCCTCTCCGTCCCCGCGGGCGAGATCCATGCGATCATGGGCCCCAACGGCGCGGGCAAATCGACGCTGTCGAACGTGCTCGGCGGCAAGCCCGGTTACGAGGTGACCGCAGGCAGCGTGACCTTCCGGGGCGAGGATCTGCTGGCGCTCGACCCGCATGAACGCGCCGCGAAAGGCCTTTTTCTCGGCTTCCAATACCCGGTCGAGATCCCCGGCGTCTCCAACGTCCAGTTCCTGCGCGAGGCATTGAATTCTCAGCGCAAGGCGCGGGGCGAGGAACCGCTGAGCGGCGGCGAGTTCCTCAAGCTTGCCAAGGAGAAGGCGGGGCTGCTCAAGATGGACATGGAAATGCTGAAAAGGCAGGTCAATGTCGGCTTCTCGGGCGGCGAGAAGAAGCGCGCCGAGATGGTGCAGATGGGCATCCTCGACCCCGCCTTCGCGGTGCTGGACGAGACCGATAGCGGCCTCGATATCGACGCGCTGCGGATCGTCGGCGCCGGGATCAACGCAATCATGCGCAGCCCCGACAAGGCCGTGCTGCTGATTACCCACTACCAACGCCTGCTCGACGTCGTGGCACCCGACAAGGTCAGCATTCTTGCCGGCGGCCGCATCGTCGAGACCGGCGGGCCGGAACTGGCGCTGCGGCTCGAGGCCGAAGGTTATGATTCGGTGATGGCGTAATGAGCCTGCTGATCGCCGGCCTGGCCCTCGTCGCAGCCCAGCCGGCGGCCGAACCGCCTGCCGGGGACGAGATCGTGGTGATGGCCAACAAGCTGCGTGACTGGCGCAGCACGTGGCGCGTGAGCGACGGCGCGGTGAAGTGCAAGACCAAGCGTTCCACCGGTGACCGCGAGATCGATGCCATCGGCTGCGGCGCGATGGTCACCTGCATGACGCCGCTCGTCCCGCAATGGCAGGCCATCGAAGACGCTGACCTCCCCAAGGCCGAGCTCGAAGCGCGGCTGAACGGCCTGCTGCAATCGGCCAATGTGGCGGACTGCTTCTCCAATGCCCGCGAGCAGAGCATTGCGGCGCTTGTCACCGCACGCAGGGGGGCGCGGTCATGACGACAGCCACCCTCCCCACGCGCCGCGACGAGGCATGGCGCTATGCCGATATGGACGCGCTGGCGCGGCTTGGCGCGGGGGCGCTCGATGTCTGGAAGGAGATCGCGCTCGCCCCCGGCGAGGTGCGGCGGCATGCGATGGTGGTCGGCTCGGCCGCGCCCGAATTGCATCGCATCCGGCTCGATATCGGCGAAGGCGCGCGGGCGGAGCTGTTCGTCACCAATGCAGGGAGCGATTACACTCGGGTCGAGGTCGAGGTGCGGCTCGCCCGCGGTGCCCATTTCGAATTCGGCGGCGTCACCATCGGCGGGGCCGGCGTCACCCGCGAATTCGTGACGCAGGTCGTCCATGCCGAACCCGAGGCGACCAGCAACCAGACCATCCGCGCGGTCCACTGGGCGGGCGCGACGGGCAATTTCCTCGGCGAGATCAAGGTTGCACGCCACGCGCAAAAGACCGACGCGGCGCAGGACTTCAAGGGTCTGCTGCTGGAGGCCGGCGCGAGCGCCAACGCCGTCCCGCAGCTCGAGATCTTCGCCGATGACGTCAAATGCGCTCACGGCGCGACGGTCGGCGCGCTCGATGAGGCCGCGCGCTTCTACATGATGGCGCGCGGGCTCGATCCACAGGCGGCGCAGCGGCTGCTGGTGCAGGCCTTCATCGGCGATGCCTTTGTGGCGCTGGAAGATGAAGCCGAGCGCGAGACGCTGCTTGATGCGGCGGTGGCGGCGCTGGAAGGGGCCAAGCTGTGAGCCTGATCCTCGCTCTCGCCCTTGCTCAGGCGCCCGCCTTCGCCGGCACCGTGCCTGTGCCCAATGCGCAGCTCGATGCCGCCCACGCCTGTCTGCGCGCCGGTTTGGCCGAGAAGATCGGGACCAATGCTCCGGCTCCGAATGCAAACGAACGCTGGGGCTGGGCACTCGCGATCGCTGACGCGTGCGAGGCCCAACTCAACGCCGCGGCGGATTCGAAAGAGGCGGTCGCGCTCTATGCCGAGGTTTCGCACGGCACCATCACCAAGCGGCAGGCACTGCGCTCCGAGGCACTCTATTTCGTCGATCGCCTGATCCGCGAGCATTACGAGGCCAAGGCATGAACGCTCCCGCCACCTTCGAGCGCGACCTGCGCGCCGACTTCCCCGGCATGGTCACTCATGACGGCAAGCCGTGGCACTACCTCGACACCGCCGCGACCGCGCAGAAGCCGCGCGCGGTGATTGACGCCATGGCGCGCGCGCTGGGCGAGGATTACGCGACCGTCCATCGCGGGGTCTACACCCGCTCGGCCGAGATGACGCTCGCTTACGAGGCCGCGCGGCGCACCGTCGCGCGCTTTATCGGCGGGCACGAGGACGAGTTGGTCTTCACCCGCGGCGCGACAGAGGCGATCAACCTCGTCGCGCAGACCTGGGGCCGCGCGAACCTCAAGGCGGGTGACCGCATCCTCCTCTCGCAGGCCGAGCACCATTCGAACATCGTGCCGTGGCAGATGGTGGCCGAAGAGGTCGGTGTCCACATCGATGTGTGCCCGCTGACAGCAGACCACCAGATCGACCTCGACGCTGCCGAGGCAATGCTGACCGAAGCGCACAAGTTGGTCGCGTGGGGCCATGTCTCGAACGTCACCGGCGCGCTGCTCGATGCCCCGCGCGCCGCCGCGTTGGCCCAAGCAGTCGGCGCGAAGCTGCTGCTCGATGGCTGCCAGTCGGCGCCTCATATGCAAGTGGATGTCGCATCATTGGCATGTGATTTCTACGTCTTCAGCGCCCACAAGCTCTATGGGCCGACCGGGATCGGGGCGCTGTGGGCACGCGCGGAACTGCTCGCCGAGATGCCCCCCTATCAGGGCGGCGGGGCGATGATCGACCGGGTGACCTTCGCCAAGACCACCTACGCCAGCGGGCCGCAACGGTTCGAGGCGGGCACGCCTGCGATCACCGAAGCGATCGCCTTCGCTGCCGCCGCGGACTACGTCAGCGCCATCGGCCCGGACCGGATTCATGCGCACGAACAAGTGCTTGTGGCCTGCCTGCGCCGCGAACTTGGGAGCATGAACGACGTGCGCCTCTTCGGCCCCGCGGACAGCGCCGGGATCGTCAGCTTCGCC
This sequence comes from Erythrobacteraceae bacterium, assembly GCA_027487015.1. Classification (GTDB taxonomy): domain Bacteria; phylum Pseudomonadota; class Alphaproteobacteria; order Sphingomonadales; family Sphingomonadaceae; genus Erythrobacter. The sequence goes on along the minus strand of JAIYEK010000032.1, from coordinate 16,282 downwards.
ATCGACGAGATCCACCCCCACGATCTCGGCACAATCCTCGACGAGAGCAACGTCGCGATCCGCGCCGGGCACCACTGCGCCCAGCCCTTGATGGATTACCTCGGCGTCCCCGCCACCGCCCGCGCCAGCTTCGGCCTCTACTCGACTGAGGCTGATGTTGACGCGCTGCTCGCCGGGATCGCCCGCACTCGCAAGATTTTTGGAAGAGGATGAGACCATGAATAGCTCAGCCGAAAAGCCCCCCCGCGCCCGGGTTGAGGACGCGATCGACGCCGATGATGTGGCACCCCGCACCCGCGACTATCTCGACGGCTTCCTTGCCGCCAAGCCCGCCAGCGGACCCGTGGGCGGTGAGGGCAGCGACCTTCAGGCCGACGTCATCGAAGCGCTGCGCGAGATTTTCGATCCCGAGATCCCGGTCAACATCTACGATCTCGGCCTGATCTACGGCGTCGAGGTCGACGAGAACCGCGACGCCACCGTCACCATGACGCTCACCACGCCGCATTGCCCCGTCGCCGAATCGATGCCGGGCGAAGTGGAGTTGCGCGTCTCGAGCGTGCCGGGGATCCGAGATGCCGAGGTCAATCTCGTCTGGGACCCGCCCTGGGGCCCGCACAAGATGAGCGACGAAGCGCGGCTCGAGTTGGGGATGCTGTGACGCTGGCTCCTGCCCTGACGATCACGCTGGCTGACTACCGCGAACCGCGCGATGCGGCGGACGTCGTGGCGCTGCTCGATGCCTATGCGCGCGATCCGATGGGCGGCGGCGCGCCGCTGGCCGACGACGTTAAGGCACGGCTGACGGCCGATCAGGCGGCGAACCCGCAGGCGTTCTCGCTCCTCGCGCGGCTCGATGACAAGGCGATTGGCCTCGCCAACTGTTTCATGGGCTATTCGACCTTCGCCGCCGCGCCGCTGGTCAATATCCACGATCTCGCGGTGCTGCCGGAGACGCGTGGGCGCGGCGTCGGCAAGGCGCTGCTCGCCGCCATCGAGGCCGAGGCCTTGAAGCGCGGGGCCTGCAAGATCACATTGGAAGTGCTGAGCGGCAATCCGGCGCGGCATCTCTATGCGCGCGAAGGCTTTGGCGACTACCAGCTCGATCCCGCCACCGGGCACGCGCTGTTCTGGCAGAAGAGGCTCAAATGACCGAGACGACCACAACTGCTCGCCCCGCCCCCAAGGCCGCCGTCACCCTGACGCCGAGCGCCGAGGCGCGCGTCGCCGAGCTGATGAGCAATGCCCCTGCGGACGCGATCGGCGTCAAGCTTTCGACCCCGCGCCGCGGCTGTTCGGGCCTTGCCTACTCGGTCGATTACGTCTCCACCGAAGCCAAGTTCGACGAGAAGATCGTCACCCCCGGCGGTGTGTTCTATATCGACGGCGCTTCGGTGCTCTACCTCATCGGCAGCGTGATGGACTGGCGCGAGGACGATTTCACCGCCGGCTTCGTGTTCGAGAATCCCAACGCCAAGGGCGCCTGCGGCTGCGGCGAGAGCTTCATGGTGTGACCCCGCCCGATCGCGACGCCCAGCGCACCGCGCAGCGTTCGCGCGAGGTGCAGGCGATCATCGCGCGGATGGAAGGCGAGCGCGCCGCGCTCGAAGCGCAGCTGGCGGCAGGGGTCGCTCCCGAAGATCAGGCGCGGATCGAGACCGAGGTCGTCCACATCGCTCTGGCGCTCGCCCCGCTCTACGCAGGGCACTACCGGGGCTGACGGGCCGTCTCAGTCCTGCTCCGCCAGCCGCGCGATCAACCGGCTTTCAAGCTCGTCGACCTCGCCATCGGCCTGCACCATCGCGTCGAGCCATTCGCTCTCGTAAGTGGTGACCTTCTCGCCCTCGGCGGCGAGCGCCTCGTAGTCGGGGCCAGCGGGCTTCTTCCTGCCGAACACCTTGCCGAAGTGGTTGCCGACATTGGGCACTTCGCGCACCAGGCGGCCCATGAAGCGGCCGAGATTGACCTGATTGTCGGCGACAAAAGCCTCGAGCTCAAGCTTGCGCTCGTGGCTGAGCTGGGCGCTGGGCAGCGCGAAGCCCTTCATGAAATTGGCGACGCCGTCGACGAACAGGTCGTCCCATTCGGCCGCGTTCTCGTCGGCGAGGGTCGCGTCCTTGAGGCGGAACAGCATCTCGGCATCGTGGCGGGTGACCGCGGCGGGGCCATGGCCGCCGCTCGCAAAGATCACGCGGCGGACGATGCGGCATTCTGCGGCGGTAATGTGGGTCGCGCTAAGGTCGCCGCCATGGCGGGTCGGGCCGGTGCCGTGCAGCACCGCATGCTCGATTGTGCCGAGCACATAGTCCTTGAGCCGGTCGGGGGTGTTCTCGGCCCGCTCGAGGATGCGCACTAGCGCTTCGAGCTCGGCCATGCTCTCAACCTTGCCGTCACGGTCGACCTGCGCGATCAGCCACTCGGCTTCCTCGAGGTTGCACTGGAGGCGCGGCGGGGCGGCGTTGAGCACGAATTCGCCGATCGCCTCGAGGAAGAAGTCGGTCCATTCGGGCGTGCGCTGGGTGAGCGCATCATTGACCGCAAACAGCGCCTCAGCCTCTTCGCGGGTGATGATGCCGTCGCCCCAGCCTTCGCGGCGCAGGGCGAGGAGTTCGTCGGCGGTGATCTGGCCGTCAGCCGCGGCGGCGCGCGCGACTTCGAGGAATTGGGTGGTCACGGTGGTCGGTCCCCTGTGGTCTTCCCATGGGCCATGCCACAGACAGGCTTAAGGCGGGGTTACCTCTCGGCTCGCGGGCCTATTGGCGCCCCTCGACCTCGCCGATGCAGGCGCCCGGATCGGCCGGAGCGCCGCCCAGCCTGAGCCGCGCCTCGACATGGGTCGCGGTCGGCTCGGCAGCGGCGGCCACGGGGTAGAGGTAGATGTCGAGCACGCAGGTGCTGCCTGCGAACTGGAGCTTGCGCGCATCGCCCTCGGCAAGGTCGATGCGGGGGCTGCCGAAGCGGCCAGTAAGCGCTGCAGCGGGCGAGCCGATGACGCCGGAGAGGCCCGCGGGCGCCATCACCTCGGGCACCACCACGATGGAGCTGCGGGGCGTGGCCGGAGCGGCGGGGCGGAACCCCGGGCGGGGAGCTTGGGCAGGTTTCGCGCCTCCTCCCGCACACCCTGCCAAAAACGCCGCCAGCAGCGCCGCAGTGAGGGCCGCGCGGCGCATCACCCCTTCGCTCCGATCCGCCGCAGCACCAGGTGCGTTCCCGCCGCCGCGCCGACCAGCGGGGCCACGAGGTTGAGCAGCGGCACCGCCATCATCCCGGCCACCACCGCGCCGAGCAGAATGCGCTCGGCCCGCGGCACGGGGTTGGCGCGCTCCTCGCCGTCACAGTGCCTCAGCCACGCCATGTCGGTGAGCTCGCGCCCGAGCAGCACCGCGTTGACGGCGAGGAACACCACTGCCGGGCCGATCGCGGTGAACACCAGCACGCCCGCCACTGGCAACGCCAGCAAGTTGTAGCCGAGCGCCCGCATCAGCGCCCGTGTCGCCACCGCCACCTCGCGCGCCAGCGGCAGCGGCCGCGCGCGTTCGGCAAGCTCGGGGTAATGCTTCGCCTCGACCGCGGCGACCACCTCGTCGGCGAAGAGCTGCAGGACGGCGAGCGCCACGACGCGGAACAGCAGCCAGAAGGCGGCGATGCCCACCACCAGCGACACCAGAACGACCAGCGGTCCGCTGATGCTGGCAGGCAGGACTCCTGCAAACCACGGGCTGGCGAAGATCTGCGCAAGCGCGAAGTAGAGGCCGACACCGGCGCCCGCGAACAGGACCAGCGTCACCGCGATGCTCTTCACTGCCACGCCAAGCACAGCCCGGTCGCCCAGCTGCCCAAAGGCTTTCACGATCGCGGCGGGGACGGCGGACATGGCGCCAAGCGATGCGCAGGCGGCGCGGCGAAGTCAACGCGAGGATGGTGCGCCGCACACAGATCGCTTGGCGAGGGGCGCGAAGGCGGCTAGGCGCACGCGCAACTCATCAGCCAAGGAAGCCGCCCGTGCCCGAGACCACCCCGCCCCGCTACGACGTCATCGCCATCGGCAACGCCGTGGTCGACGTGATCGCCTCTTGCGAGGAGGTGCTGATCACCGAGCTTCAATTGAACCGCGGCGGGATGACCCTGATCGACGAGGCACGCGCCGACGAGCTCTACGAAGCCATGCCGCCTGCGCGCGAGGTCTCGGGCGGCTCGGCAGCGAACACGCTGGCGGGGCTAGCCACGCTCGGCCTGCAATGCGCCTTCATCGGCCAGGTCGCCGACGACCAGCTCGGCAAGGTGTTCCGCCATGACATGCGCGCCACCGGCATCGACTTCGACACCCCCGGCCGTGACGGCGAGCCCGCCACCGGCCGCGTGCTCATCTTCGTGACGCCTGATGGCGAGCGCACCATGAACACCTTCCTCGGCGCAGGCCAGTTCCTGCCCGCCGCTGCCCTCGACGAAGACCTGATCGCCAGCGGCGCAATCCTCTATCTCGAAGGTTATCTGTGGGACCCGGAAGAGCCCCGCCGTGCGATGCGCCGCGCCATCGAGGTTGCGCGCGATGCAGGCCGCAAGATCGCGTTCACCGCGTCCGAAAGCTTCGTGATTGACCGCCACGGTGACGACTTCCGCGCCATGATCGAGGACGGTGTGATCGACATCCTGTTCGTCAACGAGAGCGAGCTTGCAACGCTCACCGGCGAGGACGACTTCGAGACCGGCCTCGCGGCAGTCGCGGGCAAGGTTCCCGTTCTGGTCGCGACCCGCTCGGAAAAGGGCGCCGTCGCCATCGCCCATGGCGAGCGTGCCGAGGTCGCCGCGGTCCCGGTCATCAAGGTGGTCGACACCACCGGCGCGGGCGACCAGTTCGCGGCCGGCTTCCTGTCGGGCTACGCCAAGGGTGAGCCGTTAACCCGGTGCCTCAAGCGCGGCGCGATCTGCGCTTCGGAGGTGATCTCGCACTATGGCCCGCGCCCCGAGGCCGACATGCTGAAGCTTATGGAAGAGCGGCTCTAGGTTTGCTTGCCCGCCTCCGCGGGCATGTCCTCGGTGCTGTTGCAAGCCCTGCGGGCTTGGGCACCTGCGGCTCGCGCGCGTGCGCTCGCGGCGGCTTGGCCGCCGAAGGCGGACATAGCGGACGCGGCTGCAGGAAAGCCCCCTGCGATCAGGCCGCAGCAGCAGCCGCGCGCCGCGCCGGGGGCTTGCCCGCTTCCCAGCCCAGCCACGCCGCCGCTCCGCCGGCCGCGATGCCCAGAGCGAGCGTCACCGCCGAGGGAAGCGCTGCATAGGCGGCAAAGCCTGCGGTGATTGCCGGGATGAACGGCGCAAACCACATCACCACGCCCTGAAACGCCGTAAAGCCCGCCGCGACCAGCCACGGCGCGCCATGCTTGCGGTTCATCGCCCACAGCACCAGCGAGAACGCCGTCACCAGCGCGTCACTGACCGCGATGGTGTCGAGAATCGCTTGCGGAAATTCGCTCCCGATCACGTTCATCCACGGCAGGTAAGCGTCCATCACCCGGCTGAACGGGCTTTCAAACAGGATCAGCGGCGTCGCCAGCATGTAGCCCGCGTGGAGCTTCACGTTATGGCGGTGCTTCAATGCCAGATAGAACAGCGTCAGGTAGCCGATGATCGCGATCCCCATCCCGACCCCGAAGGACGGGCCAAGCGCCATGGTCACGGGGCCTTCGCCGGCCGCATAATTGCCTGCGGTGAGATTGATGATCATCACGAAGCCGAAGATCAGGAACGGGAACAGCACGAAGCTCGCGCGCCCCATCCAGCGGTGCAGCTCGATGGCGCGGCGCTGGACCACGACCTGCTGGACGATCAGCAGCACCAGCCAGCTCATCGACGAAATCGCGTGAACGTGAAACGCGAGCGGAATCGCCTCTTCGGCCGCGAAATAGCTCGCCCAGAAACCAGTCATGATGACCAGCAGCACGAAACCCACGAAATAAGGCGCAAGGCGATACGGCATCGAGATTCCCCCTTCCTGATTGCAACCGGGAAGAGAGGTATCACGAAGCGGCGGCAGGCAATAGGCCCATCGCGCCTATGGCTCGGGGACGTATCCCGCGCCGCGCAGGGTGACCATGTAGGCCGCGATCTGGTCGATCTGCTTGCGGGTCAGGGTGAAGTCCATGTCCTCGGGGTAATTGTGCGCGTCCGCCAGCCAGTCGCCGAGCGATTTCTCTGAGAGCCCTTGCCGGTTGGCGATCGCTGCAAAGCTCGGCGAGGCCGGGTTGGGCGAAAGGAACGGCGGCTCGACCGCATGGCACCCCCCGCACGCCGCCTCGACGAAGGCGGGCGCGCGGGTGTCGCGCGAGGGCGCGGTGGACTTGCCCACCATCGGCGGCGGGTTTTCCGAGCCGGGCGTGGTGGTGCAGGCGGCGAGGGCAGCAAGTGCTGCGGCGAGGATAATGCGTTGGGTCATGCCAACCTTGTGCGCTCTATCACCGCGCGCCTCCTTGATCGGCATCAATTTTGTTGCAGGCCTCTAGATTTAACCGGCGGCATTCGGGGAGACGTGTCGGTGAAGCGAATGACTGCAAGTGGGTGGAATTCAGACAGTTTGCTGTCGGGATGTGCTGCACGCCAGCAGTCTTCGCAGCTATGCCAACTCGATTTCCATTTGGCTGGCGTCGTTCGCTATTCGGCGCAGCCCTTCCAATAGGGACAGCCCGTTGTCGACCTGAAACGCCGCCAACCCGGCCGAATCCTTAAACACCAGCTTCACTTCGCCGGGCCAGCCCGGCCCGCCCCCCTCAACCGCATCCCAGAACGCGTCTAGATTGCGTCCGAAAAAGCGCGCGTCTTCAGGGTCGATAGCATCAACATAGCGTTGCCAAAATTCTGCGGCCGATTTCGCGCCGTTACAGTTGATGGAGAGGGTTCGCATACCGGATTGATCGGTCACTGGCGGAACGACCGCAAGGGGGTGGCGTTCTGCCGTCCCCCTGCGTCTCCCCGGACTTGATCCGGGGCCCCGCTGCCTTCTGCTCCGGAAGAGGAAAAGCGGGCGAGCTCAGTTATGTCTTCGCTTCCCGCGCCACTTCGCGCCAGCCGATGTCGCGGCGGCAGAAGCCGGTGGGGAAGGTGATCTTGTCGACCGCCGCGTATGCGCGCGCCTGCGCCTCGGTGACGCTTGTGCCCATCGCCGTGACGTTGAGCACCCGGCCCCCGTTGGCCACCAGCGCGGCGTCCTTCAGGGCGGTGCCCGCGTGGAAGACTTTGGCGCCCTCGGCCTCGGCATCGCCCAGATCAATCACGCCGCCCTTTTCGGGGGTGCCGGGGTAGCCGTTGGCGGCCATCACCACCGTCAGCGCGGTCTCGTCGGCGAGGACAATCTCCACCCCCTCCAGCGTGCCCTGAGCGCAGGCGAGCAGGATCGGGACCAGATCGCTCTGGAGGCGCATCATCAGCACCTGGCATTCGGGGTCGCCGAAGCGGGCGTTGTATTCGATCAGCTTGGGGCCCTCGGGCGTGAGCATCAGCCCGGCGAAGAGCACGCCCTGGTAGGGGTTCCCCTCCTCGCGCATCGTCCGCACCGTGGGTTCGATGATCTCGGCCATCACGCGGGCCTGCAATTCCGGGGTCAGCACCGGGGCGGGGGAGTAGGCGCCCATGCCGCCGGTGTTGGGGCCCGTGTCGCCATCGCCCACGCGCTTGTAGTCCTGCGCCGAGCCGAAAGGGACAATCGCGGTGCCGTCGGTGAGGGCGAAGAAGCTCGCCTCCTCCCCTTCCATGAACTCCTCGATCACCACCTGCGCGCCTGCGCCGCCGAAGGCCCCGCTGAACATGTCGGCTAGGGCGTCCTCGGCTGCGGCAAGAGTCTCGGCGATCACCACGCCCTTGCCCGCCGCTAAGCCATCGGCCTTGAGCACATAGGGCGCGGCAAAGCGGGCGAGGGCAGCGCGGGCCTCTTCCAGCGACGCGGTGCGCACATAACCGGCGGTGGGTATCCCGGCGCGGGCGCAAAGGTCCTTGGTGAAGCCCTTTGAGCCTTCGAGTTGCGCCGCGGCCTGCGAGGGGCCGAACACCGGCACGCCTGCGGCGCGCAGCGAGTCCGACAGCCCTTCCACCAGCGGCGCTTCGGGGCCGATCACGACGAGGCCGATCTGATAGGTCTCGCAAAACTCTGCGACACCGGAATGATTTTTCAAGTCCATCTCGAAGGCGAGGCCGTGCACGCCCACCTCGCCACTTCTGTCACGGCGTGCATTGACCTCGGCAATCACATCACGAATACCGGGATTTCCGGGGCTGGCCCAAAGCGTGTCGCAATGCCGGGATTGCGCCAGCTTCCACGCCAGCGCATGTTCGCGGCCTCCCGAACCCAGAAGCAGGATATTCATGGCGCCTCCGCCGACCAGTGATGATGATGCGGGGCTCGTAGCCCGCGTGGCGCAGGGCGACAACGCCCAGCCGCTCACCATCAGCGAGATATCCGCGCTACTGAAGCGCACGGTGGAGGATCGCTTCGGCTTCGTGCGCCTGCGGGGCGAGCTTTCGGGCGTGAAACGCGCGGCCTCAGGCCACTTCTACTGCGCCCTCAAGGACGAGGGCGCGGTGATCGACGGGGTGATGTGGAAGGGCAACGCCGCACGGCTGAACTTCCGCGCCGAGGATGGCCTCGAGGTCATCGCGACCGGCAAGCTCACCACCTACCCCGGGCGCTCGAAATACCAGATCGTGATCGATTCGCTGGAGCTGGCGGGCGAGGGCGCGCTGCTAGCGCTGCTCGAGAAGACCCGCGCTAGGCTGGCGGCAGAAGGCCTGTTCGACGCAGGCCGCAAGCGCCGCCTGCCGTTCCTGCCGCAGGTGATCGGCGTGGTTACCTCGCCCACCGGTGCGGTGATCCGCGACATTCTCCACCGCTTGGCCGACCGTTTCCCCAGCCACGTCCTTGTCTGGCCGGTGCTGGTGCAGGGGCAGGGCGCCGCCGAGCAAGTCGCGGCCGCCGTGCGCGGGTTCTCCGGCCTCGCCCCTTATGGTCCCGTCCCGCGCCCCGATGTCGTGATCGTCGCGCGCGGGGGCGGGTCGATCGAGGACTTGTGGAGTTTCAACGAGGAAGTGGTGGTGCGCGCCATCGCTGAATGCTCGATCCCGGTGATCAGCGCTGTGGGGCACGAGACCGACACCACGCTCGCCGATTACGCCGCCGACCGCCGTGCGCCCACGCCCACCGCCGCGGCCGAGATGGCGGTGCCGGTGCGCGCCGACCTTGCCTTCACCCTGTCGGACCTCGCCACTCGCCAGCGCCGCGCAGTCTATCGCCCGGTCGAGCTGGGGCGCGAGCGGCTCGCGGCCCGCACCCGGCTGCTGCCGCGCCCGGAAAACCTGCTCGCGCCCCAGACACAGCGGCTCGACGAACTGTCCGAGCGCCTTCGCCGCGCGCTGGGGGACCGTTCGGCCAAGGGGCGCGAGCGGCTTGCCGGGGCGGCCGCAAGGCTCTCGCCCAGCCTGCTGTCCCGCACCGCCGCCGAGGCGCAGCGGCGGCTCGATCGCGCGAGGCTCTCGCCCGCACTGATCGAGCGCCCGCTGCGCGAGGGTAGCCAGCGCCTCGCCGCGCTGGCCCGGGTGATGAGTCAGCTCCATCCTGAAAAGCCGCTGGAGCGCGGCTATGCGATCATCCGCGATGCCGGAGGCCGCGCGCTCACCACCCGCGCCGAAGCCGCTGCCGAGGCGCGCCTCCTGCTGCAATTGCGCGACGGCACGCTCGCCGCGATCCCCGAGGGCGCGTCCCCGCCTTCTCCCCCGTCACCCCCACCGTCGCCACGCAAACCCGCAAAATCATCGCCTTCGGCCGCCCAAGATGATTTGTTCGGTTAGCTCCGGAGTGCTATCAGGGGTGCCATGCTGATGACTCCCGCCGACAAGGTCGCCAAGCTCTATTACGGCCCCTCCAGCTTCCGCGTGCTGCGGCCGGGGAGCCATGTGCTGTGTGCGGTCACGGGCGAGGCGATCGCGCTCGCGGAACTGCGCTACTGGAGCGCCGAGCGGCAGGAGGCCTATGCGTCCTGCGAGATCGCGACGCGCCGCCTGCTCGGCCTCTCCTGACCTCCCCCAAGAATGAAGCCTGACGGCCCTCGCGCGCGGCCTGCCCTCCGCGCGCGCGCCCCGCTGCATTGGCTTCGGTTGGCGCTGATCGCGGGGGTGGCGCTCGCGCTGGCGCCCGGCACGGTCGTGCGCACCTCGATCGGCACCCGCGCCGACCCGGCCGTAGTGACGATCACCCCGCGCCCCGAACGGGCCGGCGTATCAGGAGACCTCGCGCTGACGGGGGCATGGGAACTTAGCTCGCCCCACGGCTGGTTCGGCGGCTTTTCCGCGCTCGCCGCAGGACGCGGACAGGCGCTGGTCGCGGGGACCGACCGCGGCTTCCTGCTCGACATCGACCTGAAGGGCGATGCCCCCCGCGCCGTGCCGCTCAGCTTCCGCTATGTCGGCGTGGCGGTAGGTCCGCGCAAAGAGATCGTCGACCTCGAATCCCTCGCCCGCGACCCGGCGACCGGGACGCTTTGGGGCGGGTTCGAGTTTTACAACGTGGTGATGCGCTGGAATCCGGACGGCACCCGCACCCGCCGCGCGCTGCCGGCCATGGCCGATTGGAGCGCGAACAGCGGGCCCGAGACGATGACCCGGCTTGCTGACGGGCGCTTCCTTGCCGTCGCCGAACAAACCGAGGAGGGAAGTGACACGCTGCACCCGGGCCTGCTGTTCGCGGGCGACCCGCTTGGCCCGGGCAAGCCGCTCGCCTTCCGCTTCAGCGCACCCGCCGATTACGATCCGGTCGACGCGGCGCAGCTGCCCGACGGGCGGGTGCTGATTCTGCTGCGCCGGGTCGAGTATGCGATCCCCGCGCGCTTCGACACTGCCATCGCCATCGCCGATCCGCGGGCGATTAAGCCGAATGGCAGATGGCAGGCGCGGGTGATTCAGCGCATGAACGGCGGGATATTCGCCGACAATTTCGAGGGGATCGCCTTTGTGCCCTCGTCAGACAACCCGGCGCGCGGCAGCATCTGGGTGATCACCGACGATAATATGTCGGTGTTTCAGCGCAGCTTGCTGATTCGCTTCGATTGGAAGGGCTGAAGCGCTGCCTGATGGTCTGCGCGACCGAAGGTGGACGCAAACGAAAAAGCGCCCGGAAATCCGGACGCTTGATCGATTTGATGCCGTCCCGAAGGACAGGCGATGCTTAGGCTGCGGCCTGAGCCTTCAGCAGTTCGCGCTTCACTTTCTGCGCGTTGGACGAGAGCTTCTCGTCGCTGGTCTTCAGCAGCCAGTTGTCGAGCCCGCCATTGTGCTCGACCGAGCGCAGACCGTGGGTCGAAACGCGGAACTTGAAGCTGCGATCGAGCTTTTCGCTCATCAGCGTCACGTTCTGCAGGTTGGGCAGAAACACGCGCTTGGTCTTGTTGTTGGCGTGGCTCACATTGTGGCCGACCTGGCGGCCCTTGCCGGTCAGTTCGCAGATGCGCGACATGGTGTGTCTCTTCTCGTAAAAGATCGGTCCGGACGCGGGCCCGGACAAGGAAAGCGGCGCGCATAACGGGGCAAGGCCGAATCGTCAAGCAACTTGCGCCTGCGGCGATCCCGTTCCGCGCCTGTCTAACCCATGTGATGGCCGCATCAAGCCCTCTCCCCTGCATTCGCCGCGCGCCGCTGCGCAGCGTGCATCCGCACACCCGCTAGGCGAACAGGAGAACCCACAACATGAAACGCATCATCATCACCGCCCTCATCGCCCCCTTGGCAATCGGCCTTGCCGCGTGCGATGTCGATCAGACCAAGGAAGCCGAACTGCCCGAGGTCGAGGTCAAGGGCGGGCAGATGCCCGAATATGACGTCGAGCCCGCCGAGGTCGAGGTCGGCACCGAGAAGAAGACGATCGAGGTCCCCACTGTCGATATCAAGCAGCCCGATGCCGAAGGAACGCCGGCGACCGGCGACGAATAACCGTGCAAGGGTGCGCGGGGCATGAGCGCGGATGCGTTCCGCAGCTTCATGCCCCGCGCCCTCGCCGCCGCGCGCGCTGCGGCCGACGCGGGCGAGGTGCCGATCGGCGCAGTGGTGGTCAAGGACGGGGAAGTGATCGCCGAGGCGCATAATTCTCCCCGCACCGACCATGACCCCACTGCCCACGCCGAAATCCTCGCCATCCGCCGCGCCGCCGCCGCCTTAGGGGACGAACGGCTGACCGGCTGCGAGCTGTGGGTGACGCTCGAACCTTGCGCGATGTGCGCAGGCGCGATTGCCCACGCCCGCATCGCACGGCTCTACTACGCGGCGAGTGATCCCAAGGGCGGCGCGGTTGAACACGGTGCGCGGGTGTTCGACCACCCCCAGGCCTTGCACCGCCCCGAAGTCTACACGGGGATCGGCGAGGCCGAGGCGGCGGAATTGCTGCGGGGGTTCTTCCGGGAACGGCGCTAGGGCGCGATGGCGTATTCGGGCGTGCAGGGCTCGGTCGGCTGCTCGCTGAAGGACAACGGCGCGCCGTTGCTGCGCACTGTCGGCACAAAGCGGTCCGCGTAGAACGACCACGCCGCCTCCCGAACCTCCTCGCGGTCGGGAGGCCCGCCTTCGGCCACGGCCAGGCCCAGATTGGCCGTATATCCCGGACAAGTGTCGCTGAAGCGGCGGTCCCAAGCGATCTGCCGGACAGCCTCGACATTCAACGCCGCGACATCCTTCACCAGCACAAGCCGCGCCCGTCGCTCGTCGCAGGCCACGCGGTAGAGGCACACCTTCTGCCCGGGCGCATGGTCGCGCACATAGTCGCCCGCAGCGGCGAGAACCCGGGTCTTGTCCAGCCCTGCCCAGGAGGCATAGCGCGCGCCGTAGTCATAGGCGGTGCAGCTCCCCACCAACAGCAGCAGCAGCGCGAGGCAGCCGAGCCCGATCCGCTGGCCAAGGCGCGGCTGTGCCGGGGCTTGCCGATCGGCGAAGGACACGGGTGCCTATTCGTCCGCCTTGGGCGCAGGCTTGGGCCGCAGCCGCCCGGCCTCGAGGATCGGCAGGCCGCCCTCGGTCGGCACGTAGATGATCTGGCCCTGCGACTGGGCGAGGTGCTCGATATAGAGGTAGCGCAGATAGCCCTCCGGCCCGCCCAGCCCATCGGCGACGATGCGGTTGGCCTCGGCCACGCCCTTGGCGCGCTCGACCTCGGCGCGGGCGAGGAGCTTAGCGCTCTCCAGCTTGGCCTCGGCCTCCAATGTGGCGATCTGGCGGTTCTGCCGCGCCTGCGCAAGCTCGGCCTCGCCGGCGGTCTCGGCATTCCAGACCCGCACCGAGTTGTAGGCGGCACACGACCCGAGCCCGCCGCCGACAATCACCACCAGCAGGAACAGCAGACCGAGCGCGACGGACCAGATATTACGAGCGGCATTCATGTCTTGGGAACTCCGTAAAGGGTTGGACCGGTGTTGCCCGATGTTGCCTAGCCGTCTGAATTTGCGCAAGGGTCCGCGGGAGCGCGCTGCCCCGACGCGTTGCGCAGAGGCCTAGAGCCCGCGCCAGATCTTCGCCGGCGCGCTGTCCTTTGCCCCGCGCCGCGAGGCGGTGCAGGGGGCGGGGCGGAAGCGTTTGGAGTAGCACAGGCGGATTTCCTCGAGCCAACCGCGCGGGTTCAAGTCGACGCCGACGGCGCTCTCGGGCCATTCGGGGTTGGCATCCACAAAGGCCGCGCGGATGCGGCCTGCGGTGAGGCCCTCCTCGCGCGCGATTCGATCGTAATCGGGCAGGCGCACGCCTTCGAACAGGATGCGGGTGACCTTGAGATAGGCACCGGGGTCAGGGACCATGCAGCTGCCGTGCTTGGCCCATTGCCGTGCGACGAGGCGGTCCGAGGGCATCAGGCACATCGCGCCGCGCAGCTGGGCAGGTGTGAGCGACCTTTTCGCCCCGCACCACTGCGGGTAGCCCTTGGCACCCTCGGGCCACAGGCCGTGGACAACGAGGCCGAAGCTTCCGTTCCGTCCGCCGCATTGCATGGCTTGCGTGCGGTCCTCGGCGCGGGTGCGGCAGAACTCGGGGCTCCAGCTCAAGGCGAGGGTGTAGCCGGTGACGGGCATGGAGCGCGGCGGGCCGTCGGGGGTGACGCGGGGGACGGCAGTCACCTCGGGCACGCGGCACTGGTAGGCCTGCGCGCTCGCCATCGCGGGCGCGGCGAGGGCCAGCGCGGCGAGCAGGAGGCTATTCGAATACCGCAGGGCCATCCTCCTGGTCAGGTTTGCGCGCGAACCAGCGGGCGGCTCCCGGGGTGAGCAGGCTCGCCATGGCGGCCGCGACCAGCACCGCGCCGATCAGCGCGGCAGGATCGAGGAAGGCGAGGCGCAGCGCCCCGAAGCCCAGCACCAGCCAGCGCGCGAAGGGGGCGGCGAAGAGATATATCCACACCAAGGGGATCAGCGCGATGGTGAACTCGGCGGACAGCGTGACGATCGTCCAGTCGCGGTCCCACGAGAACCCCGGAATGTGCGCGGCGAACACCGCTTGCGCGAGCGCCAGATCGCCGAGCCCGCGCACCAGCCGCAGCACCGCCGCAGCAAGGAAGGCGGCGGCGAAGATGCGGATCGCCAGCGGTCGTGGCCCCCGGGCAAGCTTCACAGCGGCTTGAAATCCAGCCCGATGTCAGCGGCGGGCGCGCTCTGGGTGAGGCGACCGACCGAGATGTAATCCACCCCGCTCGCGGCTTTCGCGGCGATGGTCTGGAGGTTGACGCCGCCGCTCGCCTCGGTGGGCACGCGGCCTGCGACCAGCGCGACCGCTTGGCGGAGGGTGGCGGGGTCCATGTTGTCGAGCAGCAGGTGGTGCGCGCCAGCCTGCAAGGCAGGCTCGATCTGGTCGAGGTTGTCGACCTCGCAGATGATCTTTTCGACCCCCGCCTCGCGCGCCCGGCGCACCGCCTCGCCGACGCTGCCTGCGACCGCGACGTGGTTGTCCTTGATCATCGCCGCGTCCCACAGCCCCATCCGGTGGTTCTGCGCGCCCCCTTGGCGGGTGGCGTATTTTTCGAGGAAGCGCAGGCCGGGGATGGTCTTGCGGGTATCGAGCAAGGTGCAGGTCGCGCTGCCTTCACGCATCGCGGTGACATAGGCGCGGGTCATGGTGGCGATGCCGGAGAGGTGCTGGACGATGTTCAGCGCGGATCGCTCGGCGGTGAGGAGGGCGCGGGCGCGGCCTTCGAGGCGCATCAGGTCGGTGCCTGCGGAGACGTGGTCGCCATCCTTTGCCAGCGGCTCGATCACGCAATCGGGATCGAGGTGGCGGAAGAAGGCCTCGGCGAGCGGCAGGCCAGCCACCACTATCGCATCGCGGCTGTCCATCACCCCGGTGAAGCGCGCATCGGCGGGGATGACGCTCTCGCTCGTCACGTCCCGCCCGCCGCCGGGGAGGCCCTCGCCTAGGTCTTCGGCGAACGTCTCGCGGATGAATTTGGCGAGGTCGAAGCCGGGGAGGGTGAATTCAGACACCAATCAATCCTTCGTCATCGCGAGGGCCGCAAGGCCCGCGGCGATCCATGGTCCGCGCCCCGATTTGGAGGGTCAGGCCATGGATTGCTTCGTCGCTTCGCTCCTCGCAATGACGAGAGGATAGGTCAATGCACGAAGCGCGCCACCACATCGCGGTACGATCGGCTCACCTTCACCTCGGCGCCGCTTTCCAGCACCAGGAAGCATTCGCCGTTGGTGTGGGGCTTCACCTGCCGCACCAGATCGAGGTTGACGATGGTCGAGCGGTGGACGCGCTGGAACTTGCGCGGGTCGAGGCGGCGTTCGAGGTCCTTCATCGTCTCGCGCAGCACCAGCGAGTTGTCTCCGGTCGAGATGATCATGTAATCGCCCGCGGCTTCGATATGCTCGATGGTGTCGACCTCGACGCGGAAGATCTGGCCGCGGTCCTTGACGTTGATGAGCTTTTCGAAGCGGTCCGCGCTTTCGGCGGCAGGCGCGGTGGTTTCGACGAAATCCGCTGCGCGGTCCGGCGCGACTTCGGCAAGCACGTCGAGCAATTGCCCGGCATCTTCAGCCGATTTCTTCTCGGCCAGGCGCTGGCGCACGCGTTCGATGGTGTCGGCGAGCTTCTGTTCGTCGACCGGCTTCATCAGGTAGTTGACGGCATTGGCCTCGAATGCGCGGATCGCGTGTTCTTCGTAAGCGGTGACGAAGACGAACAGCGGGGGTTCGATCTCCATCACGCCCTTGACGACGCTGAAGCCGTCAAAGCCGGGCATCTGGATGTCGAGGAAGACGAGATCGGGCTTCTCGGTCTTGAT